>CAYJVC010000007.1:50661-53642 GCA_964373505.1 uncultured Planctomycetia bacterium
TACCGCTCTCTCTTCTTGTGCCGGTCTCTACGGCGTCTTTTTTTTCTTTTATGGACTGCCATCTTGTGGCGTTTTCTTTTTTTCCCGCAAGGCATAACGTTCGGTTACCTCCATGTTAGTGGTAAGGGATAAGCGTTAAGGGGTAAGGAATGCTTACCCCTTATCGCTTAACGCTTATCGCTCGTTTAGTAGATCACTTTGTTGAGCGGATACTCGATGATGCCCTCCGCGCCCGCTTCCTTAAGCCTCGGGATGAGCGTGCGGACCGCATGTTCATCGATGATCGTGTCCACATCAAACCAGCCGTCCTCCGACAAGTTAGACACCGTCGGTTTTTTCATGGCCGGCAGAAGCGCGACCACCTTCTTTAAATTTTCCTTTTCTACGTTCATCTTGAGGCCGACTTTTGCCTCCGCGTTGATCGCGCCCTCGAGGAGCATCGCGATATGCTGCATTTTGACCTTCTTGGCCTTATTTTCCCATGCGCTTTTATTCGCGATAAATTGCGTGGTCGAGTGGCAAAGCGTTTCGACGATCCTCAAGTTATTGGCCTTAAGCGATGAGCCGGTCTCCGTAAGCTCCACGATCGCGTCCACGAGCCCCGAGGCAACCTTGACCTCGGTGGCCCCCCAGCTGAATTCCACGTCGGCGGCGACGCCCTTTTCCTTTAAATACTTTTCCGTAAAAACCTTGAGCTCAGTCGCGATCCTTTTGCCCTCGAGGTCCTTGACCGCCTTGACCGGAGAATTCTGAGGCACCGCCAGCACCCAACGCACGGGATTCAAGCTCGTTTTGGAATACGTCAGCTCGTTTATTCGGATCACTTGCGACCCGTTCTCGAGTATCCAGTCCTCCCCGGTAATGCCGCAATCGAGCGCGCCATCCTCCACGTAACGCGACATTTCCTGGGCGCGAAGCAGCACCGCCTCAATTTCAGGATCGTCGATATAAGGGATGTAAGACCTGGAACTGACCGAAACCTTAAAACCCGCCTTATTGAAGATCTTGAAAGTGGACTCTTGCAGACTGCCTTTCGGCAGCCCTAATTTCAATTTGAAAGACGATTCCGCCACAAAAAACCTTTTATTTATTCAACGGAGTCTAACATAGCTAAAACGGGTTGTCAACGAAGCGACCTTTATGGACGTTCATAACTTTTTGAGATAGAATGGGTTGGAGTATGAGGATGTCTTTGACCAAAAAATATTTCATCCTGGCGGTGTTCTTGTGTTTGAGTTTGACGGATGCCGCTTTGGCTGCGCAAACTCCGGACGCCGAAACAAAAAAAGATCTCGTGTTCCAGGCGGAACGTTTCGCCGAAGAGGCCAAGGCTCCCCCCTCCACCGCCGAGACCACGACCGAGATCATCGCCGAAGAGGAAAAACCCGAGACACCCCAGAAAGACAGCGTCAAATTTTTGGTCAAAAAGATCCGTCTCGAAGGCAATCAGCTTTTTGACGAGAGCGATTTCCGCGAGATCCTGGCCAAATTTGAGGACCGCAGGACCTCTCTCGAAGAACTCAAGTCCCTCACTCAAGCCATCACGAACCATTACCGCGCCTATGGCTTCACGACGAGCCGCGCGTACCTGCCGCCCCAGAAAATGACGGGCGAAACCCTTAACGTCAAGATCATTGAAGGCAAGATCCAAAAGGTCACGGTCGAAGGGAATAAATATTTCGCGAGCGCTGTTTATGAAGACGCGATCCACCTGAGACAGGACCGGATCTTCAACTACCTGGACCTCGCCTCGGACCTTTATTTCCTGAACCAGAAAGCGGACATCCGGGCCAAGGCGTATCTCATGGCCGGGGAAGATCCGGCCACTTCCAACATCGTTTTAAAAGCCAAGGAGATCCAACCGTTGCACGCTTTTTACGAACTGCATAACCGCGGCACAAAGCTCACGCACCGGGCACGCTCCACCCTGCGCCTCGACCATAACAATCTCACGGGACACACCGACACTTTAAATACCGCTCTCTCGCTGGCGGAGGAAGGCGCCTTCACCGCCGGTTTTTTCTCCTACGCCACCCCGCTCGAGGATGAGCGCACCACCTTGCGCTTGAGCGGCAGTGCCGCAAACAGCATGGTCGTGAAGCACCTGAAGCCGCTGGAAGTCAAAGGAGAGTATCTGGGCCTCACGCCCGGGATCTCGTACGCATTCATCCGGCGGCTTGGCTTCCAGTTGGAGGGGCTGCTCAGCTTCGAGATCAAGGACTCAAAAACGCTGGTTGATGATTTCAAGGTGGATTTTGACCGTTTGCGGATCGTGAATCTCGGCGCGCAGTTCTTCTGGCAGGACGCCTCCGGAAAGGCCGTGCTTGTGCCGCAACTCCATTGGGGCATCCCTGATTTCCTGGGCAGCTCCGATTCCGTAGACGCCCTGGCTTCCGTCCCCGGCACGGGCGGCGAGTTTCTGTACTACACCGCCACGGCCATTCGCATCCAAAAGATCCCAGGGCCGTCGCTCGTTCTTGTGAAAGCAAGCGGTCAATGGACGGACGACAGCCTGCCTTCTCCCGAGCAGTTTCGGGCCGGAGGGGCTCTCTCCGTGCGAGGGTATCCCGAATCCGACGCGGCCGGCGACTACGGTTACAGCCTGTCGGCGGAGTGGCAGTGGCCGGCCGCGTTCATCCCGGAGGGGTGGCTCGTGCCGTTCTCCGATATCAAATGGCGCGACGCGCTGCGGATCCTGGGATTTCTGGATTCAGCCAAGACATTCACACGTGACCGGGTTTTGACGACCGATGTAAAGGATAGGTTTCTTTTGGGCACGGGAGTCGGGATCCGGCTGGACGTGGACAGGTATTTTTCATTGCAAACCGATTGGGGTTTTCCTCTGGGGGACCGCTCGACCGATAATGACCGGTCGATCTTTCATGTATCGCTTAAGGCCGGGTTTTGACCATAGGGGTCTGTTGTCTGAGAAATTCGTTCATCATTCCGTCATTCATGAGAAGCTGAAGCGAATAATCATT
>CAYJVC010000008.1:0-34227 GCA_964373505.1 uncultured Planctomycetia bacterium
ACTAGGACATTTCTAATTTGGTAGAACTAGGACATTTCTATTTTGGCTGTACACGGGGGTCAGGATTGCTTGACATAGGTTGGTTTTGTGTTAAACTAATTGTTAGCACTCGACCATATAGAGTGCTAATAGTGGAAAGTGCAGGAGTCATTCATGGATAAGGATGAGATGAGTTCTAGAAAAGACAACATATTTGAGCATATCGTGGAGTCCTATATCGAGACAGCCGAACCGGTAGGTTCCAGGGCCCTTTCGAAGAAGTATGCGCTGGGGCTTTCCCCGGCTTCGATCCGGAATGTGATGGCGGACCTGGAGGAGCAAGGTTATTTGAAACAGCCTCACACATCCGCCGGGCGTATTCCCACGGACAAAGGTTACCGCTATTATGTAGACTGCCTGATGAGCAAGGAAGAACTGCCGGAGAAGGAAAAACAGTGGGTCCGGAAGGAGCTGGCGAAAGCCAAGACGATCGAGGGAATGGCCGACAAAGTTTCCAAGATCATCTCCGAGCTCACCGAGAACGCGGCGATCATTTATATAAAAAACCTCCGGCGCGTGTCATTTTTGAATCACCTGTTGGAGGAGCTCGTGGAGACCGAGAAGCTCATGGATTTCTTCGAGGAGGAGCCGGAGCTTTTCATTGAGGGCGCTTTCAGGATCTTTGATCAGCCGGAGTTTCAGAATACGCAAAAGATCCGGTCGTTGCTGCAGGCGTTCGACGAGAAGTACAATTTTTTTGAAATTTTGGCCCATGACCTTGAGGAGGAAGGGGTGCATGTCCATATCGGCAGCGAGAATTCAGCCGGCAGGCTTGGAGAGGTGAGTCTCGTCGTGAAAGACTGCACCCTGGGCCG
Source organism: uncultured Planctomycetia bacterium (assembly GCA_964373505.1). Classification (GTDB taxonomy): domain Bacteria; phylum Omnitrophota; class Gorgyraeia; order 2-02-FULL-51-18; family 2-02-FULL-51-18; genus CAYJVC01. The sequence continues at coordinate 855 of CAYJVC010000008.1, forward strand.
GACGCCGTTCGGAGGCGTGGCGGTGGTGGGGCCGACGCGTATGAAATATGCGAAAGTGGTCGCGGTCGTGGAGTATCTGGCCGACGGCATGAGCGAGGCGGTGAAGGGGTTCTAAATGAAAGAAAACGAAAAAGAGCCAACTTCTCAGACGGGGCCGGCGGAGGAGCTTGAAGCCAAGGTCAAGGATTATTGGGACCAGATCCTCAGGCTCCGCGCCGAGTTCGAAAACACAAAGAAGCGCTTGGAGCGGGACAAACAGGAGGCGATCAAGTTCGCGAACGAACTGCTACTTCTTGAGATCTTGCCGGTGGTCGATAATTTTGACCGGGCCATGGCGAGCCTTTCGGAAGGGCATGACCCCGAGAAGGTGAAGCAGGGGCTCGAAATCGCGCAGAATGAGCTCCATAAGATCCTGAAAGAGCACGGCGTGGAAGTCGTGAAAAGCCTGGGCGAGGATTTCGACCCGAGATTTCATGAGGCCGTCGCCGAAGTGGAAACGGAGAATTTGAAAGAGGGGGCGGTCGTGGACGAAATACAAAGGGGCTATCTCTTGAACGGGCGCCTCATTCGTCCAAGCCGCGTGAGAGTCGCAAAGAAAAAAGAATAAGCTTTTATATAGAGGAGGCTTGACTCAATATGGCTACGGAAAAAGTAATTGGGATCGATCTAGGGACGACGAATTCGTGCGTTGCGATCATGCAGGGCGGAGACCCGGTGGTTATCGCGAACGCCGAAGGAGGGCGCACGACGCCTTCGGTGGTGGGTTTCACCAAATCGGGCGAGCGGCTTGTCGGCACGGCGGCCAAACGGCAGGCGATCACCAATCCCGAAAACACGATATTCTCCATCAAGAGATTTATGGGCCGGAGGCACGGGGAGGTTCTGTCGGAAGAGAAGCTGGTTCCCTACAAGGTGGTTGAAGGCCAAGGAGGCGATGTGCGCGTGAAAGTGGGCGGCAAGGAGTACACGCCGCCCGAGATCTCGGCCATTATACTCCAAAAAATGAAACAAACGGCCGAGGACTACTTAGGCCAGACAGTTTCCAAGGCCGTGATCACGGTCCCGGCCTACTTCAACGATGCCCAAAGGCAGGCCACGAAAGACGCGGGGAAGATCGCAGGACTGGAAGTGTTGAGGATCATCAATGAACCGACAGCCGCGGCATTGGCCTACGGGCTGGATAAGAAAAAGAACGAAAAAATCGCGGTCTATGACCTTGGCGGCGGCACTTTTGACATCTCGATCCTGGAGATCGGGGATGGTGTTTTTGAAGTGCGCTCGACGAACGGCGATACGCATCTTGGCGGTGATGATTTCGACCAGCGCATCATGGACTGGATCGCCGATGAGTTCAGGAAATCCGAAGGGATCGATCTGCGGAAAGACCGCATGGCGTTGCAGCGCTTGAAGGAAGCCTCGGAGAAGGCCAAGTGCGAGCTTTCGTCCAACCTACAGACCGAGATCAGCCTGCCGTTCATCACGGCGGACTCGGGCGGCCCGAAGCACTTGACGATGACGCTCTCGCGCGCGAAGCTTGAGCAACTTACGGATGATCTCATTCAGCGGACCATCATGCCGTGCAAAAAGGCGATCGAAGATGCCAAGCTCAAAGCGGAGCACATTGATGAAGTCGTGCTGGTGGGCGGCCAGACGCGCATGCCCAAAGTGCAGGAGATCGTCAAGCAACTTTTCAAAAAAGAGCCCCACAAGGGCGTGAATCCGGATGAGGTGGTGGCGGTGGGGGCGGCGATCCAGGGGGGAGTTCTCGTGGGTGACGTGAAGGACGTGCTTCTCCTTGACGTGACGCCTTTATCGCTCGGAATTGAGACTTTGGGCGGCGTTTGCACAAAGCTCATTGAGAGGAACACGACCATTCCGACAAAGAAAAGCCAGGTTTTCTCGACGGCCGCCGACAACCAGACGGCGGTTTCCATCCATGTTTTGCAGGGTGAGCGTGAGATGGCCGAGGGCAACCGCACGATAGGGCGGTTTGACCTCGTCGGCATCCCGGCGGCGCCCCGGGGCGTGCCGCAGATCGAGGTCGCGTTCGACATCGACGCCAACGGCATCGTGCACGTGTCGGCGAAGGACCTGGGGACCGGCAAGGAACAGAAGATCCGCATTGAAAGCTCCAGCGGCCTCTCCAAGGAGGAAGTTGAGAAGATGACCCGGGAAGCCCAGTCGCATGCGGAAGAAGACCGGAAGAAAAAAGAGCTCGTGGAGGCAAGGAACCAGCTCGACAATCTGATCTATTCGACCGAGAAATCGATGAAGGAGCTTGGGGATAAAGTCTCCGGCGACGACAAGAAAAAAGTCGAAGAGGCCCTGGCGAAGGCCAAGGAAGTGTTGCCGAGCGAAGATGCCGAGATACTCCGAAAGGCTTCCGAGGAGTTGATGCAAGCCTCGCATAAGATCGCCGAAGAAATGTATAAGAACGTAAGCGCAAAGGCCGAAGGATCTGGCGACAAATCCTCGAAGAAAAATGAAAAATCCGCTCCGGGCGGCGAGGACGTGGTCGATGCGGAGTACAAAGTAGAAGACGACAAATAATCGGTAAAAGGGGACAGCGCCCTTTTTTCAGGAAAAAAGGGCGCTGTCCCCTTTTAAACAGAATGGCCCAGCATAAACGAGATTATTACGAGGTCTTGGGCGTCCAGCGCTCGGCGACGCTTGAAGAGATAAAAAAGGCCTACCGGAAGTGCGCCCTCGAACATCATCCCGATAAGAATCCCGGCGATAAACAATCCGAGGGTCTCTTTAAGGAGGCGACCGAGGCCTATCAGGTTTTAGCGGACCCCGAGAAGCGCCGGCTGTATGACCAGTTCGGCCATGCGGGGGTGTCCGGCGCGGCCGGCGGATTTTCCTCCGCGGGTTTCGGCGATATTTTTCAGGACATCTTTGAGGATTTTTTCTCGGGCGCCGGAGGGTCTGTCTTTGGCGGAGGCGGCGCCGGGCGCTCACGGAGCCGGCCCCAGCGCGGCGGCGATCTGGAGCATGAGGTCGAGATCAGCTTCCGCGACGCGGCGTTTGGAGTGGAAAAGGACCTCCCCATCCGCCGGGAAGAAACCTGCGCGGCATGCCGAGGCGACGGCGCGAAACCCGGCACTTCCCGTAAAACGTGCCCCGCCTGCAACGGCACGGGACAAATCCTGGCATCCAGCGGTTTTTTTTCTATTTCCAGGACCTGCCACCGCTGCCGCGGCGAGGGAAGCATGATCGAGCACGCGTGCCCCGCCTGCTCGGGCCGCGGCCGCGTGATGGCGGACCGCAAGATCCAACTCAAGATACCGGCGGGCGTCGACAACGGTTTGAGGCTCCGGGTCACCGGTGAAGGGGAAGCGGGTCTGCGCGGCGGGCCGCGCGGAGACCTTTACATTGATATTCACGTGCGTCCGCATGAATTGTTCGTAAGAACCCAGGACAACATCCTGTGTGAGGTGCCTGTCAGTTTCGTTCAGGCCACGCTCGGCTGCGAGATGGAGGTTCCTACGCTCGTGGGCACGACGACGCTCAAGATCCCCGCAGGCACGCAGACCGGCAGGATTTTCAAGCTTAAGGGCAAAGGGCTCCCCTCGCTTCGCGGCGGCGGTTTGGGGGACGAGGAAATACGGGTGATCGTTGAAACCCCGACGCATTTGACCGAAAAACAGAAGGAACTTCTGAAGGAGTTCGCGTCCGTTTCCGGTGAAAAGGTGAACCCGATCTCGCGCACGTTCGTGGAGAAGATGAAAAAAGTTTTTAGCAAATGAGATGAAGCATGCCCGTGATTGAACCGTTCCAGGGTTGGCGTTACCGCAGGGAGAAGATCCGGCGTCCGGCCGACGTTCTGGCACCACCCTACGACGTGATCTCCGGGACAGAGCAGGAAGAACTCCACCGGCGGAGCCCTTACAACGTGGTCCGCTTGATCTTAGGCCTGGACGAACGCGGCGATAATGTAAAGAATAACAAGTACACAAGGGCAGGGAAACTATTACGGCAATGGATATCTTCGGGCATTCTGGCCAAGGACCAAGCCCCCGCCATTTATGTGGTCGTGCAAGACTATAAGGAAGGGCTCAAGCCCCGCACGCGAATCGGTTTTATGGCGGCCATGAAGATCGATGAGCGGGGGGTGCTTCGCCATGAAAACACGCTCGCGAAACCCAAGAAAGACCGCCTGGCGCTTTTGAAAGAGGTGAGGGCCAATTTAAGTCCGATTTTCGGGCTTATCGAGGATAAAAAAGGCGCCGTGGACCGTCTTTTGAAAATGACGCTGAAATCCGCACCTACGGTCGATGTGAAGATCCACGACGTGCGCCACCGGCTTTATGTCGAGCACAGGCCCAAGTTCCTTAAGAAGCTCAAGAAAGAAATGCAGGCCAAGCCCGTTTACATCGCGGACGGCCACCACCGTTTTGAGGTCGCCTGCCGGTTCAGGGATTGGATGCGTCGTAAGATCGGCCGGTCAGCCACTAAAACGTCGGCGGACCCATCGGCCGCTAACGCGGCCGATTGGAATTACGTGATGACGTATTTTTCAGACTTCGCGCATAACCCTTTTGCCATTTTTCCGACGCACCGCTTGATCCGGGTCTCAAAGGTTTTAAAGGACCCGCTGACACTTCTTGGGCAACGCGGCACGCTTGAGAAAGTCGGCGGTTTACCTGCCGTTTTGTCGAGACTCTCCCGGATCCGGGAGCGGACCCGGCATCCGGGCCGTTATCGATTCGGCATTTACACCAAGAAAAATACGTTTTATATTTTCACGCTTGATAAGAGCCATTCCCGGACCGGCGACAGTCCCGCCGCTAAACTGGATGTGGCCGTGCTTCATGAGCGAGTGTTAGAGCCGTGCTTTCACCTCGAGGCCATAGAAAAATCCAGGGCGATCGATTTCACGCGCGATCCGCGCCACGCGGTGGCAGAGGTGAAGAACGGCCGTTTTGACATGGCGTTTTTTTTGCGCCCGACCTCTCTTAAGGAGATGATCGACGTATCGAAAAAGGGCCTGAGGATGCCGCAGAAATCGACTTATTTTTATCCGAAGCTTCTCTCGGGCCTTGTCTTCCACTGTTTTGACCCCAATGGACCCTGAGTCCATGATCAGACCTAAAACGCTCAAGTCGCTTTCCATGGTTTTCCCGTGCTACAACGAGGCGTTGAACGTGACGACCATGATCGAGCAGGCCGTTCAGGTGGGGGAGGATTACGGGGTGGATTACGAAGTGGTTGTCGTCGACGACGGAAGCCGGGATTCCTCGGCCGAGATCGCCCGGAACTGGTCGAAGAAAAACCCGCGCGTGCGGCTCGTGCAACATCCAAAAAACCTGGGCTACGGGGCGGCGCTTCGCACGGGGCTTAAGGCAGCCGTGAAGGACCTTGTGTTCCTGACGGACGGCGACAATCAGTTCCGGCTTTCCGACATTGACAAGCTCTTCTTCAAAATAGACAGCTGCGATGTGGTCGTGGGGTACCGACTCGCGCGGCAGGACAAACTCCACCGGCGGCTCAACGGATTTTTATGGACGCAGCTGAATAAAGCGCTCTTTGGTTTACCGGTCAGGGACGTTGACTGCGCATTTAAGTTATTCCGCCGCAAGACGTTAGATAGTCTTGAGATAAGATCTAATCATCTTTTGATCCATTCCGAGATCCTTGCCAGGATCAAAAAGAAGGGCTTCCGGATAGAGGAGGTGGGCGTGGCCCATTATCCCCGCACGGCGGGAAAGGCCACGGCCACGGCGCTTAAGTCCGTGCTTAAGACGTTCCGGGAGCTTGCGGCGCTTTACGGCGACATCCGGTTTCGCTAAAAGCCTTCGGCTGGACGAGCGCTGAAGTTTGTGTTAACATTTATTGCCCATGTCCCCATTCGACACCAAAGTAAAAGTCAGCACGATCCGCATTCTGAAACGACGGGATATCCCCGAAGGCCTCTGGACCAAGTGCGAGGATTGCGGCGAGATCATTTATAATAAAACCCTTGAGGAGGACTTCAAGGTTTGCCCGAAGTGTGACTTCCACTTTTTACTATCGGCGCCCGAGAGGATCGCACAGTTGATCGACGAAGGCACCTTCGTCGAGATGAACAAGGAGCTCTGCTCGGCGGACCCTCTCAAGTTCCGCGGCCCGAAATCTTATGTGGCTAAGCTCAAAGAGGACCGCGAGGCGACGAATCTCACGGAGGCGGTGGTCACGGGCGTGGGGCTTTTGTCGCTCACGAAGGTGGCGTTCGGCGTGACCGATTCGCGGTTCATCATGGGTTCCATGGGCTCGGTTGTCGGTGAAAAGTTGACGCGGCTTATAGAGCGGGCTACGGACGAGGGATTGCCGCTCGTGATCGTGTCAGGTTCCGGCGGCGGCGCCCGGATGTACGAAGGCATGTTATCCCTCATGCAAATGGCCAAGACATCCCAGGCGCTGGCTCGGCACCACGAAAAAAAGAGGCTGTTCATATCGGTTCTAACAAACCCGACGATGGCGGGTGTCATGGCGAGCTTCGCTTCGTTGGGAGACCTCGTCATCGCGGAGCCCAAGGCGCTCATCGGATTTACGGGCCCCCGCGTGATCGAGCAGACCATTCGCCAGAAATTGCCCGTAGGGTTTCAGACCTCGGAATTCCTACTGGAGCACGGCATGATCGACAAGATCGTTCACCGGAGACATTTGAAATCCATGCTCACCCAGTTCATCGATCTCTTGCTTCGCATCCCCTAGTAAGAACTCCTATGGCCCAAGTCAGTCTGGTGAACGTCAGCAAGACCTACCCGCCGAATATCCGGGCCGTCGTGGATTTCTCGCTCGGCATCGAGCGTCGCGAGTTCGTGGTTTTCGTGGGCCCCTCCGGCTGCGGAAAGACCACCACGCTTCGCATGATCGCAGGCCTTGAGGAGATCACCCACGGCAAGATCTTTATCGGCAACCGCCTCGTCAACGACGTGCCGCCCAAGGACCGGGACATCGCGATGGTGTTCCAGAACTACGCGCTCTACCCGCACATGACGGTTTTTCAGAACATGGCGTTCGCGCTGAAACTGCGGAAATATCCGAAGCATGAGATCCTGACCCGTGTGCACGAAGCGGCGGAGGTCCTGGGCATCAAACAGCTTCTGGACCGAAAACCCAAGGAGCTTTCGGGGGGACAGCGCCAGCGTGTCGCGCTGGGCCGCGCGATCGTGAGGAAGCCTCTCGTTTTCTTGTTCGATGAGCCTTTGAGCAATCTCGACGCGAAGCTCCGGGTTCAAATGCGCACGGAAATAAAAAAACTACACCAGAGGCTGCAAGCCACGATCATTTATGTCACCCACGATCAGACCGAGGCCTTGACGATGGGAGACCGTATTGTCGTCTTCAAAGAGGGCGTGATCCAGCAGGTGGATGACCCGATCACGTTGTATGACCGGCCCGCGAACCGGTTCGTCGCCAGTTTCATCGGCAGCCCGCCTATGAATTTCCTGCAAGGAGTCGTTGTGCGTTTGGGAGAAAAGTACTATTTCCAGAATGGATCTTTCCGGGTGCGCATCAATGATTCGATGGTGCCGAAGATCCAACCCTATGAAAGAAAAGACATTATCTTTGGCGTCCGTCCCGAGAATATTTACGACAAGTTGTTCGCCTCCGAGGCCTCTCCCGATAACACCGTGCGGGCCACCTGCGAGGTCGTGGAGCCGATGGGTGCCGAGGCGTATCTTTATCTGCGTGCCGGGGACAATGCGTTTGTCGCGCGGGTTTCAGGCCATGTCCGGCCCGGCGTGAACCAGGATCTGGATCTGGTTTTTGACATCTCGAAAGCGCATTTTTTTGATCCCCACACAGAGAAGTCGATTCTTTAAATTAGCAGGTTAGGAGGCGTTTTTCTGCCGCCTTATTTTATCCCCATCATAGCGTTTATCGTCTGGGCCGCAGCCCTTTTTTCTTACCTCCCCATCCTTAAGTCGGGCCTTCACTTGGCCGACCAATTTGTCGCACCCCAGTTTTTTATTTTAGGACTCATCCTTGTTTTCGGCTGGGCTTTTTCAGGCGCCGTGACCACGGCCGTCTTGAGCATCTTATCGGCCGTGATCGCGCTTTATATCGGTTTGGGACTCAAGGAGCCCGCGCTCTTTCTGCAGGTGCTCGCTACCGGAGTGTTGTTCCTGTTTGTTGTGTCCTATCTGCAGCGCATCCAAAAAAAGACCAACGATCAAATGATCCTGAGAGAGAATTTACTGGAAGGAATTCATTTGGCCGAACAGGAAATTTCCGCCAAAAACTCGAGAATGACGGCTTTGGAGCATAAGATCAACCGTCTGTCGAACCTGCACCGCTTTTCCGAGGAGTTAAAGGAATTGAATGAAGTCAGAAAAATAGCCGAAAGCACTCTCCGGGAAGCCCGGGAGTCCCTGGGAACGTCGCATGCATGCACGCTGTATTTGGTCGATGAGGTGAAAGAGGAGCTCGTCCGGGTGGCGTCTTCGGGCGGTGAGGAGGACGCGACGGATTTGAGCCGGGGTACCCTGTATGACCAGTGGGTCATGAAAAGATCCCAAGGGCTCCTGATCGAGGACGCGAGGAACGACTTCCGGTTCCATATGGACTTGCGCCCCGGCTCGGCTGGACGCCGCTCGATCTGCGCGAGCCCTCTCCTTAGCGAAAACCGGGTTTTGGGTGTGATCCGGCTGAGCGACCCCGAGCCGCATGTATTTCACACGGATGACCTGAGGCTGCTGGATATCCTCGCGGGTGTCGGCGCGGTGAACCTGCGGAATGCGCTGCTTTATCAGAAAATGCGGGAGCTGGCGACCCGGGACAGCCTCACGGGCCTTTATGTGAACCGTTACTTCATGGAGCAGCTTTCATCCGAGATCCGGAAGGCGGATCTTAGCAAGTCGCAGCTTTCGGTCATTCTTCTGGACATTGATTTTTTCAAAAAGATCAACGATGAATACGGGCACGTCGTCGGTGATATTGTGTTGAAAAACATCGCGGCGATCCTCGTAAGAGAAGCCCCGGTCGAAGCTCTGACGGCGCGGTACGGCGGCGAGGAATTCGTGCTTTTTTTGCCGGGTCAGAGTAAAAAAGAGGCGCTTCGCATCGCTGAGAGCATACGCGGGGAGGTCGAAAAAGACCGTTTATTGCTGCGCCGCGCCGAGGCGCGCGTGACGGCTTCCTTGGGTGTGGCTACTTTTCCCGAGCAGGGACGCACCCCGGAGGAGATCCTTTGGAAAGCGGACCAGTGTCTTTACGCGGCCAAACAGTCCGGAAGGAATAGGGTATGTGGAAGTACCTGATCGCCAACGCGCTCGGCTTTTTCATAATGCTTTCGGTGCTCCTTTTCGGAAATCGCCGCTTGCAGCTCTCGCTCGCCGGAGCGATCTTCACCGTGGCCGTGTGGGCCCTTTTTCAGAAGGGGTTGGATCCTCTCACCTGGTTGTTTTACGTGGTGTACGCCTGCGTTATTTATTGGGGGATGGTCCAGTTCAAGCGATGGTCGCTAGGGGGATCGATCGCGGTGGATGAAGAGCTCGACCGGTGCTTTAAAAAAGCAGGATCGACGGAGGTGGCGCTCGAAAAAAAAACGCGCGAATTTGACGAGATCGCTCAGCGTACGAATGCGCTTGCGTATTTGTACGAGACGATCCAGGAGATCTCCAAGTCGCTGGACAGGCTCGAGGCGTTCGTCGTGTTCGGGCAGGCGCTTTACGATCACTTCGAGTTCAACGACATCACGCTCGCTTTCTTTGACGGCGAAAACCCGGATCCGCATAGACCCGACGAAACCTTCCGGCTTGAGCCTTCCTATTTTTCAGGCGTTTTTGACAGGGCAGCGTTCTTAAGAGACAAAAACCGTGCCCTGATCCGCCCGGATAATTTTGTTAAAAAAATTTTTGAGGAAGCGTTCAGGGACAAAAAACCGCCGTTTGCCACGTACCCGATGTTCATGGACGGGAAGATATTCGCGGTTCTCGTCCTCTCAGGGGTCACGGAACAAAGTTTCCGATCGCTTTCCATCCTGATCCAACGTTTTATATCGGAGACGCGGCGCATACGGCTCTATCAGAAGATCGGGACGCTCGCGATCACGGATGGTTTGACCGGCGTTTACGTGCGCCGGCATCTCATGGAAAGGCTGGAAGGGGAGTTTGCGCGTTCCAGGAAGCTGGGGCTTAAGCTCTCGCTCTTGATGATCGATGTCGACCATTTCAAGCGCTTCAACGATCAGCACGGGCATCTGGTGGGCGACGCGGTGCTGAAACAAGTGGCTGAGACCATCGCAAAGAATATTCGGGAGATAGACCTCGTGGGGCGTTATGGGGGCGAGGAATTCGCGGTTCTCTTGATCGAGACCGACGAATCGGGCGCGTTCTTTGCGGCCGAGAGGATCCGGCGCGCGGTGCAGGAGAAAAATGTCCGGGCGTATGATGAGGATCTCGAAGCCACGATCAGCATCGGCTGCGCTACGCTTACAGGCGACTTGAACGAACCTGGGGCGCTCGTGGAGGCGGCCGACGAAGCGCTGTATCAAGCCAAAAAAGATGGGCGGAACCGGGTTTGCTTCCAACGTTTATGAAGCCACCCCGGTTTATAATTTTGGTATAATACTCGGCTTATGCGTAAATCATTGGTAAAAAAAGCGGCTGTGGGGGTGGACATCGGCGGCACGAGCGTGAAGCTTGGTCTGGTCAGCGGCTCCGGAAAAGTGGTGGCTCGCAGCTCCTTTCCGACGGAGTCGCACTCGGGCCGATCGAAAATGCTCAAGGCCCTGGTCGGCCATATTTTGGGCTTGGACCGGGAAGCCAAGCGCCGCGGCTTCAGGCTCTCGGGCGTCGGTGTGGGTGCACCGGGCCCGATCGATGTTCGGCGGGGCAGGGTGTATTTTTTTCCCAACGTTCCCGGATGGAAGAACACGCCTCTCAAGGCTATCCTGCAAAGGAGGCTGCGCCGGCCCGTATGGTTGGACAATGACGCCGGCGCCGCCGCGCTCGGCGAATTTTGTTTTGGGGCCGGTCGGGGTTCCAAAAGCATGATTGCGCTGACGCTTGGCACCGGCATAGGCGGAGGATGGGTCCTCGACGGACGTCTGTTCCATGGACCGGCATTTTCGGCTACCGAAATCGGGCATGTCATCATTCACGAAGATGGACCGCTCTGCGCCTGCGGTAACCGCGGCTGTGTGGAAACTTACGTCGGCAATCATTACTTTGTCGCGGAAGTCAGAAAACGCCTGAAACAAGGCGCCCGGAGCGTTTTGAAACAATGGATCAGGCAGGGAAAGGAATTGTCGCCTCTTTTGGTGGCGCAGGCGGCCCGAAAAGGAGACTCTTTTTCAAAAAAGTTTTGGCTCGAGACCGGCGAGCACCTGGGCACCGTGCTTGCGGGTCTTTGCAATGTCCTAAATCCGGACCGGGTGATCCTCGGAGGGGGGATCGCCCAAACCGGGCGGCTTATTTTAGATCCGGTGACCGCGGCCATAGGGAAAAAAGCCTTTTCGATAGCTGCACGTTCTGTTAAAGTAATGCCGGCCAAATTGGGTATGGACGCGGGTCTGGTCGGAGCAGCCGCGCTTGTATTTTCAAATCAAAAAGGTGCGTGTTGACAAAGCGATTTTTTAAGAAGGCTTTCGTTTTTGCCGTTTTTTATCTCAGTTTCACGTTTTTTCCCTCCTTGGTTCTTTTTGCGGATGACGCGCCCATTCAGGTGCATGGGGACACGGTCGAATATTTTCAGGAAGAGCAAAAGGCCGTGGGTACCGGCCACGTAACCATCGACTACGACCAGGCTCATCTGGCCGCCGACAAGATCACGGTCTACATGGCGACGAAGCAGGCGGTTGCGGAAGGCAATGTGGTGCTGACCCAAAAAGGGAGCATCTTCAGGGGCCAGAAGGCTACCTACAACTTCGGCACGAAGGTCGGCGATGTTTCCGGCATGAGCGCCGAGATCGCGCCGAGCTACTATGGAAAGGTCGAGCGTGTTGAACGCATTTCCGAGACCCACACCCGCGCTTCGAACGGCTACGTGACCACCTGCTGCGGCGACAACCCCTTTTATAAAATTCAATCCCAACAGGTCGATATTTATCCCGAAGACAAGATCGTGGTCCGCAACGCCGTGCTTTTCATCAAAGGAGTGCCGGTTTTTTTCATCCCCTACTTTGTTCATTATTTTATAGATTTCGACCGCTTCCCGGTCCAACTCATCCCGGGTAAGAACTCGGATTGGGGCGCGTTTCTCCTCAGCAAATGGCGTTATCACCTGGTCAACCAGCCCTCTCTGCAGGACAAAGGGAACATTCTTCTCGACACGCGGGAGAAAAGAGGCTTCGGGTACGGCGTCGAGAATTTTTATAAGGGCGACCGGCTGGGCCGCGGCGCCGCGCGCGTGTATTTTGTCGACGATGACAACCCGCCGGCGGGCGAAGGTTCCGACCGCAACCGCGTCCAGTGGAGGCATCAATCGAAAATAGGCGAAGCGACGACGCTCACAACGGAATTCAATAAGCTCAGCGATCCGCAGTTCATCAAGGACTTTTTTTTCAGGGAGGAATACGAACGCGACGCGTTCCCCGACAATTATGTGTCGGTGATCACCTCCAAACCCGAATACACGTTCAGCGTCTTAGCGAGGAACCGCGTGGACCATTTCGTGTCGGTCGTGGAAAGAAGCCCGGAGCTCCGCTTTGACACCCATAACCGGCAGTTCATGGACACTCCCTTTTATCTCCGGGAGGAGATCCAGTTCTCCAATTTAAGCCGAAGGTTCTCGGGGCAACATGAGAGCCTCGACGCGGTGAGGCTGGATGTGAACCACACGCTTTCCTACGCGGGACGCATCGGTCCCGTGTCCGTGACGCCGCGCATCGGTTCCCGCGAGACCTATTATTCGAGGGACAGCGGCGACAAAAGGGACCTCGTTCGGAGCGTTCTGGACCCGGGCGTGGACGTCAGCACACGTTTTTATAAAACGTACGACATTTACATCCATTCATTCGGCCTTGATTACAATCAGATCCGCCATGTATTCACGCCGACGGTCAGTTACAATTTCCGCCGCAATCCGACCGTCTCCAGAACCACGCTGCAGCCGTTCGATTCGCTCGACGCTCTGGACAAGCGGAACTTATTGCGTTTCGCCTTTGAGAACAAGCTCCAGACCAAAGAGCGCACGTCGGGCGGCGAATCGAGCGTCCGAGAGATCGCCAGGATCATCCCTTTCTTTGACCACGACTATGACACGGGCCATCTTGAAAATGTCGGACTGGACGTGGAGCTCAGGCCTTATTCATGGCTCGGCATCGAGACCGACGTGAGCTACAACACACGCACGGACAAGGCGGAGACCGCCAACTTCGACGTGTATTTCGGCCAGGGCAATTTAAAATGGGCGGTAGGCCAGCGCTATGTACAGGATGCTTCAAGCCAGACCACGGCGCAGGTGCAGTGGAAAATCCATCCGGAATGGGATCTTAAGGTATATGAACGCTATGAGTTTGAAGAGAACGAGTCCAAGGAATTCGAACTGGCCGTGTCCAAGTACTTCGATTGCGTGATCCTCGACTTTATTTACAATCACAAACCCGAAAAGGACGCCTTCTACTTTGCGCTGCGCCTCAAGGCGTTTCCCAGTTTCCCTTTCAGCATCAGTAAAACCTACGGCCCTCCTAAGGCTGCTCAAGAAGAATCCGGAAGGTTTATCTAGGAGATGAACGGTCCATGAAGATAACGGTCGTCGGTTGCGGTTATGTGGGGCTTGTCTCAGGCGCTTGTTTCGCGAGCATGGGGCACCGGGTGCTGTGTGTGGATATCGACACGCGCAAGATTGCCGCCCTCAAAAAGGGCCGGATGCCCATTTATGAACCCGGCCTCGAAGAGTTGGTTCAAGAAACCGTCCGAAAGAAAAATCTCTCTTTTACGAAAGACCTGCGTGTTGCGGTTCGCTCCGGCGATGTCATCTTTATCGCCGTCGGCACGCCTCCGAAACCCGACGGGGAGGCCGACCTGACTTTCGTGGAAAACGTAGCGCGCACGATCGCCCAAGAGATCCATGCTTATAAACTGATCGTTGAAAAAAGCACGGTGCCCGTGCAGACGGGCGAGCGGATCTTCGACACGATCCGGCAGCATGCCCGAAAAGGCGCACGCTTTGATGTGGCCTCGAACCCCGAGTTTTTGCGCGAAGGCTCGGCGGTGAGGGATTTCATGAACCCGGACCGCGTGATCCTCGGCGTCGAATCGAAGAAGGCGAGGGAACTTCTCACCGAGCTTTACCGGCCGCTCAAATGCCCGCTTCTCGTGACCGATATCAAAAGCGCCGAGATCATCAAACACGCCTCGAATTCATTTTTAGCGGCCAAGGTTTCTTTCATCAACGCGATCAGCAACATTTGCGAGCTTACCGGTGCGGATGTGGAACAGGTGGCGCTCGGAATGGGCCTTGACCGGCGCATCGGAAAAGATTTCCTGAATGCCGGGATCGGTTTCGGGGGTTTTTGCTTCCCCAAGGACCTGTCGGCGTTCATCCGGATCTCCGAGAAACTGGGATATGATTTTGAATTGCTCAAACAGGTGTTGAAGATCAATGAAGACCAGAAGAAGATCTTCGTGAAGAAAGTTGAGCACGCCTTATGGAACGTGAATGCCAAGAGCCTCGGAGTTTTGGGGCTGTCGTTCAAACCCAATACGGACGACATGCGTTATGCGCCGAGCCTGGACATAATCCGGGAGCTGCAATCACTGGGCGCCAGCGTCAGGGCCTACGATCCTCACGCGATGGCGAAGGCCCAAGATCTGCTGAAAGAGGTGGAGTACTGCAAGGACAGTTACGCGGTGTGCAAGGGCAGCGATTGTCTTTTGATACTCACCGAGTGGGACGAATTCAAGGAACTGGACTTGAGAAAAGTAAAGAAGCTTCTGAAGCAGCCTCTCGTCATCGACGGACGCAATATCTATGATCCTAAAAAAATGAAGCAACTGGGTTTCAGATACTTTTCCATCGGGAGGTCTTGATTCTATGGCGTCCGTGACCCCATCCCCTGATTTGTCCGCCAAAGGCGGACTGATTGCAAAGCAATCGAAGAAATCAGGGGATGGGGTGAAGGGCGTGATCCTCGCCGGCGGCTTGGGCAAACGACTGGGCCCGCTCACCAAAATAACCAATAAACATCTCTTGCCTGTTTATAACAAGCCGATGATCTATTATCCGCTGACGCTTTTAGTCCAGGCCGGCATTAAGGATATTTTGATCGTGACAGGCGGAAATCACGCGGGAGAATTTTTAAGGCTTCTGGGCAACGGGCAGGCGTTCGGCCTGAGCCACATCAATTACACCTACCAGGAGGGGGAGGGCGGGATCGCCGAGGCGTTGGGCCTGGCACGGCATTTCGCCGCCAACTCCAGGATCGTGGTGGTGCTGGGTGACAATATTTTGGAAAACGGCATCAAGCCCTATGTGAGCCGCTTTCTTCACCAGAAAAGCGGAGCGCGCGTACTTTTAAAGGATGTGGACGATCCCGGGCGTTTTGGCGTGGCCACGCTGAAAGGCCGGCGGATCGTCTCCATAGAGGAAAAGCCGAAATTTCCCAAGTCTCGGCATGTCGTGACAGGCGTGTATATGTATGACGAAAAGGTATTCGATATTGTGAAGGGCCTTAAACCTTCCCGGCGCGGAGAGCTCGAGATCACGGACGTCAACAATGTGTATATCGGAAGAAATGAGCTTGAGTTCGACATTCTAAAGGGATGGTGGACGGACAGCGGCACCTATGATTCACTCCTGCGCGCGAACAACTTGGCCGCCAAAAAAATGAGATAGGATGAATGAAAGTTCTCGTGACCGGCGGGGCCGGTTTTATCGGCTCCTATTTAATCAAATTCTGGCTTGAACGGGACCCCGGCCTTTTTGTAGTCAACCTTGACAAACTAACCTACTGCGGCGATCTCTCGCGTCTCGCGGGGCTCAAGGCCCGTTCCCGTTACCGGTTCGTTCAGGGAGACATCTGCGACGCGCGCGCCGTCCAGAACGCGTTGTCGGGCTGCGAAGCAGTCGTGCACCTGGCCGCGGAGACCCATGTGGACAGGTCGCTTCTGGACGCAAAGGCCTTCTTCAACACGAACTTGTACGGTACCTATGCGCTTTTGGAGGCCGCGAGGAAAAAGCGGGTACGCAAGTTTTTGTACGTGAGCACCGATGAGGTGTATGGAAGCCGCGAAAAGGGGTTCTTCTCCGAGAAGGATCCCTTGAGGCCTACAAGCCCCTATTCGGTGTCGAAAACGGCCGCAGACATGCTGGTGCTCTCTTATGCCTCGACGCACCGCATGCATACGCTCGTGACGCGCGGCGCCAACACGTATGGCCCTTATCAGTACCCGGAAAAGGTGGTGCCGCTCTTTGTTTCGAACGCACTCTCCGGCCGAAAACTTCCTCTTTACGGAGATGGGCTTCAGGTCCGGAATTGGTTGCATGTTGAGGACCATTGTCGCGGCATCTTGCGGGTTTTTGAGAAGGGCAAGGCCGGTGAGGCTTACAACATCTCCTCCTCCGCATATCTCGTGAACCTTGATCTGGCCCGGAGGATCTTGAAAATTTTAGGCAAATCCAAAACGCTTATTCAAAAGGTCAAAGACCGGGTCGGTCATGACAGGCGTTACGCGATCCATTCGGGCAAGCTGCGCGCTCTGGGCTGGAAGGAGCGGTTTTCTTTCAACGATGCCTTTGAAAAAACCGTTCTGTGGTACCGCGACCACGAGGATTGGTGGAAAGCGATCAAGGAGAAAAGCGCCGATTTCAAGAATTATTACAAAAAAGCCTATCATGGAAGTGCCTAGTTCGCTAAAGAACGCCTCGATCCTTGTAACGGGAAGCACGGGGATGCTGGGCCGGGAGCTTGTGGGAAAGTTCTCCGCGGCGAACCGGGTGGACGGCGTGTCCAAGAGCGGCCGGGAAAATTCTTTGGTCTGCGATCTCCGTCGTGAGAAAGATGTCGAGAAGCTTTTTTCCGGTCGCTGGGACCTCGTCATTCATGCCGCGGCCTACTCGGATGTGGACGGATGCGAAAGAGACCCGAAGCTCGCGCATGAATCCAATGGGCTCGCCGCCAAAAACCTCGCGGCCGCATGCCGAAAGGCCTGGACGCCGCTCATCTACGTGAGCACGGATTACGTCTTTGACGGGCAAAAGAAAACCCCCTATTTAGAGAATGATGCGACTTTCCCGGTCAATATCTACGGGATGACGAAGCTGGAGGGGGAACACTATACGCGGGGCCTTGCGCCGTTCGGGGCGGTCGTGAGGACGAGCTGGCTTTTCGGACCCGGCAACCCTGCCAATTTCGTGAATGCGATCGTGGCCCGTCTTCAGACAGAAAAAAAAGCGCGCGTGTTGGACGATCAGGAGGACTCACCGACGTTCGTGGCGGACCTGGCCACGGCGCTCGAGAAAATAGGGGCTCGTTTGATCGTCGCGGCTCGGGATGGGAAACCGTTTTTCGACGTTTTTCATGTGTGCAACGAAGGCAGCGCCACGCGTTACCAGATAGCCTTGAAGATCAAGGAATGCCTGAGGCTTGAAGCCGCGCGCGTCGAAAAGTCTGAACCCGGCGAGATCTCGGGGCGTCTGGCGCGGCGGCCGCGGTACGCCGTGATGTCCACCGCGTATTTTCGCCGGTCATTCGGCTTACCCCTCCGCCCCTGGCAGGAAAGCCTCACGGCCTATTTGAGTGGTATAATCTCATCGGAATGAGGACTCATGGGCGTCTAACGCTTATTCTGACTCTTGCCGGGATCCTCTCCCTAGCGTTCTTGAACGACACACTGGCCGTGGATGTGTTCAGGGAGGCTTTTGATACGAGGCAGGAAGGGGTCACCATTGACGGCGTGGATTCCTGGCAAGTGGCCGTCGGGAGTCCTAATAACGCGGTCCTCACATCGAACGCCACTTTCAGCGGCGAAGGTAAATCCCTGAAGCTGTCGGGCGTGTCGGTCCCCGTCCGGGTGGCCAGGGGCGCTACCTACGGGGCGCTCGAACCGGCATGGGTCGAAATGGTGGTAAGGCCCGGCATGGGCAGCGAAGCGGCGGCCGTGCCCACGGGGGGGATCGGGGCCGTCTGTTTCGATCATTCGGGCCGGATCCTCGTCGCGGATGGCAACCGCTGGGTCGAGGCGGGGATGGGTTTTGACTCAAGCACCTGGTACCGCGTTCTCTTAAAGGTCGACCTTGCCAACCATCTGTACAGCGTTTATATTTCGCCCGCCTCGGCTTCAAAGATCCCCTTCGTGCCTGACAAGGAAAATCTTAATTTTATCAACCCTTCCATTAATTCCATCAGCTCCATTGGGTTTAGCGGCGCTTACAGCACCTCACAAGCCGGAGATACCTATGTCGACGAGATCACTGTGCATTTTGTTCAGCGCCTTCAGATCGTCACCGCGCCGCAGAACCTTGTGAAGGGTTTTCCTTCGAACGCGATCACGGTCCAGCTCCAGAATTCCAATTCAGAACCTCAAACGGCCTGGGAGGACTTCACGCTTGAACTCCGCTCCAGTTCCGACGGCGGGCAATTTTCACGCAATAAAGAGCCCTGGGATCCTATTACGCATATTGTGATCCCGGAAGGGGCCCAGCAGGCGAATTTTTATTACAAGGATACCTCAACGGGGAAACCCGTGATCAGCGTTCAGGAGACACCGGACCGCGGTTGGCAGAAAGCTGCTCAGGAACTGAATCTTGTCGCGGAGGGTCAATCCTTCGAGATCTCGGTGAACTCGCCCCAGATCGCCGGAAAGCCATTCAGTGTTCTGATCACGGCCAAGGACGCGGAGGGAAATTCGGACACGTTTTATAACGGTACCGTGGACCTGGCTGCAAAATTCATAGAGCCGGCGACCGGGACCAAAACTCTTCTGCCGCAGTCCATCAGCGGTTTTGAAGAGGGGGTCGTAGAAGTTCCGGCCAGTTACGCGGACTGCGGCATTGTTCAAATCACGGTGCAGGACCGGAACGACCCTTCGAAAAAAGGAAGCTCCGGCCAGGTCCTCTTCGTGCCGTCCCAGTTGGCCGTGACTGCGGGTTCCGCGCAGCAACTCGTGGCGCAGGAATTCCCGCTCGTGATCTCAGCCGTGGATGAAAATAGCCGGCCAACCCCCAATTACAAGGGGCCTGTGGCGCTTACAGCGGTCGGAATAAGCCCCGCGAACATTTCCGGGGGCGTGATCAGCCCCGGTCAGACGGGTCCTGATATTTTTGAACACGGGGTGGCGCAAGCAAACATCCGGTACGACCGGTGGGGGATCATCCGGATCGCGGCTCAGGACTTGGCCAAACCCACTCAGGCGGGCTCAAGTGAAAATGTGGCGTTCGGCCCGGCGGGTTTGGCCCTCACGATCAAAAAACCCTCGGGTGACAGGGATTTTTACTACACCGGTGAATCCATCGAGGCGACGATCATCGTCCATGATGTTCTTACGCATCCGATCAGGAATTTTGAGGGGAATGTCCTCCTGAGCTCCACGCCCGATTTCGAACTTCCTTCTTCGCTGCTTGCGTTCGGCCCGGCGAACGCCGGGGAAAAGGAGGTTCTCTTTTCTGTGGGCACAGCCGGCACCTACGTTCTAAAGGCCGAATCGGCCGAATATCCTTTATCGGCCGAAAGCCCAGCGTTCAAGGTCAAGCAGGCCACGATCGAAGTGATCTCGGCGGCGGCGCCGGTTGGCACGACGGAGGTCCTGATCCAGCTCGTCGACGAACAAGGAAGAAGGGTGACTTCCGAGAATCAATTGATGATCCATTTGACGTTCGTGGAAGACGACCCGAACAACAGCCTGTTCTTTAGTTCGCCCGGCAAGCCGATACTTTTTAGGAACGGATTGGCGAAAGTGGTGATCGGCAACACACAGGCTGAGACCGTGACCGTGTCCCCCCAGGCCGACGGGGGCTTTAAGATCAAAGCGGGCACCGTGACGTTCGGCCGCGTGGGCGCCAGCGGCATCGGCACGTTGATGCTGGTCGAAGACAAAGAGAGCCCCAATGAAAAAAAATAACGGGCTCGGTTTTACGTTGATCGAACTTTTGATCGCGATCGTGATCGTGGGGATCGTAACGGGGGCGATATTTTTTTGCGTGGATAACGCGCTGGAGAGCTGGAGCTATTCGCGCGACGAGTTGAGTCTCCAGAAGGTATTGTCGGACACGATGGATAAACTTGTCGTGGGCAACCCGGGCCAATTCGGTCTCAAGGACAGCTTGGAGCTTATCAAGGCGGGGCGGAATGAGGTGGTATTTGTGCCGCCGTGGGTGGACGACAACCACTCGATACAGGAAGCAAGTTTTATTTACACGTTGAGCCGCCGGTTGAAGCCCGGCGCCGCTTTGCCCATCGTGCAGGCGAAACTGTCCGAGTCGCGCGAATGGAGGCTTGTGCCGGCGGCGCTCGTCGAAACGCCGGATCAAAACGCCACAAAACTCAAACTGGATCTCGGGCTGTCGGGTGGAGGGGCGCTACGCTTCATTTATCACCCGGACGCAGAAAGCCAGCCGGATGTGACCAGAAAGATCCGCTGGGACCCGGATTCGAAGCAGGTATGGGTGGAAAACGGCCCGGACACCCAGGTCCTTTCAGCAAATCCTTTCGGGGTCGAACTGACGGCCATGGAACTGCGCTATTACACGAACGCGAACGAGGAAGTGGCCGGCCGCGAATGGCTTGATGAGGACGAAGTTTCCGCGGTCACGGCAATTCATGTGGCTCTGAAAGCGCGTGTGGGAGAACGCGCGCAGACATTGGAAAGTTTTGTGAGCCTGCGCAATGCGCCGATGCGCACGGGCTATCTTTCGCTCAAAAAAGGGATGAGACTGCGGATCGCCGACAGCCGGCATATCCACACACTCATGATCACGAATATCGCGGGTGTGTCGCATGAGGACAGGATAGAGGTGATGGCCGTGCCGCGCTCCGGCAAGGCTTGGCGGTTACGGGCGCAATTTGAGAAAATAGGGGATGTCAAACCCGTGGTCGGGGCGGTCACGATCGAGTATCCGCCGCAGACAGTGGTCTACACCGACACCCCGCGGACGACGGCGGACCTGGGGCTCAATCTCATGATCCTCGACCCCGGGGGGATCTATGATTATGACGATGACGAGGGCGTGGATGATTCGGTGCTGCTCGAGGGCGATGTCGAATTCATCGTGAATGAGATGACGGTGAAAGGCGCCGGGCTTTTTGTGAGACCATAAAATGATAAACCAGACCGTCATAAAGATTGCTTCGTCGTCGCTGGCGCTCCTTCTGGCAATGACATTGTGCTTGCCGGCGCAAGCGGCGGAAAAAACATGGAATGGCTCCGGGGATGGTTCAAACTGGTTTGACGACGACAACTGGTTTCCGGCTACGGCCCCCACAAGCGCCGATGATGTTCTCGTGAATACACCCAACGCCTCGTCCGCAGTTTCACAGACATTTTACGCTCGGTCGATCACGCTGGCCGGTACGGCGCCGTCGTCGCTTGTGGTGAGCCCCTTTATCTACGGGACCGTAGCGCCGGTTGCCGACACCGATGTGGCCATTGACAACCGCCGCGATGGCGCCCTGACGCTTAAGGGTTCCGCGGGAGTCATCACGTTGAGAGGCAAGTATAAGGATTCGGAAGAGTTGCTCACCGACCAACCCAGTTTCGTATTTTTCGTGGAATGACCGCTGGCAACAAGGGGGTCGCCCTGATCACCGTGGTGATCATGATGTTCACGATCGCATTGATCGGCGCGAGTCTCGTGGAACTGATAACCTCCGTCCATGGTTCCTCCCAAAGAATATTGGATGAGACAAAGGCAAGGTATCTGGCCGAAGCGGGGATAGCTAAAGCTATTGCTCTTTTACGCACGAGGGCGGGGGCCGGGGAGACTCTCGACGAAACGCTGGGTCCGACGCCGCTAGGGGACGGCGCTTACACCGTGTCCTTCAATTTCCGGGAGTCTTTGATCACCTCGGTCGGGGAAGTGAACGGGATCAAAAAAAAGCTGCAACTCCAGTACAATGTATTCTAACGTTCGGGCCGAAGCGACATTCGCGGGTCCTGCCGCTTCGACAGCCCCATTCGTTCTCGCGTCACTGCGGAGCGCTGCGAGCGAATGGGGCGCCCCGTCTCCGCGTCACCCGCGAATGTCGCCATCCGGATTTACATTTGTTGAGATTTTGATGACACTGGCCGTCGTTGCTATTTTGTTCATCCCGGTCACGGAGCTCTTCAATCATTCCATATTCGCTACGGCTGATTCGCTTGATCTTATGACCGCGGCAAGTTTGGCCAAATCCGAAATGGAGAAGACGATCAATTTGAACTATACCAAGGCCAGGCTCCGGGAAGAGGGGGATGTGTATTCGCCTCCGCTGGACGAAGAGCCGCTCACGGTCAATAAGGGCCGGTGGCGGATGAGGCGCGAAGCGGTTGAGAGCACAGACCCGCTGGAGATCCGGGTCCACGTGTACAAAGACAGCGACATGCAAAAACCCGTGGTGACCCTGGTGACTTTAGTGGAAGACATGATGTGGGAGCTTGTGAAACCCGTGGCAGAGGTGTAAAACAGGGAGGCTCTGCATGAAAAGGACGATGGCAATTCTTTTTTTTGTTGTGTGCGCGATGATGGAATCTGATCTTGGGCGTTGCGAAGAGCCCGCAGGGGATGCCGCCCGAAAGGCCAGGGAGATACATGACTTGGCCACCAGTGACGTCATTTATGTCCAGGATGAGTTGAAGGCGCTTTATTACCAAAACCTTCAAATCATTGAACTTTTGAAGCAGATTCGTGACGTTTTGACCACTAAGCTCGAGAACAGTAAAAGCTAGTTTTCTTAATTACCCCCCATTAATCTAATGTTCTTTACATTTTAGCTCTATTTTCATATAATTATTATATAGATAAAGTGCATGTTAATATATGCTCTAACTGTTACTACTTAGAGGGTTACACAGATGGAAGATGATCTTGTCTCGATAGACCAACTCGCCAAGATGTTGGGGGTATCCACCGCCACTATCAATTACTACACCAATCTGGGACTTTTCAAGGTTACGGACCGGAAAGGCAACGCGCGGCTTTACCAGAAAGATAGCACAAAAAAACTTTATGAGCAAATACGTCAATTGCGCAAGGACGGTTATTCGCTTCGGGTCATTCAGGAGAGGCTCGATAAAGGCTATAGCATCTAGTCAAAGATGAGCCAGGGGAGGGCGTGCTATGTTCAATGATCTGAGGTCCAGAGACAGTTCGGGCACGAATGTAAAGGTCATTGTGGTGGTGAACCAAAAGGGAGGATGCGGAAAAACAACGACTTGCATCAACCTCTCGGCGGGTCTGGCGAAACGCGGCTTGAGAGTTTTGCTTATCGACCTTGACCCACAGGCTCACAGCTCGCTCGGTCTGGGCTTGGACGTGCATAACCTTTCTGTTTCCATATACGACGTGCTGGTAAAAAATCGCGAGCTCTATCAAGCGATCTTACCCTCTTATTTAAAAGGACTGGATATCGCTCCCGCCACTTCCTTATTGACTGGGGCGCAGCTCGAGATCGCGGATCTTTTGGGTCGCGAAAGCCTTTTGCGCTCGAACGTGTGGCGGATGCTCAACACGAAGGTCCGGCAATACGACTACGTGGTCATGGACTGCTCGCCTTCGCTCAATCTCATCACGATCAACGGCCTCGTGGCGGCCCAGTGGGTGTTGATCCCGATCCAGGCTCATTATTTTTCCCTGGAAGGGATGCGGGAACTCCTATCAACGATCCGGACCGTCAAAGAGCGGATCAACGAAGAGTTGGACGTTCTGGGCATCCTGCCCACTATTTTCGATTCAAGGACCAGAATGAGCCGTGAAGTTTTGTCCCAACTGAAAGAGTATTTCAAGGAAAAACTTTTTAAGAGCATCATCCGCATGAATATCACGCTCGCGGACGCTTCGGCCCATGGCAAATCGATCTTCGATCACGACCCCACTTCGAACGGCGCAAAAGATTATGCATTTTTGGTAAATGAGGTGTTAGGTCTCACGCGCCCCGAATTGGCGAGCAAACTTTCCGGCGAACCGGGCGAGGCGCCTGAGGAATCCTGGGCGGTCGAGACGCGGGCCGAGGAGCATTCGAAATCTCAATGAAAAAAAAAGAAGAACCGAAAAGCACCAATATCGTCCAAAAGGTATTCGGGCGCCAGGACAAAGGGGGAGGGCCAGTCTCCACCTTGTTCACGTATACGAAGCAAGCGCCGAAGGTGCTTGCAGAGCCTCCCGCATTCAGTTCATTGCCGGCCGCGATCGATCTCGGGACCTCCAGTCTCAAACTGCTGCAGCTTGCCAAAGACCCCAAGGGACAGGTGGAAGTCTGTTTGTTGGATGAGGAGCCTTATGAAAATGCTTCCGGCCGCGACCTGTGGCAAAAGCAAAAAGATGCGCTTCAGAAGGCGCTTCTTAGGAACCGCATCGGCAACGCGGCCGTGATCACTCTGTCTGCCAAGGAAGCGCAGGTGCACAATTTCGTTTTCCCGGAGATGCCGGAGAAAGAATTAGAAGAAGCGGTGCATTGGAAGATCAGGCAGGCGAGGCCGTTCGATCTTGATATTGAAAAAGTAAGATACGGCCTGGTGCGTTGGACAACGCGTCCTTCCGCGTCGGGGGTTTCTACCCAGCAGAGGGTGACGGTGGTTTGCGCGCCGGAAGAGGCGGTGGCCAAAAGGGTGGACCTGTTGAACCAGATGGGTCTTAAGACGCTCTCGGTCGAGGCCGCACCGGTGAGCCTTATGAACCTGAAACGGCACAGATCCGCCATGGCCTCTCCGGACGAAACGGCGCTGTGGCTTGATCTGGGGGCTGATGAAAGCACGATCGTGGTGGAGCGGGCCGGCACGGCCCTTTTTTTCAGGAACCTCACGATCACGGCCCGTCAACTTACGCGGCAACTTGCACAGTTCTTGCGGGTTGACGAGCTAAAGGCCGAGGAGCTGAAGCGCCGTCATGGCCTAGTTTACTGGTCGCCCGAGAAGGACGCGTCCGGCGCTCTGCAGGAAGAAAAAGTGCAAAAGAGCGATGAGGAGGCGGCCGTCGTGTACAATGGTCTTGTTTCCTTGCTCGAAAATCTCGTGATCGATATTGAGCATTCGTTCAAATATTTTTCCTACCAGGTAACACAGTCGCAGATCAATAAGTTCGACCGCGTGGTGTTGACCGGAGGCGGCGCCCATCTCAGGAACCTCGACGGTTTTTTAAGCGCGCGGCTCAGTGTCCCGGTGGACCGTTGGGAGCCGTTGGCGGGTCTTCGGACCGCGGAGCGTTTGCAGGGTGAGAAGGGCGCTTTGCTAAGCGGCCCTCTCTTGTCATTTTCAGTATCGATGGGATTGTCGCTGGGGCAGCTCCTTCCCAAGCATGCGCGCATGAACTTGCTTGCGGTTCACCGTCCGGTGTCGCTGGGAACGGTTTGGAAAAAAGCTCGCAAAAGTCCGACACAAGCGCTGGCTGCCGCAGCCTGCGTACTCCTGGTGCTTCTCGGCCCGCCCATCGTAAGAACCGCCCATTACAAAGCGCTGTTTGATGACGCCGAGCGGGAATTCAAGGACACAAAGCTGGCATTGGGCCGCCTCCAGGCCAGCGAGCTTAAGACCGCCGAAGAGGAAACAAAACTTCTGGAAAAAAAGCAACTTCTGCAGACTAAGCTCAGGGTCTTGCGTGAATCCAGCCAGGGCGACCGGCCATTCTCGGAGGTGCTCGCAAAGCTTTCGGAGCTTTTGCCCGAGGAGGTGTGGATCACCAAGCTTTCCTATAATCAGGAGAAGATGACGCTCGTGGGACTCACGCTCAACAACGAATTGATCGTGAACTTCATGGATGAGCTCAACCGGTCCAAAGGTTTCCGCGACGTCGCTTTCAACTATACGCAGCGAGAGACCAACGCAAAGACCTATCGTTTCGAAGTCACGATGAAAGTAAGGTGATATGGAGCTGGCGGAACCTGGGCTCAGGCGGAAAATGGTCGTTGCCTTCGCCGTTGTGGCGCTCGCCGCCGTGGCTTACACAAAAATAGTCCATGAACCCTTCGACAAAAAAGTGAAAAGCTACAAGGCGAAGATCGGCAGGTTCGAGTCGCAGGTCACGGAACTCAAAACCAGGTTCCCCGTTCTCGAGGAACAGAGGAAGAAGATCCAAGCCCTGGAGGAGGAGCATGGGAAGTTGATTGACGCGATAAAAGAAGTGGAGAAAAAGCTCCCTCCCAAAAAGGAGGCTTCGCAGCTCGTGGGAGAGTTCACTCGCCTAGCCCGGGAAGCGAAGCTTTTGTCCATCCGGCAGAAAACGATCGTGAAGGACGGCTACAACAAAATTTTCATAGAGATCAAACTTGCCGCGCCGTACCCGGCCGCGATCGCCTACATCTCACGGCTTGAGTCGATATCGCCTTTTCTCAGAGTAGAAGAGGCGGATATCAACGAGTCGAAGGGGAAGACATTTGAGGAGGGGGGAGCTCCGGTCAGGGTCGTGATCTCCAGTATTTTGGGAGAGGCGACGTTGGAGCAAGCGCTCAGGGCGGATGATTCGGCCAGAACGCCCGAGGTAAAGCGAGATATCCTGGAATCGACCGCCAAACCGGTGTCTGTGTTGAACGAAAAGGATTTCAAGCTGGAGGGGGTCACGTTCACGGAGCATTCTCCCACGGCGATCATCAACGGAGAGGTTTTCCGGGTGGGTTCGGAAGTGAAGGGCTATACCGTGAAGCAGATACTGCCGGGTTCCGTGGTCATGTCGGACGGCGGCGGGGACCATCTTTTGACTTTAAACCCATAGGCCCTGAAGGAGACGGCTGATGCAATGTAGATTCGCGAAGGCGCTGGTCCCGTTCTTATTCATGCAATGTGTGGCCTTCGTGCCGACCGGCGCCGCCGACGTGAAAGAGGGGGACTGGAAGCCCGTGTTCACCGACGCCGGTCCCAACCTGCTCGGCCCGGACAGCGGCGAGATGGCGGACAACCTCAACCAGTTGATCAATCTGGATTACAAGGACGCGGAGCTCTCGAGCGTCCTGCGTTCGATGGCCTGGACTTACAAGCTCAATATCGTGACGAGCTCCGATATCAAAGGCAAAGTCAGCATCAACCTTCAGAATATTTCCGTCGAAGAGGCGCTCAAGGCCATTTTGACGATCAATGGGCTCGTGTACTCGAAACGCGGCAGCGTGATCTATATTTCGGCCGGCGATACGAGCGTCGTCGAGATAAAAACGGAGGTCATAGGGCTCAAATACCTGGCCGTGGGACAGGGCCAGAATCTGTCGCGGTCCCTGCTTTCCAGCAAGGGGGACATCAAGGTCAACGAGTCCGGGAGCAGCCTCATCGTGACGGATTATCCCGCCAACATCGAAAAAATTAAGGTCTTGATCCAACAATTGGATGTGGCCCCGAAGCAGGTTTTGATCGAAGCCAAGATCGTGGACATCACCTCTACGGACCTCAAAGCGATAGGCGTCACCTGGAGTTCGAATTACTCGCCGGGCCGCGGCTTGTTCGACCGGTCTTCGAGGGCTGCGGAAGTGCTGAACACCACCGTCAATTTGGCTGAAGATTCCAGCACGCTGACGGGCGGACAGCTCGTGCTGAGCGCCTTGACCTTGAAGAATATCAACATATCGGCCACGATCGACGCGCTTGTAAGGGACGGAAAGGCGACGCTCCTGGCATCGCCCTCGATCGCCGTGCTGAACGGTTCGGAAGCGAGGATCGTCATCGGCGAGCGATTTCCCTTCAAGGAACGCACGCAAACCACCACGGGCACCACGGAGACCACCAAGTTCGTGGATATCGGCACGACGCTCAAAGTCACACCCGTAATCAACGATGACGGCTACATCACGATCAGCGTGCATCCCGAGGTGTCGTCGCTTTTAGCTTCATTGGACGCCGGCCCCAGGATCACGACGCGCGAGGCCGATACGAAAGTGCGTATCAAAGAGGGCGAAACGCTCGTGATCGGCGGATTGATCCGTCAGAAAGATGAAGAAAGTCGTGACAAGGTGCCGGGGTTGGGGGATATGCCGTTCTTTGGCCAGGCGTTCAGGCGAAAGGCCATCGACCGTGAACAGAAGGAACTGGCGGTGTTCATTACTCCCAGGATCTTGTTTTCCCAGGAGGAGCTGAAAGCGCTCGGTAAAAAGCAGACGGAAGCAAAAGAACAGCAAACGCTGATCGACCAGACGGGTCCGCTATCGATCGTCGACCAGATCTTTATAAAAGCCCAGCATCTGGACCGCTGCGAGGGGATAGAAAGCCGTAGGAAGGATGAATCCTACTGCAAGGCGCAGGCGCTGAGCCATTACGAACTTATTTACAACGAATTTCCTGAAAGCAATCGCGCAGCCCAATCCAAATTCTCAGCGGGGCTGATCTATCTGGAATACTACAAGGACACCAAAAAAGCGACGGACGCTTTCTCAAGGGTAGTTTCCGACTACCCGATGAGCGTTTATGCCGAGAAAGCCCGGGGCTGGCTTGAGCAGCATGCAACCCAACCGAAGCCGGATCCGAATACGAATAAAAAATAAAGGACAGGCGCTAGATGGCGACTTTTATCTATAGGGCGCGCAATCAGCAGGGGGAATTTGTGAGCGGAACGATGGAAATGGACAGCGAACAGGGCATCGCAGCCAGCCTAGACAAACTGGGTTACAGCGTGCTCGACATCGCGCGGCCCAACCGCGCGTGGGCGGCGCTTGGCGATCTATATTCCCGTTTCCAGCGCCTCGACAGGCGTGAGCTCATCATTTTTTCGAGGCAGCTGGCCACTTTGATGAAGTCCGGCATGCCGCTTCTCCCGAGCCTGGGCACGATCTGCGAGCAGATCACGAACAAACGTTTTAAGGTGATCGTGGAGGACGTGCGTCGGGCGGTGCAGGAAGGGGCGAGTTTTTCGGACGCGCTCGCGAAACATCCAGATGTATTCCCGGAACTATTTGTCAGCATGGTACAAGTGGGCGAGGCGGGCGGCATCATGGACGAGGTGCTGGAGAGGCTGTCGGCCTTGAGCACGCAGGAGATGGAGATCACTTCGCGCATCCGCTCCGCGATGACGTACCCCATTGTGCTTGTCATCCTGGCATTGGTGATCGTGAATTTTATCATGATCGGCGTGTTGCCGAGGTTCGTCGCGGTGTTCAGCGCTTCCAACGCCAAGCTCCCGTTGCCTACGCAGATCGTGCTTGGGATGAGCTGGACCTTGAGAAATTTTTGGTGGGCGATCCTGTCGGGGGCGGCCGCATTCGGGCTCTATTTTCACCGCGTCATCCGGACCCAACGGGGCCGGGTGTGGTTTCATCGCTGGCTTCTCAAAGTGCCGGTATTCAGCGAGCTTTACGCAAAGATCCAGATCTCGCGTTTTGCCAGGACCCTTTCAACGCTCACCGGCTCAGGCGTGCCGATCCTCCACGCGCTGACCGTGGTGGAGAAGACCATTTCGAACGTGGTCCTGCAGGAGGCCGTTCGCAATATCCGCATGGCCCTCGCGGCCGGAAGCTCCGTGGTCGAGCCTTTCAGGGCGAGCGGCCTTTTTCCGGCAATGGTGATCCAGATGATCTCTATCGGTGAAAAGTCAGGCAAGCTTGACGAGATGTTCGCGGAGATAGCCGCCTTTTATGATCCTGAGATCGAGTACACGATCAAGAACATGACCTCGCTCCTGGAGCCATTGATGCTGCTCAGCATGGGCCTTATGGTGGCATTTATCGCGCTCTCGGTGCTTCTACCGATCTTTAATTTGATGAAAGTGTTCAGGGCTTAAAAAAGGGAGGGAAGTCGGTGGCGTCCGTGGACCAAAGAAGGTTGGGGCAGATCTTAGTCGATCGTGGCATCATCAACTCCGTGCAGCTCGAGGGAGCGCTTGCCGAGCAGCACGCCACGGGCCGATTTTTCGGGGAAATTCTCGTCGGCCGTGGGGAAACATCCGAAGAAGAGATCGCGCGTAGTTTAAGTGAACAACTCGGTTTTGCCTACGTCGACGTAGCCGAGATCACGATCGAACCGAAGGCGGTGGAACTCGTCCCCAAAGAGGTTTGCCAAAAACTTACGGTGGTGCCGCTTTTTATTTCTCAGAATATGCTCACGGTCGCAATGGCCAATGCGCTGGACGTATCCGCGGTGGACAGGGTCCAGTCGCTGTCGGGCTTGCGCATCCGCCCGGTTTTTGCCTGCCCAAGCGCAATCCGGACGGCGGTCGAAAAGCATTATATGAAAAGCGAAGCGAAAGCGGACCGGGCCGGAAAGGCCGAGCAGACCTCGAGCCTTAGACAGGCGGCGAGCGTAGCTTCTGTGGTTGAGCGCGTGAACCAGATCATTGAGCAGGCGATCGAGAGCGGGGCGTCCGACATTCATCTGGAGCCCGAGCGGGACAAGTTCAACTGCCGTTACCGGGTCGACGGGATCCTGCGGAACGGACCCGCGATCCCGTTCGATGAACAGGCGGCCGTCGTGTCGCGCATCAAGATCATGGCCGACATTGATATTGCGGAAAAGCGCCTGCCTCAGGACGGCCGGATGAGGATCTTCCTCGCCGGCCGGGACGTGGATCTGAGGATATCCACTTTCCCGTCGATCCACGGAGAAAACCTCGTCATCCGGATCCTGGACAGGTCCAGCGGGCTGATCCATTTAAGCGATCTGGGCTTCACGAAAGAGAATCTGGAAAATTTTTCCCATTTGATCCATCGTCCGTACGGCATGATCCTCGTGACGGGACCCACCGGAAGCGGCAAGACCACGACGCTTTACGCCGCTCTGAGCGAGATCAACACCACCGAAAAGAACATCATTACGCTCGAGGATCCGGTCGAATATGAACTTCCGAATGTGCGCCAATCGCAGATCAACGTGAAAGCAGGCCTGACGTTCGCGAACGGACTTCGTTCGATCGTGCGTCAGGACCCGGATATCATCATGATTGGGGAGATCCGCGATGCGGAAACTGCAGATATCGCGATACACGCCGCGCTCACCGGGCACCTCGTTTTCTCCACGCTTCACACGAATGACGCTCCTTCCGCGGTCGCGCGGCTCATTGACATGGGTATCGAGCCCTTTTTGGTGGCCTCGTCCGTCATAGGGATCCTGGCGCAACGCCTCATCCGCACGCTGTGCCCGCACTGCAAGGAGCCCTATGCGCCCTCTGCAGAAGTTCTCGGGCAGCTGGGTGTTCCCAGTGAGATCAAAAAGGGTCTTAAGAATTTCTATCGGGAGAACGGCTGTGCCCGGTGCAGGAAACTGGGGTATGCGGGGCGCACCGGCATTTATGAGCTCCTTATTCCGAACGACCGGGTCCGGTCTTTGGTGACCCAGAAAGCGTCCGCAACGGTGATACGACAGGAGGCCATGAAATCGGGAATGAAAAGCTTGAGAGACTCAGGTCGGGAGAAGGTGATAAAAGGATCGACATCGGTGTCGGAGATACTGCGTGTCACCGAAGACGCATTGGAGGAGACAGGCTATGCGCAATAAAGGGTTTACACTATTGGAATTATTGATCGTGATCTCGATCATCGCGATCCTGGCGGCGACATTGATCCCGAATTTCGTGGGTTTTGACGCGGAAGCAAAGCTTGCTTCGACAAAAACCAACTTGAACACGGTGCGCACGCGCGTGAGCCTTTTTAGGGCGAAAGAAGGCCGCTACCCCCAAACGCTCGAAGAGCTGGTCGAAACAACTTACAACGACCTGGGGGTGCAAAAACCTTATCTCGATCAACTGCCCGTGGAATTTATTTCATCCAATGATGGTAACCATGATGCCGAGAGCCTGAAGTCCACCGAACCCTTGTCGGGAGACGGCGGCTGGGCCTATTTGACCGACAAGGCCAAGGTGGTCGTTGACTGGAACGAGCCTCTTGAAAGTAAATGGGGAAAAGCCGAAGGGCAGGTGCCCTCTGAATGGTGATCATCATGGAAAACCGGAATAGTCTATAGTACTATATGCGTAGGCAATTCGCTGAAAAACTGGACCTATGACGCGACTGACCAGAAAAGCTAAACCAACCGCCGTCACATTTTTTGTCCTCCTTTTAATTTTCTTGCCTTGTTTTTTATTTGCAGGAACCCTCCAGTTTGACGGCGTTCCCGTGGATATTACAACAACCGATGCCGAAGATCTCACGATCGTCCCGGGCATCGGGGGAAATACGCAGATCGGCGATAAGAGCGGCGTGAATACCAACGCCACCGCCAACGATGACCTGTACATTACGGGGATCTTGGAAGTAGACGGCGGAATTTACGCCGACCTTGGCATGATCTCCGCTTCGCACGTGGTGCCCGACGTAGATTCCGTGAACGATCTGGGCAGCAGTACTAAATTCTGGAGGAATTTCTACATCGACAATCTTGTGGGCCCTACGGTCTTCAATGAGGACGGCGCCGACGTGGATTTTCGGGTTGAGGGTGATAACAATGCGAATCTTATTTTTGTTGACGCGAGCGCGGATACGGTTGGAATCGGAGACTCAAGTCCCGCCTCACTTTTTACGGTGGGAAGCGGCGACCTTTTTCAGGTGAACACAAGCGGTAATCTTGTGAAACTCCGGAATGTAACCTATTCATGGCCGTCGGCGCAAGGGGCTGCGAGCACCGTATTGACGAATGACGGCGCGGGAACTCTTTCATGGGCAGCTGCAGGCGGCAGCAGCCCCTGGACATCGGGATCCAGTGTCGTCTATCTCGGTACTTCGACCGATAATGTGACAGTTGGTTCATCGACCAATTTAGGGAAACTGGCTGTGGACGGCGATACGGATGAAATACAGCTTTTGGTTCAAGGCCATTCAACACAAACAACCAGCCTTATCGTGGCTGAAAACAGTTCCGGGGCGGACCAATTAACCCTCAGCAACACCGGGACGCTTGCCATCTCAACAGGCTTGGACGTAACTGCCGCCGGCGCTTTAGGGATCGGTTCCACCACCGCCACTTCCGTTAATTACGGCTCCAGTGCCGTCACCGCGCACACGTTTACCACCGACGGCACAGGCACCGCAGAAGTCGTTCTTCCCACAGGGGCCATCTCGACCGGGGAGATACTAGATGACACCGTAGCCTCGGCCGACATCGCCGACAACACCATAACCGCCACAGACCTTAATGCCACCTTGACTTTTGCCGCGCTTGACTTTATTGATCTAGCCTCCATTATCCACAACTCAACCACCCTCCAGGGGCTTCGTCTTCCTCAGATAGGCGCTACCCCTTCAAGCCCCACCTCTGGTGAAGGCTTCATCGGTTGGGATGAAACCAACAACACCCTCGAAGTCTACAACGGTTCATCTTGGTCGGCCCTCTCAACGGGAGGCACCCTTCAGGCTGATTATGATTCAGGCAACATCATCACGACAACGGATGCCAGAGACGTTGATCTAGTTCTGGCC
>CAYJVC010000008.1:34327-37024 GCA_964373505.1 uncultured Planctomycetia bacterium
CCACCCAACTTCTCCTGGTGGAAAACCTCGACACCGACCGTGCCCAGCCCACAGGGATCTTGGTAAGCTCGGCCGCCGGAGCTCTGACAACCGCCATCGATGTCTCGGATGCCGACATCGCAACAGCCCTTGCCATCGGCGCTAATGATGTCACGGTAGGCGGAGTGACTATCTCAAGTGCTGAATTCGCAGTCCTCGATGGCGCCATTGATCTCTCAGGTGCTGAAGCCACAGGCGTTCTTGCCGCCGGAAGATTCCCAGCCTTAACGGGGGATGTGACCACCGTCGCAGGCGCTCTTGCCACCACCATCGCAGATAACTCCATAGACGGCACGGACATTGCCCTGGGATCTGACGCCCAGGGGGATATCATGTATTACGACGGCACCGACTGGGCAAGACTCGGCGTCGGAACAAGTGGACAATTCCTTAAGACACAAGGAGCCGCCGCTAACCCTGTGTGGGCCTCGGCCCCGGCTTCTACTCTCCAGGCTGACTATGACGCCACTTCAGGCAACATCATCACGACAACGGATGCCAGAGACGTTGATCTAGTTCTGGCCAACACGACCACGGACTCTAATCTCGACATCGACATCAGTACAGGCTCTACCTCCACGGTGTCTATCTCAAGAGCGGACGGCGCAGGCGCCGCAGACCCCACCCAACTTCTCCTGGTGGAAAACCTCGACACCGACCGTGCCCAGCCCACAGGAATTCTTTTTAATGCCGCAGCGGGAGGTCTCACCACCGCCATTGACGCCACAGACGCCGAGATCGGGACCGCTCTAAGCGTTGGCGCCAATGATATCGTAGGTACCACGGGCCTTATTAACTACACCAACTTTGATGTGGATGCCTCCGGCGCCATCACAGCCGCTACAGGCATAACCTCGACAGGTGTCATAGACTTTGGGGGAGCTACCTCCACTGAAATGGTCAACAGCACGGCTCCGTCCGTCACGGCGGACGGACAATTTGCGCTTGAAACTGACCAAGACCAGATTAAGATACAGGCCGGGTCCAATGTGACCGGCAAAATCCCGTCCAATACTGACGTCGTGATCCCGCTTATATTCCAAAAAGATATAACGCTCCTTGAGCCCGATGTCATTCAGACCGTCTCGGACGCGATCCCCATCTTTACGGTAGATTCCTATAACTATCCGGATGGGATCCAGATCACGGCGATCCGTTTGGCGACGAGCGCCTCGAGTTCCGCATCCTATAACATTGAGGAATGGATATCTCCGACGGACGGGACCCCAGCGACAATCGATGCCATTGCCACAAGCGCGTCATCTGAAACCACCGAAACCACGATCACGGATGGGGCTGTGGCTGCGGGAGGGTATGTCTTTGTAGATCTGGATACCACGGACATTGCCTGGGCAAAAATAACCATCTGGTACTACGTGAAAGACGCTTAAGATGAAGAAGCGCTTGATATGGCCAGTGCTTCTGTGTTTGATATGGCCTGAAAATTCGTACGCGGCGCGTCTTTGGTCGACAGGCTTTGAAATTGGCTCTACCGCAAACGGGGGTGAGTTTGATACCGTTGTGGGCGCTATTTCTTACGACACTACGACTAAACGTAGCGGTGCGCAGTCTTTAAGGTGTAATGGAAATGACGAGAATGTCCGCCATCGTTTTATAGCGGACACGTCAGCGCAACTGTATTTTAGATTTTACCTTAATGCAGCGACCTTACCCAGTAGCGGCAATAAAGTATTAATGTTCACAATCTGGGATGGTGGAGTTGGGAATAGACTTAGACTTGGAGACGACGGGAAATTATATCTTTATGATTGGAATGACGTTACCTTACTCGGCACATCAACTACTGCCCTAAGCACAGGAACTTGGTATAGAATCGAAGTCAGTCACGTTATATCTGTCGGTAATTTCACGATGACTGTCAGAATCAACGGGACTGAAGAAATAAATGTAACGGCTGCCGACGTAACCGGCGGAGTAGGGGCGTTTATTTTAGGAATTGTTGGGAATGCAAATACGGCCGATTTGTATTTTGATGACGTAGCGGTGAATGATACTTCCGGGACCAGCCAAACCTCCTGGCCCGGAGCAGGAAGTATCGCTCACATGAATCCAAGTGCGGCCGGAGACAATGCTATGGGGGCCAGAGGCGGAACTGACACTGGCTCAGACCACGGGCAAGTGAATCAAGTTCCTTTCAACGACGCAAGTTATTATGTTCTTGATGTTAATAACGATATTATTGACCTTAATCTTCCGACAGCCGCCTCAGTTGGGATAGGAGCAAGCGACACAATAACTTTAGTCCAAGTCGGGGC
Source organism: uncultured Planctomycetia bacterium (assembly GCA_964373505.1). Classification (GTDB taxonomy): domain Bacteria; phylum Omnitrophota; class Gorgyraeia; order 2-02-FULL-51-18; family 2-02-FULL-51-18; genus CAYJVC01. The sequence continues at coordinate 36,643 of CAYJVC010000008.1, forward strand.
AAGGATTGCCGGTTCAGCCACAGGTAATTTCACTTATAATACAAGAATAAAATCTCAGGCCAGCGGAACGGTCGCAAGCGGCACCGTAATCACAGTAAACAGTAATCAGATATTTGTCACTCATGATGACGCTGTCCCAAAAGTCTACAGCTTAACTTCTTACACAGACCCGCAGGCTGGCGGGGCCTGGACCCCGTCTTTACTCGACTCGGCTCAAATAGGAGTTATCGCTCCAGATGCGGCTCCTGATTGCTGGGTAGGGGAGTTGTGGGCGCTAGTGGAGTATGTACCAAAGCCCAAAAGAGGCGCCGTCATGGAGGTAGGGTGAAGAATCTATTGATCACGGGCGGCGGTGGGGCGAAGGGAATGGAAAAGGGGTCAG
>CAYJVC010000008.1:37124-53125 GCA_964373505.1 uncultured Planctomycetia bacterium
GGAAAAGGGGTCAGAGCTTGAAACTTGAACAACGTCCCTTTTTTTGTTACACTACCCGGAATGGCGCGACCCTTACGAATTGAGTACCCCAATGCTTTCTATCATATTATTTCCCGAGGCAACGAGCGTAAGGAGATTTTTAGGGAAAAAACTGATTATGATCTGTTTCTCAAAACTCTGAAAGAGGCCTGTCAGTTTTTCGACGTCATTATTCATAGCTATTGCCTTTTGCCCAACCATTTTCACTTACTCCTAAAAACAGAAAAACCCAACCTGTCAAAATTTATGCAAAGGCTTCTTGGGGTTTACACAATACGTTTCAACAGGAGGCACAAGCGCCATGGGCATCTTTTTCAAGGAAGGTACAAGGCCTTTCTAGTGGATAAAGACAGTTATCTTTTACAGCTTACCCGGTACATCCACCTCAATCCCGTAAAGGCTGGCCTTGCAAAATCGCCGCAAGACTATGAATGGTCCAGTATGAGATTTTTCCTTAAGGATGTCGATACAGGATTTCTCGATACACGGTTCATCCTCCAAAACTTTCAATCAAAAAGCGACTATAAGAACTTTGTAATGGATGGACTTAAGATTTCAAAAGATCCTCTTAAAGAGGCAGTAGGAGGACTTTTTTTAGGGTCGGAAGAGTTTATCGACAAATTCAGAAAAGAAATATCAAAAATAAAAGATTCGGCTATCTCATGTAGAAGACAACTTGAGCAAACGTCCATCTCAAGGCTTGAGCCGCTTCTCAAAGACAAGGAAACTGATTTCAAGATCTATGCTTATTGGAAGCTGGGCAGACGCACCCAAAAAGAAATTGGAACTCTTGTTCAAAGAACAGAGTCTGCCATCAGCCACGCCATCAGGAGGTTTCAAAAAAAGATCGAGAAAGATGGAAAACTTAGGGTGCAAATGATGCAAGTGGAACGCCATATTTCATGATTCAAGCTCTGACCCCAAGCCACATGATTCAAGCTCTGACCCCAAGCCCATGACCCCAAGCCCAAGCTCTGACCCCAAGCCAAGGGACTAATTTTCTGTGATGGCCGGTTACTTTTTGCTACACTGAACTCGTGTTTTTCGAGCGAATTCTTAGAGAGTTGTCCAAGCGAAAGATAAAATATCTTGTGGTGGGCGGTACGGCCGTGAACCTTCACGGATTTGCGAGAGCCACGGGAGACTTGGATTTATTTTTGTCTTTTGATCCGAAGAACTTAGACATATTTTTTTCAGCCGTTAGATTGCTGGGCCTTAGACCTCGCATTCCCGTGGCGCTTGAAGATTTTGCGGACGAAAAGAAGCGAAAAGTGTGGATCAAACAAAAAGGGTTGAAGGTCTTCTCATTGTTTCATCCGCGAAATCCGCTGGAGTCCGTAGATATTATGATCCAGTGCCCGTTGGATTTTGAAGGGGCTTATAAAAAGAGGGTAAATATCGACGTCGGAGATTTTAAAATAAGCACGGTTTCTTTCGAAGATTTATTGACCATGAAGCGAAAGGCGGGCCGCCCGCGGGATTTATTGGACATCGATACTTTAAGGCAAATAGCAAGGATAAAGCGTGCGACGCGGGCGAAGAAAAGTCAAAAATAATTATACGTGGGATCAAATTCAGGCGTGGCTTTCCGCTTCGCCACGGCAAAGATTGGAATGGCTTGAGAGCATAAATGCTTTCTTCTTGAGGGCGACTCCCAAAAAAAACCAAAAGGCCTGGCGACGGTTAAAGGGATCCGGCGCGGTATGACGCGTTTCACTCTCCTTATAACGGGTGGGGCGGGATTCATCGGCTCCCATCTTTGCGAGCATTTTCTCGCCCAGGGCCACAAGGTCATAGCACTCGATAATTTGATCACGGGCTCCCGCGGGAATTTCCGAGGGCTTCTAGCCGACAAGAATTTCAAATTCATTCTTCATAATATTTCAGAAAAAGCAGAGATCCCCGGCGCGATCGATGCGGTGTTGCATTTCGCGTCGCCGGCGAGCCCTCCCGATTACTTGAAATACCCGATTCAGACCCTGAAGGTCGGGGCGCTCGGCACGCACAACGCGCTTGGGGTGGCCAAGGCCAAGAAAGCCCGGTTTTTACTGGCGTCCACGAGCGAAGTTTACGGTGATCCGCTCGTGAGCCCACAGAAGGAAAGTTACTGGGGGCATGTGAATCCGGTAGGGCCGCGGGGCGTTTACGACGAAGCCAAACGTTTCGCGGAAGCGATCACGCTCGCTTATCACCGCCAGCACCGCATCGACACGAAGATCGTGCGCATTTTCAATACCTACGGCGAGCGGATGAGGATAGAGGACGGCCGCGTGATCCCTAATTTTATTTCACAAGCACTCCTAGGCAAGCCGCTGACGGTTTACGGGGACGGAAGCCAAACCCGGAGCTATTGTTACGTGTCGGATCTCGTCCGCGGGATAGACAAAACGCTTCACTCAAAGCTAAACACTCCGGTGAACCTGGGAAATCCCAATGAAATGTCCGTTCTGAGGCTCGGCAAGCTGATCCTTAAGCTCACGGGCTCCAAGAGCAGAATAACTTACAAGCCTTTGCCTGTGGATGACCCGAAACAACGCTGTCCGGACATCACATTCGCAAAAAAAAGTCTCGGTTGGTCGCCCGGCGTGCGCCTGGAAGAAGGGCTTCGAAGGACCATTGCTTATTTTGAGTCCTCCCTCAGGAAAAAATAACATTTTCCTCTCCGTTGTGATGCCCGCTTACAACGAGGAGGGAAATATCGCCGAGGCGGTACGCCGCGTGCGGGCGTTCATGTCGCACCAAAAGTACAACTGGGAGCTTTTGATCGTGAACGACGGCTCCCGGGACAACACCGCAGCGGTGGTCAAGAAAATTTTAGACGAAGATTCCGATCCGCATGTTCGACTGCTTTCTTTAGACGTCAACAAAGGGAAAGGGGCGTCCGTGAAACGCGGCGTTCTGGCCAGCCGCGGAGAGTACGTGCTCGTGACCGACGTGGACCTTTCGACCCCGATGAAGGAAGTTCAGTTCCTTTTAGATACACTCGGTCAGGGTTTCGACGTCGTGATCGGCTCGCGCGCGCTTAAAGCGCGCGGCTGTGACGTGCAGCAGTCCTTCAGAAGACATCTGGCGGGCCGCATCTTCAACCTTTGTGTACGGGCCATTGTTCTCAGGGGTTTTTACGACACGCAGTGCGGATTTAAATGTTTCCGGGCCGACGCGGCGAAGGCGCTCTTTGAAAGGCAAACGCTCGACGGTTTCGCTTTCGACGTCGAAATTTTGTGTCTTGCTCGAATGAATAGTTATAGAATAAGGGAAATTCCGGTCATGTGGAAAGAGGGACAGAAGAGCCGTGTCAAGATCTTTAGGGATTCCTTTGTTATGCTTGGCGATCTTTTCCGCCTCCGGCAGCGCTATGGCTTTTGCTGAAAATAGTCTCACCCGCGAAAAAAGTCCCTATCTCCTGCAGCATGCCGGGAATCCAGTCGACTGGCACCCTTGGGGAGACGAGGCCTTTGAAAAGGCGAAGGCCCAGGACAAGCCCGTTATTCTCTCCATCGGTTATTCCACCTGCCACTGGTGCCATGTCATGGCGCATGAATCTTTTGAGGATGAATCGACCGCCAAGCTCATGAACGACGGCTTCATCTCGATCAAGGTGGACAGAGAAGAGCGGCCGGACATAGACACACTCTACATGAATTACGTGATGGCGACGACCGGCGGCGGAGGGTGGCCGATGACCGTATTCCTGACGCCGGACAAAAAGCCTTTTTACGGGGGAACCTATTTTCCGCCCGAGGACCGCACCAGCATGCCCGGATTCAAAACGCTTCTTTCATCCATCCGCGAGGCCTGGAAAGAGAGGCGCAGTGAAATTCTCGAGTCCGCGGATTCCGCCACCGCATTCTTGAACCGGACCCAGCAGGTGCTCAATCCGGGCGAGTTGAGCGAAAAAACTCTCGAAGCTGCGTCCGAGAGTTTTTCCCGGAATTACGACCCAGAGTTCTCCGGCTTCGGGACCGCGCCCAAATTCCCGATGGGCCACTCGATCTCATATTTGCTCCGCGCCTGGCGACGCACGAAGGCACCCCAGATGCTTGAGATGGCTGAAAATACACTCCAGAAAATGGCCGAGGGAGGGTTGTACGACCAGCTGGGTGGGGGCTTTCATCGCTACTCGACGGACCGACAGTGGCGCATCCCGCATTTTGAGAAAATGCTGTACGACCAGGCGATCCTGGCGCGCGCATATCTTGAGGCTTATCAAGCCACCCGTGACGAACGATACGCCCGCGTGGCGCGGGAGACGTTGGACTACGTGTTGCGTGAGATGACGGACCGCCAAGGGGGGTTTTACTCCGCTCAGGACGCGGACAGCGTGGATCCTCATGCGCCAGGGCATAAACGGGAGGGGGCTTATTTTGTATGGCGGCGCGATGAACTGGAAAAAATCCTGGGCGGAAAAGACGCCGAAGTTTTCTCCTATGTTTATGGCGTTGAAAAGGAGGGCAACGCCCTTCAGGACCCTCACAAGGAATTCATAGGACAGAATGTATTGCACGTCGCCCACAGCGAGGAGGAGGCTTCGCAGCATTTTAAAAAACCACCCGCCCAGATAGAAAAGGTCCTATCGGACTCGAAAAGAAAACTTCTCGAACATCGGTCCAAAAGAGTGGCGCCGCATCTCGATGATAAGATCCTGACGGATTGGAATGGGCTCACGATCGCGGCTTTCGCTTTCGCATCACTCGTTTTGGATGAGCCCCGATACCAAAAGGCGGCGATGGATGCCGCTGAATTTATTCGAACAACTCTTACAGATGAAAACGGGCGATTACTTCACCGTTTTCGAGACGGGGAGGCGGCGATCGACGCGACGCTGGATGATTACGCATTTTTGATCTACGGTTATTTGAATCTTTACGAAGCCGGTTTTGACGAGGCGTGGCTTGAGGAATCCAAAAAACTCTTTCGGGTGATGACCGATGAGTTTTGGGATAAGGAGCGGGGAGGGTTTTATCTCACCTCCATCAGGACCCAGGACCTCATCGCACGGCCGAAGACGAACACTGACGGCGCGATCCCTTCGGGGAACTCGATGGCCGCGCTAGAAGCCCTGCTCCTCAGCCGTTTTACGGAAGACGCCGAATATGACCAGATCGCCAGGAAGATCTTCACCGTTTTTTCGGACGACGTGGCGGCGAATCCGACCGGCTACAGCCAAATGCTCGTGGCGCTCGATTTCGCGGTAGGTCCCTCGACTGAGATCGTGTTCTCGACGCGCAGGCGGGATGCAGTCTTCGAATCGATGCTTAAAGAAATTCATTTGAGATTTCTACCGAATAAAATTACACTGTGGAAGAAAGTGGACGGCAAGACGACTGCCACTATTTGCAAGAACAGGGTGTGTGGGCTGCCCGTTACGGACCTGGAAGAGTTTAAAAGGAGTCTATAGATGTCACAATCTACTCAAACTACAAAAAATTCCTTGAAGCAAATCCTGAACTTTGGGCAGAGCATTTGGTACGACGGACTCATTGCGCCCAAGGAGTTTGAGCGTATGATCCGCGAGGACGGCATCCGCGGCGCGACAACGAATCCCACGATCTTCGAGAAAGCGATCGCAAGCGGCGAATACGACACCGAGATCCTCGGGCTTTCCGCATCCTCCGAGGATAAGATATTTAAAACGCTCGCGATCGAGGCGGTCCAAAAAGTCGCGGATACCTTTCTGCCGGTTTTTGAGGACACGCGAGGCGCGGACGGCTATGTCTCTATCGAGGTGAGTCCGCTTTTGGCGTACAGCATTGTGGGCACTATCGAGGAGGCCAAGGAGATCTTTGGCCGAGTGAACCGGAAAAATGTCATGATCAAGATCCCTGCGACGATCGAGGGATTGCCGGCCATCAAGGCGGTCTTTGCCGAGGGTATTCCCGTGAACATCACGCTTATTTTCTCGGTGGAGCGTTACCGTGAGGTCATGAACGCTTACTTGACGGGTCTCGAGGAACGGCTCGCGCAGGGGAAGCCGCTGGCGCCGGTCGCGTCGGTCGCGAGTTTCTTCGTGAGCCGCCTCGATGCGGCGCTTGATCCGGTGCTCGTCCAGAAGAACAAGTCGCTTGCCGGTGAAGTGGCGATCGCCAACTCCAAGGCAGCGTATCTTGAATTTGAAAAAGTATTTTCAAGCGAAAGATTTCATAAATTGAAGGCAAAAGGCGCCCAGGTGCAACGACCTTTGTGGGCGAGCACCGGCACGAAAAATCCCGCTTATCGCGACGTGCTGTACGTAGAAAGGCTGATGGGACCCCAAACGGTGAATACGGCTCCTCCGGCGACACTCGAAGCATTTCGGGATCATGGGGTGCCCGGGGCGCGGTTAAAGGAAGGCGTTCAGGACAGCCTCCAACTTTTGGCAAGCCTTGAGGCGCTTGGGATCAACCTCGCCGACGTCACGCAAAAGCTGGAAGAAGCGGGCGTCGCGGCGTTCGCAGAATCTTACAACAAGATCATCCGGTTGATCCAGTCGAAGCGAAAAAACTAATGTCATCTCGAGGCGCGAAGCGCCGAGAGATCTCATCATACGATTTGATGAGATTTCTTCCGCCTCCAGGCGGAGTCGGACACAGCGCTTCGCTCGAAATGACGGAGGCACCATGCAAACGGAGCCTGTTAAAATGACAAACGCTTTTTGGGGTTCTTATGAAAGAACGATCGCCCGGTGGTTCGAGAAAGCCGAGAAACAGGATGTGGTCCGGCGCATCTGGTCGAAGGACACAGCGCTTTGGACAAGCGACCCGGCCGGCCGGAAAGAGGCATTAGCGCGCCTCGGTTGGCTCGCGGCGCCGGCTCTTATGAAAGAAAAAGTTGCGGAGCTTGAGTCATTTGCCGATGAAATAAAGAACGCCGGGTTTACCAAGGCTGTACTTTTAGGCATGGGCGGTTCGAGCCTTGCGCCGGAGGTTTTTCAGAGAGTTTGCGGCAGTAAAAAAGGGAATCCCGATCTTTTTGTGCTCGACAGTACGGACCCGGAACGCGTGAAGGATATCGAGGCGGCGCTGGATCCGGCGAAGACCCTTTTTATTGTTTCCAGCAAATCGGGCGGCACGATCGAGCTTGTGTCCTTTTTCAAATACTTCTTTGATAGGATGAAAAACCTGAACGGTGAAAAGGCAGGCAGCCAATTTGTAGCCATCACGGATCCCGGCTCGCCCTTGGAAGACTTGGCGAAGAAGAACGGGTTCCGGAAGATATTTCTGGCGCCGGAGGATGTGGGCGGCCGGTTCTCGGCGCTTACCTATTTCGGCCTTGTACCGGCGGCGATTATCGGCGTGGACATTGGCCAGATCTTGAAGAGCGCTTCGGCGCTCGCGGAAGCCGCGTCGGCCGATTTTGACATTGAAGACAACCCGGCGGTACCCCTTGGGATCGGAATGGCGGTTCTGGCCGAAGAAGGAAGGGATAAACTCACGATCCTATCCTCCGTGGGCCTGGAATCTTTCGCGGACTGGGCCGAGCAGTTGGTGGCTGAATCCAGCGGTAAGGAAGGGTTCGGCATTGTGCCTATAACGCATGAACTGATCGGGCGGCCGGGGCAGTACGGCCAGGACCGTTTTTTTGTTGCGCTCGTATCCGACGCGGACGCGGGGCTCGAAAAGAAACTCGAAGCGCTTCGCAGCGCGGGGCATCCCGTGCTGTCGCTCACGATGAAGGGCTCCTATGACCTTGGGGCCGAGCTTTTTCGCTGGGAATTCGCGACGGCGCTTACGTGCGCGCTTTTGAAGGTCAACGCATTTGACCAGCCGGATGTCCAGTCCGCGAAGGAGAGGACCCGTACGCTTCTAAAGAAGATCGAGCGGGGCGAGAAAATCCAAGCCCCACAAACCCAGACGGATCTTGAGGTTTTTTGGAGCGGCCTGAATAACGGGGACTATATAGGAATACTCGCTTTTTTGCCGGATCGCTCGCAAATAAAGAAGGAGCTTCAAAACCTGCAGCTTGGACTTCGGGAGCTGACCGGGAAAGCCGTGACACTGGGTTGGGGGCCCAGGTACCTTCACTCCACCGGGCAGCTTCATAAGGGAGGGCCAAGTTCCGGGGCTTTTATTATGATCACGGCCAAGCACGCGTCGGATCTTCCGATCCCCGGCGAAAAATACGGGTTTCGGGAGCTTGAGCAAGCGCAAGCCCTCGGGGACCTTGAGGCGCTGGTCGCCGGCGGCCGGCGTGTGGTCCATTTTGAATTGGAAAATGTCTCCGCTGAAGCGCTCCAGCGTTTAAGCGTGACTCTTGCCGCTTCCCTTCGTTCAACAGATTAAGTGTGGTATAAAATAACTCCTACAGAAAAATCCGTGAAAGACGGGTGATTTTACGGATATTCTTGTATGGCTGGGAACCGCCGTCGTCGCGTTCGCGGCGTCTACGCTTTCGGGAGTGGTGGGATTCGGTGGTGCCATGATATTTCTTCCGGCGCTCGTGGCGATTTATGGCGTACGGGCCTCCGTTCCGATCCTGACCATCTCGGTCTTGCTCGGCAATGCGTCGCGTGTATATTTTAACCGTCGTGAGCTGGATCTCAAGCTGGCGGCACTTTTTTCCTTAGGTTCCCTGCCTTTTGCGATCTGGGGTTCCTTTGTGTATGTGTCATTGCCTTCCTTCTGGATCAAAAAGGGAATTGCTATTTTTTTACTGGTCACGGTGCTCTTGCGGCATATTCACAAAGAACTGAAAGTGACAAACCCACTCGTATTTACGCCGCTGGGTGCCGCCACAGGCTTTCTCTCCGCGTTGATGGGCGGTGTTGGACCCGTGTCATCGCCGTTTTTTCTTGCTTATGGACTTACCAAGGAAGCGTTCGTGGGAACCGAAGCGCTTTGCGCGGTCGGGATGCACTTGGCGAAGTCCATTACGTATAACCAACTGAATGTGCTTGGTAAAAACGCGTTATTGGCCGGGTTGGGTTTCGGATTGGTGATGACGGCGGGTTCTTACGTATCGAAAAAGATATTGGAGCGCTTATCGCGTGAGCGTTTCGTGATGCTGGTTGAGATTATGCTTGTCGTGATCGGCGTTTCCATGTTAATTAGTAGCTGATATGAGATTCACTCTTACTAAAATTCCGGGCATTGCTATTATCGAACCCAAGGTTCTCGCCGACACGAGAGGTTTTTTTTGCGAAACTTATCATAGAAAACAATTTCAAGAGAATGGTATCCGCGTGAATTTTGTCCAGGACAACCACAGCCTGTCCTCGAAGGGCGCATTGCGGGGGCTTCATTACCAGGTGGCGCCTCGCGCCCAAGCCAAGCTTATCCGCGTGATCCGCGGCAAGGTATTCGATGTCGTCGTGGACCTGCGAAAAAGGTCAAAGACCTATGGAAAGTGCATCACCGAGATCTTAAGCTCCGAAAATAAGAAGATGATCTTTATCCCAGAAGGATTCGCGCACGGTTTTTTGGCGCTGGAGTCCGGCACGGAGGTGCTTTACAAGACTTCGGATTTTTATTCATTCAAGCATGAGCGAGGGATCGCCTGGAATGACCCGGCGCTCGGGATCCGCTGGCCGAAGCTCGGGGTGCCTTACCAGCTTTCGGAAAAAGACAGACATTATCCGGTCTTGGCCGAAGCGAACAAGATTTGAAACTCATTGAAAATGCCGAGGCCCTGGGTCAGATCCTGCCCAAGCTCCAAGCCTCGCTCTGGGCGGCCGTTGACACCGAGGCCGACAGCCTTCATCACTATATCGAAAAGCTGTGCCTGCTCCAGGTCAGCATTCCAGGCGAAGACTATGTGGTGGACCCGCTGAAGGGTTTTGACCTTGGGCCGCTTGTCAGGGCTCTTGAGCCAAAGTCGATCCTTCTCCACGGCGCCGATTTTGACATCCGGATCCTCAAACGCTTTTTTAATTTTTCACCGAAGGACGTTTTCGACACGATGATCGCGGCACAGCTTTTGGGTTATGAAAAACAGGGTTTTGCGGACCTCGCCGATAAGCACTGTGGGGTCAAACTTTCCAAGAAAGCGCAGCGCGCGGACTGGTCCGAGCGCCCTTTGAGCGGCGAGCTTTTGACCTACGCGGCCAATGACACGCATTATTTGAAGTTCATCGCGGACAAGATGCGTGAAGAGCTGGTTGAGTCGGGGAGGCTTGAGTGGCACCGGCAGTTTTGCGGACGTGTCGTTCAGTCCGCGGTCGCGGAGAAAGAAGCCAAGACCGCGCCGGGCCTTGAATGGCAGGTCAAAGGTTCCAGAGAACTTAAGCCTCCGGCGCTCACGGTGTTAAGGGAACTTTGGAACTGGAGGGAGGAGGAGGGCCGTCGCAGGGACAGGCCCACTTTCAAGATCATCCATTCCGAGACGCTCGTTCAGATCGCGCGGTGGTCCTCCGAGCAGCAGTCGGCGGACGTTGCCGCAATGACGAACGCCCCGCGGAACGTCAAGAAAGAGTATCGCGACGCGCTGAACCGGGTGATCCAGAGGGCCAAAGCGCTTTCCCCCACAGCCTACACGGTGAAAAAACCGAAGAAGAGCAGCCAACGATGGACTTCTAAAGCCGAGGCTTTCCTAAAATCACTGAAAGAAGAAAGAGAGCGGTTGGGGAAGGAGCTCAAGCTCCAGCCGAGTCTTTTGGCCACGAACGCGGTCCTGGAAGAGTTCTCTGCCAAGCCGCCGGCGGACGCGGCTCAGATGATCGCTTTTGATCTCCTGATGCCCTGGCAAGCCGAAGTTGTGGGCGAAGCCTTCCTCAAAGTTCTCCACCCAAAAACCTGATCCGGCTACGCCCATTGCTGGACGGCCATACTTAGGTTTGATACAATCAACCCCGTCATGGCCCCATCCCCTATTTGCAACGATCCAAAGGATCGGTTCGCGTCCGCGAACCAAATAGGGGATGGGGTGAGTGAATTCAACTTAAAGCACATCGCGAGTCTTGCGCGGCTCCATTTTGACGAAAAAGACCTGAAAGTATTTGAGTCCCAAGTGGCTGGGATCCTTAAGTTTGTGGATGAGCTGCGCAAGGTCAATGTGGACGGCGTGGAACCCACAAGTCACCCTTTGCCGCTTGCCAACGTGTTTCGTGAGGACGAGGTTAAGCCTTCCCTGAATATCGAAGAGTTTCAAAAGCATTCCCCTCAAGTCCGAGGCCGGTTTTTTGAGGTCCCGAAGATCATAGAGGACAGGTCCTAACGCCGTGAGCCAGACCCTCGCCGACAAAGCCATCTCGGAGCTCGCCGGGCTTTATCAAAAGGATTCCTGCACGCAAAAAGAGGTCCTAGATTCGCTGACACAGGCTATTGGGTTGAATAATGGAAAGCTGAACGCCTACGTCAAATTTGATAAGACCCAGGCGAAGCACCGCAAGTCAGAAAAACATTCTCCTCTGTGGGGGGTGCCGATCGCCATTAAAGATAATATTTGCGTGGCAGGGCAGGAAGCCTCCTGCGCGTCTAAAATTCTCCAAAACTACATCGCACCTTACAACGCCACCGTGATCGAGAAGCTTTTAGATGCGGGGGCGGTCATTTTCGGCCGGACCAATATGGACGAATTCGCGTTCGGCTCAAGCTGCGAAAGCTCATTTTACGGGCCGACCAAAAATCCCTGGGATCTGGAACGCGTGCCGGGCGGTTCGAGCGGCGGTTCGGCCGCGTCCGTCGCGGCGCGAATGGCCTTCGCGGCGCTTGGCTCCGATACCGGCGGTTCGATCCGACAACCGGCGGCGTTCTGCGGCATCGTGGGCTTGAAACCCACTTATGGGCGCGTGTCACGCTACGGGCTCATCGCGTTCGCGTCGAGTCTCGATCAGATCGGCCCCATGACGCGGGACGTACGCGACTGCGCGCTTTTGCTCAATGTCATTGCCGGCTACGACCCGAAGGATTCCACGTCGGCGGATGTGCCGCTGCCCGACTTTACACGTTTTCTGGGGCAGAGCATCCAAGGAATGAAAATCGGAATTCCCAAGGAATACTTTAGGGAAGGTATTTCAAAGGAAGTGGAAGATGCCGTGAGATCGGCGGTCAAAAAGATCGAAAGCCTCGGTGCGATCGTTTCCGAGGTTTCGCTTCCCCATACGAAGTACGCGGTGAGTGTTTATTACCTCGTCGCGCCCTCCGAGGCGAGCTCGAACCTTGCGCGTTTTGACGGGGTCCGTTTTGGTTACCGGAACCGATCCACCCAAAATTTGACCCAAATGTACGAAAGAACAAGAGGAGAAGGTTTCGGCGCCGAAGCCAAGCGTCGCATCATTTTAGGGACTTTCGCGCTTTCAAGCGGTTATTACGACGCTTACTATCTCAAGGCAATGAAAGTGCGCACGAAGATCAAAAATGACTTTGACGAGGCCTTTAAAAAAGTGGACGTCCTTCTGACGCCCACGGCGCCCAGCCCCGCGTTTAAGATCGGCGAGAAAACTAAAGATCCCCTTGAGATGTACCTTTCGGATATTTATACGATCTCCGCGAATCTGGCCGGTATTCCTGCCATCTCCGTTCCGTGCGGATTTTCTAAAAATAATTTGCCTATGGGTCTTCAGTTTTTAGCGAAACCGTTTGACGAAGGCGCGTTATTCAAAGTTTCTCATGCGTTTGAACAGGCGTCGGCGTTTCACAAAAAATCACCATGCTAACCACTATTGGACTTGAAGTCCACGTGCAGTTGAACTCAAAGACAAAGATTTTTTGCGGTTGCGAGATCAAGTTTGGAGCCCCGCCCAACAGCCAGGTGTGCCCGGTGTGCCTCGGGCTTCCCGGCGTTCTGCCGGTCCTCAACCGGCAGGCGTTCCGTTTGGGGCTTCGGGCGGTCCTGGCGCTTGGCGGGACGCCTTCTCAACGCATCAAATTTGACAGAAAAAATTATTATTATCCTGATTTGCCGAAAGGCTATCAGATCTCTCAGTACGATCGCCCTTTGGGACAGGGTGGCGCTGTTGAGATCGAAGTTGAGGGCCGCGTGAAGAAGATCCGCTTAACCCGCGCGCATTTGGAAGAGGACACGGGGAAGCTCATGCATGATATTTCGGACACCACGAGCCACGTGGATCTGAACCGCGCGGGCACGCCGCTTCTGGAAATTGTGAGCGAACCGGAAATAGACAATCCTGAAGAGGCTTATCAGTACCTGACCCATTTAAAGGCGATCATCAAATCTGTCGGCGCCTCTGAGTGCAACATGGAAAAAGGTCATTTAAGATGCGATGCGAACGTGTCTGTGAGAAAGAACCCCGGCGACCCTTTGGGAAAGAGAGTGGAGATCAAGAACCTTAATTCTTTCAAAGCTGTCAAAGCCGCTTTGCAGTATGAGATCAGGCGGCAAAGCGAAGCGATGGAGATAGGGGACACGCTCGCGCAGGAAACACGTTTGTGGGATGACTTGAAGCAGAAAACGTTTCCGATGCGCTCGAAAGAAGAGGCGCATGACTACCGCTATTTTCCGGAACCGGACCTGGTGCCGTTTTTCGTGACGCGTGAGGAAATAGACCGCGAGCGCGCGGCATTGCCCGAGCTACCCCGGGAAAAGGCGGCCCGTTTCGTGAAGGACTACGGCCTTTCCGCGTACGATGCCGGCATCGTGACGCAGTCCGCGGCGATCGCTGACTTTTTTGAAGACTGTGCTGCGGCTTATGCAAATTTCAAGACCATTGCCAACTGGATCATCGGTCCGGTCTCGGCCCATTTGAACGAGACCTCTTCGGAGTTTGAGACTTTAGGCCTTAGACCCGAGGTTCTCGTGCGCCTTATAAAACTCGTCGAGTCGGGCGGGCTGAGTTTCCAGACCGCGAAAGAAAAAGTGTTTCCCCAGGTCCTCAAAACCGGCCGTGACCCCGAGGAAGTCGTGAAAGAAGGGGGTCTTGCGCAGGTCTCGGACGACTCGGCGCTCGACGCATGGATCCTCGAAGTGATCGAGGCCAACCCCAAGGTCGTCGGCGATTACAAATCCGGAAAAGAGACGGCCGCCATGTTCCTTGTCGGCCAGGTCATGAAAAAAAGTCGTGGGGCCGCCAATCCCGGCCGAGTCCGGGAGCTCGTGAAAAAAAAGCTCTGTGAAGAATTATAAAAGATTTACCGCGCTTGTTCTCCTATCGGGCTTTTTCTTGTTCGCGGTTTCCGCGAAGTATTCCCGCAGCGAACTCCGCACGATCTCGGGTGTCTTCGCGCTGATCCAAAAAGAATACGTGGAAGAGATTAAGTCCGAAAAATTGGTCGGTGGAGCGCTCAATGGCATGTTGACCGCGCTTGATCCTTACAGCCAGTTTTTGTCCAAGGACGCGTACGAGGAGCTGCGGCAGGATACGCACGGCGAGTTCGGGGGTATCGGCATCGAGGTCGCCATGCGCGGCGGGCTTTTGCGGGTCATCGCGCCCCTCGATGGCACACCCGCCGACCGCGCCGGGATAAAATCGCAGGACGTGATCATCAAGATCGACGATGTCGCCACGCGCGACATGACGCTGAATGATGCGGTGAAGAAAATGAAGGGGCCCGCCGGAAGCATCGTCAAGCTTTCCCTGATGCGTGACGGGGCCGACACGCTTTCGGAACTTTCTATCTCGAGAGAGGTAATCAAAATAAAAAGCATTAAAGAAGCGAAGCTCCTCGAAGACCACGTAGGCTACGTCCGCTTTTCCGCATTCCAGGAAAACAGCGCCCGCGACCTGGAAGAGGCGCTCGAACTGTTGCTGTCCCAGGGCATGCAGGGGCTTATCCTGGATCTGCGCAACAACGCCGGGGGGCTATTGAACGCGGCGGTCGAGGTGTCGGAGCTCTTAGTCCCGAACGGGCGTCTCATCGTCTCCACCCAAGGCCGAAGCGCCGGGAAAAATAACGAGTATTTCTCGAAGTCCAAGAACGTTTTACCCATAACGCCGCTGGTTATTTTGGTGAATAAGGGCAGCGCGAGCGCTTCCGAAATTCTGGCGGGCGCGGTCCAGGACCTAGGGCTTGGCACCGTCGTCGGGTCGAAAACGTTCGGCAAAGGGTCCATCCAGTCCCTGATCCCTCTGGGAGACGGCACCGCGGTCCGCATGACCACGAGCCGTTATCATACGCCGGCGGGCCGCGTGATCCACGAGAAGGGCATTACACCCGATGTGGAGGCGGAAGCCGGTGAGGAAAAAGAAGGAGAGGATGCCCAGCTTAAACGCGCGATTGAGGTCGTGAAAGAGAAATTGGGAAACGTTTAATATCGTCGTTTCGAACGCCCGCCCGAGGCGGGTCCCCGCCTGCCGGCCGGCGGGCAGGCGCCTTCGGCGATTGAAAGACGACAATTTAACTTATGCGTAGTTTAAAGATAGTTCTTTCTATTTTATTCGTTTTGGCGGTGGCATTTTTCGTGGTGAGGGCTTGCATTCATCAAAAACCCGCCGTAAAATACCCGGCAAAACGGGTCAGCGTTGTTCCGGTTAAAAAAGCGGCGAAAACCAGGGAAAAACTTCAAGCCCTAGTTCCGGCCCCGAGCGGCCGAGAGGCCAGGATGGCCATTATTCTCGATGACTGGGGGAATAGCCACGCTCGGCTTCGTTTGGCGGAGGAGATCGGAAGGCCCGTCACTTTGTCGGTCCTGCCGCACCTGCCGTTCAGCCGGACGATCGCCGAGGAGGCGAAAGCGCGGGGGCTCGGGGTGATGCTACATCTGCCGATGCAGCCCAAAGGGACGTGGGCGGTGCTTGAGCCTCGCACGATCTTGACGACGTCGCCGGATGCCCAGATCCTCGACACGCTGGCGTCTGCGTTGGAAAGTGTTCCCGGGGCCGCAGGCGTGAATAACCACCAGGGCTCCGCCGCCACCGGCGATCTTAGGGTCATGCGGACGGTGCTCGGAGAGCTGAAAAAAAGGAACCTGTTCTTCTTGGACAGCAGCGTGATCTCGACGAGCCTCGGTTCCCGCGTCTCGAAAGAGGTGGGCCTGCGCTTCACGAAACGCGATATTTTCATCGACAATGAAATGACGCCTCAGTCCATCAAAAAACAGCTTGTGCGCGCAAAAGACATCGCCTTAAAGCGCGGCCGCGTCGTCGTGATAGG
>CAYJVC010000009.1:0-46091 GCA_964373505.1 uncultured Planctomycetia bacterium
CCGCAGATCCGGATCTTCACGCTGGACACGGGGCGCCTCAACGAGGAAACCTATGAGGTCATGGAGAGGGTCCGTCAGAAATATGACGTGAAGATCCGGTCCTATTTTCCGGACGCCGAAAAGGTGGAAAAACTGGAGAGGGAAAAGGGGTTCTATTCTTTCCGCGAATCCGTGGAGAACCGGAAAGAATGCTGCGGGATACGGAAAGTGGAACCGCTGGGCCGCGCGCTGGCGGGTCTCGAGGCATGGGTCACGGGGCTCCGTCGCGAGCAATCGGTGACTCGGACCGACGTTCAAAAGATCGAGATGGATGAGGCCAACGGCGGTATTCTTAAGATAAATCCGCTCGCGGACTGGACCAACGACGAGGTATGGGTTTACATCAAACAAAACAATGTCCCTTACAACAAGCTCCATGACATGGGTTATCCGTCAATTGGCTGCGCGCCCTGCACGAGGGCTGTCAAGCCGGACGAGGACATCCGCTCGGGCCGCTGGTGGTGGGAGGACCCGGAGCAGAAAGAGTGCGGACTGCATTTACCGAGACAAGAGGATAAATAACACGTCATTCTGAGCCCATTCGCTACGCTCAGGGTAAACTCCGCGAAGAATCTCAAAACGAGATCCTTCGTCGCTGCGCTCCTCAGGATGACGGAAAGAGTTTATGAGAGTAGTTTTAAGACGTGTTCATAAGAGTTTCAGACAAAAGGGCCAGAGGGTCCAGGCCCTGCACGACGTGAATTTCGCGATCGAAGAGGGCGAGTTTGTGTGCGTGCTCGGGCCCTCAGGTTGCGGCAAGTCCACGCTGATCTCGCTGATCGCGGGGCTTGAGTTTCCCGACACCGGCGAGGTGTTCGTGGACTCGAAGAAAGTGGAAGGCCCTTCGAAGGACAGGCTCGTGGTGTTCCAGGAAGCCGCGCTTTTCCCGTGGCTGAGTGTTTTGGAGAACGTGCAGTTCGGCCTGAAGATCGCCGGGGTGGGCGAGAAAGAACGCAGGGCCCGCGCGATCGAAGTCATCAAAATGGTGCATTTATCGCGTTTCGTGAACGCACACCCGCATGAGCTCTCGGGCGGCATGAAACAACGCGCGGCGCTCGCTCGCGCGCTCGTGATGGACCCCAAGATCCTCTTAATGGACGAGCCCTTCGCGGCGCTCGACGCGCAGACAAGGCAAATGCTGATGGAAGAGCTGCAGGACATCTGGCAGAAGACGAAGAAGACAATCCTATTTGTCACGCACAATGTCCGCGAGGCGACATTCCTCGCCGACCGCGTTTTTGAAATGTCCGCGCGTCCCGGCACCGTAAAGCGCGAATACCCCGTGCACTTCCCGAGACCGCGCCTCGAGCAGGACCCGGGGCTTTTGGCGATCCAGACAAGGATCATGAGCTCGCTCAAGGCCGAGATCGAAAAGGTGGCCAAGCAGGAACTCGATACGGACTATGCGGTTTCAAGAAGGGGTGTCATGACCCCTGTTGAAAAAAATATTGGGAGTAATATTTAAAGTGATCGAAATTCCCCGAAAGATCTATGACGAGATGATCGAATTTGCAAAAAACGGCTATCCAAACGAAGCGTGCGGGATCCTGGGCGGCGTTGCGCAAGGTTCGGTCGCCCGGTTTTACCCGATGAGGAATATGGACGAGTCCAGTATCAGTTATTTTATGGACCCGAAGGAACAGCTCAAAGTTTTTAAGCAAATGCGGGAAGAGGACATTGAAATGAAGGGTATTTTTCATTCGCATGTGGCGAGCCCCGCCGCCCCGTCGCAAAAAGATGTGCGTCTGGCGTTTTATCCGGACGTGAGTTATCTCATCGTTTCGCTTTCCGACATGAAGAAACCCATCCTGCGCTCTTTCAGGATCTGGGAGGAACAAGTCGAGGAAGAGGAGGTCGAAATTGTCTGACACGGCCACGCTCAAGATCCATTTGAACGGAAAGCCGTCCGAGATCCCATCCGGCATGACGGTCGCGGAGCTTCTGACGAAATGGAAGATCCGGCCGGAGCTTGTGACCGTGGAGGTCAATGAGGTTATTTTGCAAAAATTGGATTACGAAACAACTCAAATAAAAGAAGGTGACCACGTAGAGTTTGTATTTTACATGGGTGGCGGAGCGAACCAAACACAATTAGCCCCAGCGACGGGTCCCTGCCTGCCGGCAGGCAGGGACCCGTCGCCTAAACAGGAGACACTATGAGCAGAGTAGTAGAAAATATTTTGGACCTTATCGGCGACACGCCGATGGTAAAACTCAACAAGGTCGTTGAGAAGAACCACGCGGTGATCTACGCGAAGCTTGAGATGTTTTCTCCGGGCGCGAGCGTGAAAGACCGCATTGCCTACAACATGGTGGAACAGGCCGAGAAAAAAGGGCTTTTAAAACCTGGTTCCGTGATCGTGGAGCCCACGAGCGGCAATACGGGCATAGGTCTTGCGATCGTCGGCGCCGTCAAGGGCTATAAGGTGATCCTCACGATGCCGGACGGCATGAGCCAGGAGAGGATCCAGATCCTGGAGAGCTTCGGTGCGGAAGTCATTTTAACGCCGGCAAAGGACGGCATGATCGGTGCCGTCGAAAAAGCGCGGGAGATCGTCGGGAGCACGCGCGATGCGTTCATGCCGCAGCAATTCATGAACCCGGACAACCCCGCGATGCACCGCAAGACCACGGCGAGAGAGATCCTAAGGGACACGGACGGAAAGATCGACGCGTTCGTCGCCGGCGTTGGGACCGGCGGCACGATCACAGGGGTCGGGGAAGTTTTAAAGAAGCATAATCCCAAGATCAAGATCATAGCGGTCGAACCTAAAAGTTCGGCCGTGCTTTCGGGCGGAAAACCGGGGCCGCACATGATCCAGGGCATCGGAGCGGGGTTTGTGCCGGAGGTACTGAACCGGGAAGTCATTGATGAGATCGTGACCGTGGACAGTCACGAGGCCTACCAGATGGCCAAGCGCCTGTCGCGCGAAGAGGGGATCTTCGCTGGGATCTCCTGCGGCGCCGCGTGCATCGCCGCGCTGAAAGTAGCAAAGGCGCTGGGTCCCGGCAAAGTAGTTGTGGCCATTTTCCCTGATTCCGGCGAACGCTATCTCAGCATCGAGCCGTTCTTCAACGTCTAATTAAAAATGATTACACAGATTTAAAAGAAGATTACGCGGATTATATGACTTTGTTCTTAAAAATAATAAGACAGATCGCTTTTTATGCGGTTTTGATAGGCTTGTGGCAATTCCTGTTCAGCCTTCGGATTTGGCCGCAGTACCTTTTCCCCTCACCGACCCATGTGTGGGAAACGCTTGCCGGAGGTTTCGCGGACAAGAGTTTTTTGATAGGAATCGCTGTCAGCATGAAGAGGCTTCTCATAGGCTATAGTTTTTCGGTCTTTTTCGGCGTGATCTTGGGACTCGTCATCGGGAAGGTGAAGGTATTGGACGAGACGCTCGGCGGGTTTTTCGTGGGACTTCAGACGCTGCCCAGCATTTGCTGGCTGCCGCTGGCTATTCTGTGGTTCGGTTTGAGCGAGTCCGCGATCACGTTCGTCGTGGTCATGGGGTCGCTTCTTTCGATCGTCATCGCCACGGATGGCGGCGTCAAAAGCATACAGCCATTGTACCTGAGAGCCGGGCGCACGATGGGTGCCCAAGGACGTCAGATGTTCACTCATGTCATTTTGCCGGCCGCGTTCCCATCGATCCTGGCGGGCCTCAAGCAGGGATGGTCCTTCGCGTGGCGTTCGTTGATGGCGGGGGAGATCCTCTTCGTGAGCCTGGGTCTGGGACATCTTCTGAACATGGGCCGGGAGCTCAACGACATGAGCCAGGTGATCGCCGTGATGATCGTGATCGTCGCGATCGGCATTTTGATGGATATGGTCGTTTTCGGGATACTGGAGACAAGGGTCAGAAAAATCTGGGGACTTGAGAGACAATGACCCCATCCCCTAATTTGTCCGCCGAAGGCGGACCGATTGCGGAGCAATCGAA
This sequence comes from uncultured Planctomycetia bacterium, assembly GCA_964373505.1. Lineage (GTDB taxonomy): Bacteria > Omnitrophota > Gorgyraeia > 2-02-FULL-51-18 > 2-02-FULL-51-18 > CAYJVC01. The sequence continues at coordinate 3,987 of CAYJVC010000009.1, forward strand.
GAAATCAGGGGATGGGGTGAAAAGGAGCACGTGAAAAAGATTCTATTGTTCGGATTGGTCTTGGGTTTGGTTGTTGGATCCGCCACTAAAGCGCCGGCGGATCCCACGCGGACTATCGTCCGCGTGGGACATTTTCCGAATATCACGCACGCGCAAGGCGTGATCGGCCATGCGACGGGGCAATTTGATAAAAAACTAGAGGAATCAGCGAAGATCGACTGGAAGGTATTCAGCGCAGGCCCCTCGGTGATCGAAGCGATCTTCGCGGGGGAGCTTGACATCGCCTATGTGGGCCCGAGTCCCGCCGTGAACGGCTTCGTAAAATCTCAGGGGGATGCGCTGCGCGTGGTGGCCGGGGCCGCCAGCGGCGGCGCGGCACTTGTCGTGCGCGCCGATGCGGGTATTGAGACGTCGTCCGATCTTGAGGACCGGAAAGTCGCCTCGCCGCAGCTTGGCAATACCCAGGACGTAGCGCTTCGCTCATGGCTTCTTAAGAACGGCCTGAAGCTCAAGGAGAATGGCGGCAATGTGCAGGTGGTCCCCTTGGCGAACGCAGACCAGCTCACTCTTTTTATTAAAAAGGAGATCGACGGCGCTTGGACGGTCGAACCATGGGTGTCGCTCTTGGTGGCCAACGGCGGCGGGAAGGTTTTTCTCGATGAATCTTCGCTCTGGCCGGACGGGAAATATGCGACGACGCTTCTTGTGGTCCGGAGGAAATTTCTGGAAGAAAATCCCTTGATCATTAAAAAGTTCCTTGAGACGCATGTGGAGATCACGGCGCGGATCCTGGCTAATCCCGAAGAGGCCAAGAAAACGCTGAATGAAGAAATAGAAAAACTGACCCGCAAAATGCTCCCCCAGGAAGTGCTCGATGCGGCGTTCGGCAGGGTCCGGTTCACGAATGATCCCCTGAGTGGATCCGTCGAAAAGCAGGCCGAGGCGGCCTTTCAAGCCGGATTTCTCAAGAAAAAGCCCGATCTTTCGGGGCTTTTTGACCTGGAACTCCTCAGCGAGGTGCTCGGGGAGAAAAAGCTAGAACCGGTCTCTTGAAAGTGCTAATTTGATAAGTCTATGAGCGCCATCAAAAGTCTAAAATGCCGCGAATGCCAGAGGGTTTACAAAGCCGAAGCGATCTATGTCTGCGAATTCTGTTTTGGATCGCTGGAAGTGGACTATGACTATGAAAAGATCAAGTCCACGCTGTCACGCGAAAAGATAGAAAAAGGCCCAAAATCCATCTGGCGCTACCGGGATCTTTTGCCGATCGACGGCGAACCGACTGTCGGCTTTCACGCCGGATTTACCCCTCTTTTTAAAGCCGACAACCTTGCGCGCGCGCTGGGCATGAAAGAGCTTTATATCAAGGATGATTCCGTCTGCCATCCGACACTTTCCTTTAAAGACCGGGTCGTGGCGGTGGCTTTGACGCGGGCAAAAGAGCTTGGGTTCAAAACAGTTGCGTGCGCCTCCACCGGCAATCTCGCGGGCTCCGTGAGCGCCCAGGCCGCCTGGGCGGGCTTGAACCGCTTCATCTTCATTCCTGCGGACCTGGAACTCGGCAAAGTGGTCGGGTCGCTCGCCTACGCCCCGAATCTCGTGGCGGTCGAAGGCAATTACGACGACGTGAACCGCCTTTGCGCCGAAATCGCGGCGCGCTACCGCTGGGCGTTCGTGAACGTGAATATCCGCCCTTATTATGCGGAAGGCTCAAAGACCTATGGTTACGAGGTGATGGAGCAGCTTGGCTGGAGAACGCCGGACCACATCGTGGTGCCGGTCGCCAGCGGCTCGCTTTTGGTGAAGATCTGGAAGGCGTTCAATGAGTTCAAGAAGTTGGGCCTTGTGGGCTCCGTGACGGCCAAGATGCACGGCGCGCAGGCCGAAGGTTGTTCTCCGGTCGTGACCGCCCTGAGGGAAAAAAGCGAGATCATAAAGCCCGTGAAGCCGAAAACCATCGCCAAGTCGCTCGCGATCGGAAATCCCGCCGACGGCATTTACGCGATCGATGCGATTAAGGAAAGCGGCGGTTCCGGCGACGTCGTCTCCGATCAGGAGATCATTGACGGCATCAAACTCCTGGCTTCGACCGAGGGTATTTTTACCGAAACCGCCGGCGGCGTCACGGTGGCGGTCGCGAAAAAATTGATAGAAAAAGGCGTGATCCCGAAAAAGGATTCGTGCGTTATTTCCATCACCGGCAACGGCCTGAAGACCCAGGAGGCCGTGAGCGACCACATAGGAAAGCCCTACAAGATCAAGCCGACGCTGGATTCATTCGAAAAAACGGTCCGGAACGAGGCGCACATTAAACCCGAAGTATGGCAATCAAAATAGGAGATGACTTATGGCCATTAAAGTGAGGATCCCCACCCCTCTTCAAAAGCTGACGAACAACCAGAGCGAAGTCCTCTTGGAGGCGAAAAGCGTCGACCAGATGCTCTCGGAGCTTGAGAAAAAACACCCGGGCGTCAAAGAGCGTTTGTGCGACGCCGAAGGGAAACTTCGCCGGTTCGTGAACATCTATGTCAATGAAGAGGATATCCGTTTTATGAAGGGCCAGGACACGGCGCTCAAAGAGGGCGACGATGTTTCTATCATCCCCGCGATCGCTGGAGGATCGCTGGAAGACGATCCGAAAGCGCGCCGCGGTGTTTGGCGGGCCGGAGGATCGCTGAAGCTTTCCAAAAAGCAGGTGACGCTGGTTTTTCCTCCGAATTTGATCAAGGAGCCTGTGGTTTTCACCATGGCGAAGAAGTTCGACGTGATGCCGAATATCCGAAAGGCCCGCGTGACCGAGACGGTCGGCGAGATGACGCTGGAACTGGAGGGCGCCGAAGAGGACCTGCAAAAAGGGATCAAGTTCCTCGAATCCAAAGGCATCAAGGTGGAACCAGTAACCGGTGACAGCGCCCGATGATTTTGCGATGGGTCCTATTTTATATTTTTACGATGGGTTTAGTGTTTGTATTAGGGTACCGGTTGACGGATGTCTGGTTCCAGAAGCATCTGGTGCCTTACCCGTTCGAGCTTTATGGGGTCGCGATCGGTTTGGCGCTGGTATTCTGGACATTTGCGCTTTTTCAATGGGTGGATCTTTTAAGGCAGAAGCGATCGACTTCAGGAAAAGGGGCCAGGCCCACTGTCGTGAAAGTGAACCGAATGAGTGAAGTGGAGCTTTTCAAATGAAGGAGTTCTGGATGAAAAATGTATTTTTGTTGGTTTTTTTGGTTTTGCTAAGTTCATCAAGTTCATTTGCAGATGAAACGGAGTCTGCAGTGTCCGCAGAGGTCAACGAAAAACTCGTGCGTGTCATGGAAACCCAGCAACAGATCTTGAAGGAGCTCGAGGATATCAAGTCTGAACTTCACATTCTAAAGATCCGCGTCAGCCAGAACCAATGAAAACGATTACACGGATTAAAATAATGATTACGCAGATTAAACCTAATCAGAGCAATCATTATTTAAATCAGCGTAATCCATAAGATAATTATCCATTTATGAAATTCTCGACGCGCATTCTCTACGGCCTCAAAGCGATCCTCGTGTTGGCCGACCGCTACGGGGAAGGGTCGCTTTCGGTGTCGCAGATAGCGAAAAAGGAGGGGATCTCCGTCGCGTACCTCGAACAGATCCTGAATTCGCTCAAGAAAAAAGGGCTGGTGAAGAGCGTGCGCGGGCCGCAGGGCGGCTATATTCTTTCCAAAAAACCGTCCGACATTAGTTTGGAATCCCTGTTTTATATATTGGAAGACAAAGGGATATCCTCATTCGCGGCCAAGATGAACATTTCACCCGAGACCGACACCGCCGCCATCGCGAACTTCGTATTCTGGAAAAGGCTCAAGTCCTGTATTGAGGAAGGGTTGGGGAGACTGAGCCTCAAGGACCTGATCGATGAAGCCCGGAGGGTCAAAAAATTGAAACCTCAGGCCCATTATGCGTTCAATATCTGATGTTGACGAAGCGGAACCTGAGGGAGACAATACTCTCCCGGATCGAGTCTAAGAGCGCAAGCGTTCTCCGAAAAAGAAGCCGGGTCATCCAAGGAAAACTGTTTGGCTCGGGGATATTTAAAAAAGCGCGCGGCCTTTGTATTTATGTATCTCTTCCGGCCGAAGTCGACACTTGGCCGATCATCGCAAAATGCCTGAGATCGGGGAAAAAGGTCTTGGCGCCCTTGGCCGACCCCCGTACGAAACAGCTCAAGTTTTACGAAATAAGGAACCCGAAAGCGGACTTGAAAAAAGGCGCTTACGGGATCTTAGAACCGAAACCCGCCATGACAAGGCTCGCCAGCTTCCGGGAAGCGGATCTCGTGATCGTGCCTGGAGTTGCCTTTGACAAACGGGGTCACCGTCTGGGACGCGGCGCCGGATATTATGACCGGTTCCTTGAAAAAATTGATAAAAAAGTTCATACGGTCGGCCTGGCTTTTTCGTTCCAGATAGTGGCTAAACTGCCGGCGGAGAAACACGACCAAAAACTGGATAGGGTCATAACAGATTAAGATTAGCTTTTCGACGGGTGACGCGGAGACGGGGCGCCCCGTTCGAGCAAGGGAAACACTTGCGAGAATGGGGCTGTCGAAGCGGCAGGACCCGTCGAAAAAATAGAGGGTTCATATGGACACGAGCAATCTTCTTTTAATGATTTTCGGCGGGGCCGCCGTGGGAGGCATTGCCTTCCTGGCCGGCTATGTCGTGCGTAAAATGTTCGCGGAGAGGCTCATCCGCACCGCCGAGTCGAAGGCCCGCGAGATCCTCGTAGGCGCTAAGCGCGAGTCTGAAGACACGCTGAAGAAAGCCGACAAGGAAGCCAAACAGTATCTTTTTAAGATCCAGAGCGAGTATGACACGAAAGTTGCCGAAGAAAGAAGGCGGTTCGATAATTTGGAGAAGGTCCTGAGGCACAAGGAAGAGCAGATGGACCAGAAAGTCGACCTTATCGAGAAGAGAGACAAAGAGATCCTCTACAGGCTCCAGGAAGCCTCGAACAAAGAAAAGACGGTTGCCGACAAGGAAAAGGCGCTCGAGAAGCTTTTCGAGGAACAGAGTGAGGCGTTGAAGCGTATTTCGAACATCAATGTCGAAGAGGCCAAAAGGGAGTTTTTGAAGCGAATTGAGATCGACCTGCGCTCCGACACGAGCAAAATGATCCGCGAGATCGAAAAAGAGGCCCATGAGCTTGCCGACAAAAGGGCGAAGAAGATCTTGAGCCTCGCGATCCAAAGGACCGCGGCCGCTCACACGATCGAATCCACGACCACGACCGTGGCGCTGCCGAATGAGGAAATGAAGGGAAGGATCATAGGCAAGGACGGCAAGAACATACGCGCGTTCGAAACGCTGACGGGTGTGGACCTGATCATTGACGAAACGCCGCAGGCGGTGACGCTCTCCGCGTTTGACGGAGTGCGGCGCGAGGTCGCGCGCCTTTCGCTGGAAGAGCTCATCAAGGACGGACGGATCCAGCCCGCGCGCATCGAGGAGGTCGTTCAGAAGACAAAAAGGAATATGGAAAATGTTCTGAAAGAGGAAGGCGAGAAAGCGGTCCTCGAGGTAGGGCTTTCCAATGTGCATCCTGAGATCGTGAAACTTCTCGGAAGATTGCGCTACCGCTCCAGTTACGGCCAAAACGTGCTCGACCACTCGATCGAGGTCGCATTTTTGATGAACGTGATCGCCGGTGAAATGAAGATAGACCCGGTGCTAGCGCGCCGCGCGGGGCTTTTGCATGACCTCGGGAAGGCCGTTTCGAGCGATGTGGATGGCCCGCATGCGCTGATCGGAGGGGAGCTCGCCAGGCGCTACGGCGAGCATCCGGACGTGATCCACGCGATCGAGGCGCACCATGAGGATATCGAGATGAATTCCTTCTGGCCCATGCTTGTACAGGGCGCCGATGCCGTCAGCGCCGCGCGGCCGGGGGCCCGCCGCGAGAGTTTTGACACTTACATCAAACGCCTTACGAACCTCGAGGAGATCGCGGACAAATACCCGGGCGTTGAAAAAGCCTACGCGATCCAGGCGGGACGGGAGCTTCGGGTGGTGGTGAAGCCCGAGAAGGTGCCCGAAGAAACGCTGCCGGCGCTAGCCCGCGAGATCACGAAGAAGATACAGGAGACCCTCACGTTCCCCGGACAGATCAAGGTCGTTGTCATCAGAGAAACCAGAGCGGAAGATGTGGCTAAATGAATTTTTTGATGGATTACGCAGATTAAAGTAATGATTACTCTGATTCATTCAAATCTGCGCAATCATTTTTTAAATCAGAGTAATCCATCCTTACCTTATTATGATTAAGATCTTATGTATTGGCGATATTTACGGCGATCCGGGCCGCAAAGCGGTCGAGCTTTTTGTGAATTCGATGAAAAAAAGCGGTGAGGTCGATTTTGTGGTCGCCAATGCCGAAAACTCGGCGGACGGCTCCGGTATCACCGAAGGCATCGCAAAAGAGCTTTTTCGAAATGGTTGTGACGTCATCAGCTGCGGCGACCATGTGTTTGACAGGAAGCGGGAGATAGAAGATTTTCTGAAGAAAGATCCGCGGATCGTTCGCCCCGCCAATTTTCCAAAAATAGCGCCGGGCCAAGGGTCCTGCGTCGTGGAATCCAAAGGCGTGAAGATCGGGGTCATTCATGTTGCGGGGCAGGCCTTCATGCGGTACCATTTCTCGTCGCCTTTTTATTCCGCCGACGAGGAAATTCAAAAATTGAAAACCCAGGGCGCGAGTATCATGATCGTCGATATGCACGCCGAGGCCACAAGCGAGAAGGTCGCGATCTCCTGGTATCTGGACGGGCGCGTATCGGCCGTCGTCGGCACGCATACGCACGTGCAGACCGCCGATGAGCGCGTCTCTGAAAAAGGCACCGCGTGCATCACGGACCTGGGCATGACGGGCCCGTACGACTCGGTGATCGGCGCCGAAAAAGAGCCGATCATCCAAAAGTTCCTGACGCAGCTTCCTGTGAGGAAAACGCCCGCCAGGAACGACGTGCGCTTATCGGGTGCTATTGTTACGGTGGATCACTTGACCGGAAAAGCCATCAGTATCGAGAGAGTGCACAAAAAGGTTAAATGAAGCAATCCATCTGGTTACGTCATTCTGAGCCCATTCGCTACGCTCAGGGTAAACTCCGCGAAGAATCTCAAAAGCGAGATCCTTCGGCGACTTTGTCGCCTCAGGATGACGCGCGAATAGTTTTTTCAGTTTCCGAGATCACGCGGAACATCCGTTTTCTCCTCGAAGAGAATTTTTCAAATGCCTGGGTAGAAGGCGAAGTATCCAATTTCAAATTCCATACTTCCGGCCACATGTACTTTGCGTTGAAGGACGAGACCGCGCAGATCCAGTGCGTGATGTTTCGCTCGGACAATCAGAAACTCGGTTTTGAGCTCGGCGACGGCGCGCAGGTGCTGTGTTTCGGCCGGGTCAGCGTTTACCCGGTCCGCGGACAGTACCAGCTCTACGTCGAGCGCATGGAACCCAAGGGGCTGGGTGCTCTGCAGCTGCGTTTCGAACAGTTGAAAGCCAAGCTCCAAAAAGAAGGGTTGTTCGACGAGGCGCATAAAAAGGCGATCCCGTACCTTCCGGCCCGCATCGGCCTTGTGACTTCGATCGACGGCGCGGCACTCCGCGACATTTTACACGTGATCGACCGCCGTTTTTCCAACGTAAGTCTTGTCATTTATCCGGTCCAGGTCCAGGGCGACGGCGCTGCGGAGTCCGTGGCGCGTGCCATAGAGGATCTCAACGCGCTGGGGAACGTGGACGTGATGATCGTGGGCCGCGGCGGCGGAAGCATCGAGGACCTTTGGGCGTTCAACGAGGAGATCGTGGCCAGGGCTATTTTCGGATCCGAAATTCCCGTTATTTCGGCCGTCGGACACGAGGTGGATTTTACGATCGCGGATTTCGTGGCGGACTTGCGCGCGCCCACGCCTTCCGCCGCCGCCGAGCTTGTGCTGCCTTTGAAGGAGGACCTTGTAGTGAGGGTCTCTGAGCTTAAATCGAGGGTTTTCCAGGCGGCCATGGGTTTTATCAAAAATTTAAAACAGGCGCTTAAAGCGCTGAAAGAAGCGCGCGGCCTGAAAGACCCTCTCGGGATCTTCGGGGTCCAGTTCCAACGGCTTGATGAGCTCAAGAAAAATGTCGATTCGGTCTTCAAAACTTTCCTGCGCCTTAAAAAGGAAAGCTTGTTGTCGCTTCTCGGCAAGCTCGAGGCGCTGGGCCCCGCCGCAACGCTGAAACGCGGCTTCAGCGTGACGCTTAAACTACCCCAGGAAAAACTGATCACCTCTTTTAGTATGGTGAAAGTCGGAGATAGAATTAAAACAAAACTGAGCAAAGGACTGTTGATAAGCGAAGTTACGCAAGTAGGAGGGATTAATGAGCCAGGAAACTAAAGAAGTGCCGTTTGAGCAGGCGTTGAAGAAGCTCGAGACGATCGTCGAGCGTCTCGAGAACGGCGAGCTGTCGCTTGACGAGGCCTTGAAGCAGTATGAGGAAGGCATCCGGATGGCGGATGTCTGCACCAAGCGCCTGACGGAAGCGGAGAAGCGGGTGGAAGTGCTGATGAAGCTGGATTCGGGCAAATTCAAGACCGTGCCGTTGGAGGCCGGAAAAAAGAAGAAATAATTTTTTTGAATACTTCCTCTTATTTTAAGCAACAGGTCCGCAAGATCGACAAAGCGCTTGATTCCTATCTGCCGAAGGAGTCTGAGGTTCCCTTTGTGATACACAAGGCGATGCGCTACGCGGTGCTCTCGGGCGGGAAACGCCTCCGGCCGGTCCTTTTGCTCGCGGCCTGTGAGGCGGTGGGCGGCGATGAGAGGAAAGCGATGCCGGCCGCCTGCGCGATCGAACTCATTCACAATTATTCCCTGATCCACGATGACCTGCCCTGCATGGACGATGACGACACGCGGCGCGGGCAACCCACCTGTCATAGGAAATTCGGCGAGGACACGGCACTTTTGGCCGGAGATGCGCTCCTGACGCTCGCGTTCGCGATCTTGAGCAGGACCAACGGCGCCGCCTCTGCGAAAGACCTGGCCAAGCAGATCGAAGCGGCGCGTTTTATCGCGGAGGCGGCCGGAACACGCGGCATGGTCGGAGGCCAACAGGTGGACATGGAATTTCAGGCGAAGGAAGTGGATCTTCCGACCATTGAGTACATCAACACCCATAAGACAGGTGCCCTGATCGCCGCCGCCGTCAGGACGGGCGCGGCACTGGGCGGAGGCTCTAAAAGCCGGGTGGAGGCGCTCCACCGTTACGGCCGGTACACCGGGCTTCTTTTCCAAATTGTGGATGACATCCTGGACTCGGAAGGGTATGCTAAAGCGATCGGCGTTCATGAAGCCAAGAAGGAAGCGGAAAAGATACTGCAAAAAGCCAAAAAAGAACTGAAGCCCTTTGGCCTGCGCGGAGCCGTCTTGGGTGGGATCGCCGATTTTATTTTGGATAGAAAGTATTAACTATAGGTGAATAAACTAATTGAAACGGGTGACGCGCCCGACGTGATTTGTGGCGGGCAGGACCCGTTGCAATTAGTTTATTATTACAAATAAAAGTCAATATGACTAAACTACTCGACAAAATTAATAGTCCTCAGGACCTGAAAAGTCTCTCCGTCGAAGAATTGACGAGGCTTGCGAAGGAGATCCGCGAGTACATTTTAGAAGTGGTGTCCACGAACGGCGGGCATTTGGGCGCGGCGCTGGGTGCGGTGGAACTGACACTGGCGCTTCACGCCTTTTTTGAAACACCGAAGGATACGATCGTCTGGGACGTGGGCCATCAGGTCCACGCGCATAAGATCCTCACCGGGCGGAAGGAGGCCTTCAAGACATTCCGTCAGCACGGGGGCTTAAGCGGATTTTCCAATAAGGACGAGAGCGAACACGATCCGTTCACGACCGGGCACGGCGGCACTTCGATCTCCACGGCGCTGGGCCTGGCGGTCGCCAACCGGATACTCTCCGACAATGGAAAAACGGAGTCCGGAGGACGAAGCCCTGGGCGAGGTCGAAGGGTGATCGCGGTGATCGGCGACGCTTCGCTCGTCAGCGGCATGGCGTTCGAGGCTCTGAACCATGTGGGCCATTTGAAAGAAGACCTGATCGTTATTTTGAATGACAACCAAATGAGCATTTCCCCCACCGTGGGAGCCTTAAGCCGCCACCTCAATAAAATAATCTCAAACCCGTTCTACAACCGCGTGCGCGATGACATCGAGCTTTTGATCCGCAAAATGCCGAAAGTCGGCGAGCGGATGATCCGTTACGCAAAGAAAGTCGACGAGGGGATGAAAAATCTTCTCGTGCCGGGACTGTTATTCGAGGAAATGGGCTTCCGGTATTTCGGGCCGCTCGATGGGCACAATATCCGGGGGCTCCTCCAGATTATCCGGAATATTTCAAAGATGAAGGGCCCCATCTTCCTCCACGTGGTGACCCAGAAAGGGAAGGATTATAAAATAGCCGAATCCGACCCGGCCAGGTGGCATGCTTCGACGCCTTTTTTCATCGAAACGGGCGAAGCCAAAAAACTCTCCCTGTCGAAAAGCTACATGCAGGTGTTCGGGAAAAAAGCGGTGGAGCTGGCCGGAAAAAATCCCCGTGTGGCCGCCATCACGGCCGCGATGTGCGACGGCACCGGGCTTGTGGAGTTTTCTCAAAAGTTCCCGGACAGGTTCTTTGACGTCGGGATCGCGGAAGAACACGGCGTGTCGTTCGCGGCGGGGCTGGCGAAAAAGGGGTTGCGGCCGCTGGTTGCTATCTACTCGACGTTTTTGCAGCGGGCGCATGACCAGATCATCCACGATGTGGCGCTTCAGGAGCTTCCGGTTATCTTTTGCCTCGATCGCGCGGGGCTTGTCGGCGAGGACGGGCCGACGCACCACGGCGTTTTTGACATTGCATATATGAGGAAGATTCCCGGCATGTGCCTTGCAGCTCCGCGGGACGGAAGGGAGCTTGAGCTGATGCTCGACTATGCCCTGAGTCACCGGGCGGGCCCGATCGCGGTGCGCTACCCGCGCGGCGCGGTCGCCGAGGAGACAAACTGCGCGTTGAAAGAGGTCCCGCCCGCGCCCATCCGGTCGGGCCGCGCGGAAATTTTAAGGCATGGCAAAGACGCGCTGTTTTTGGCTTATGGCAGTATGGTGTACACGGCTTTTGAGGCGGCCGTCCTTCTTGAAAAAGAGGGGATCGAGGCCGGCGTGGTGAACGCGCGCTTCGCGAAGCCTCTGGACGAGGAAATCATTTTGGATCTGGCCAGGGACGCAAAACTCATTTTCACGCTGGAGGAGGGCGCGCTCGCGGGAGGTTTCGGGGGCGCGGTGCTGGAGCTCCTCCAAAAAGAGGGCACGCTCCTTTCTCCTTCGGTCAAAATAAGATCACTCGGGATACCCGACCGGTTCATTGAGCATGGAAAGCGCGAGACACTGCTTGATTCGCTGGGCTTAAGCGCGGAAAAAATAAAGTCAGAGGTGATTCAGAACCTGGAAAGAGATTATGCCTAAGGCCGTGAACAACGGAAATCTTGCGCTCGTGAACGGCGCGATCGTTTGGGCGATCGAATCCGCGGGCGCCGTGTCCAAGTCCGGCGAAAAACTCCTATTCGCGGCCGGTTACCCGATCACACCCGTCAACGAGGTCACCGAATATTTAAGCCGCATCTCAAGAGAAGTGAACGCCACATTCATTCAGGCCGAGAGCGAGATCGCCGCCGGCAACATGGTGCTGGGCGCAGCCTCCGTGGGGACCCCGGCCTTGACCGTGACTTCGAGTCCCGGCATCAGCCTCATGCAGGAAGCGATATCCTACGCGGCCGGCATGGAGCTCGGAGGCCGCGGCCTCGTGTATGTGGACGTGGCGCGCGGCGGGCCGGGGCTTGGGAATATTCAGGGCGCCCAGTCGGATTTCAACCAGGCGGTGCTCGGAGGCGGACACGGCGATTATCAAAATATCGTTCTAGCGCCGGCTTCGGCGCAGGAGATGTTCGACTTCGTGCGCCTGGCGTTCCGGCTCTCCACCCAATACAAAATTCCCGGGTTTATTTTATCAGATGGCTATGTCGGGCAACTGAAAGAACAGTATGAGATCCCGGACGGTGTTACACCGTTGCAGACCTCTACCTCCAAGGACGTCCGGACGTCCATTTTTGTCCGCGAGGGCGTTCTCGAGGAACACAACTGGAAGCTCCTGCGAAGGTTCGAGAGTTTAAAGAAGGATACCGCATTAAAAAATATTGCCGTTTCTTCCTACCGCTTGGATGATCCCGAAGGTAGGGCAAAACTTGTGCTTGTGAATTACGGCTTTTTTTCCAGGATCGGCGGCGGCGTGGTGGACCGCGCCCGTGACATGGGGCTTCCGGTCGGCCAGCTATCGCTTAAAGCGCTAAATCCATTTCCCGAAGAGGAGATCCGCCGCATTGTCAGGAACTACGGGCAGCTTTACGTGATGGAAGGCGGCATCGGCCAGCTCTGTGAAAGGGTCCGGACCGTCGTTGGGGACCTCGGGATCGTGGGGACCTGCCAAAGGCCCGGCGGCACGCTGCCTTCCGAAAAGGAGATCGTGACGGACCTGGAATACCTTTTAAAAGAAATGAACAATACCACGGTCCGGAATAACCTTGAGGATCACCGCAGGCTTCTCGGTTCAAAGCCCCTATTCGTGGTCAATCGCGGCGACCGCTTTGAGAAAATCGCGGTTTCGGACTCAACACACGATGTGGAATACAAGCAAAGCATGGAGGGAAAGCGCGCCGAGCCCCGCAAGCAGGAATCAATGACGGACAAGAACGTATACTATTGCTCAGGATGTGACCACAAGTACGGCACGGAGGCTCTGGGTTCCGCGTTCGACACTTTCAAGGATTTTGAAGTCACGCTTTACTCGCCCGTGGGTTGTTCCATATTTCTCTATGACTTTTTCAAAAAAGAACGTGTGAACAACGTGCAGGTGCCTCATGGCCGCAGCCCTGCGGCCGCTTCCGCATCCAAGCGCTCAAAGCCGGATTCGCTCGTGATCTGCTACCAGGGCGACGGCGACGCGCTCGACATAGGCCTGGGCGAGCTCATGCACGCGGCCGCGCGCGGCGAGAAGATCACCGTGATCTTGATCAACAACGGCACGTACGGCATGACCGGGGGACAACTTTCGGCGACAACGCCGCTTTCGCAGTTCTCAAAAACGACCCCCAAAGGCCGTGACGCCTCTTTAAGCGGTTTTCCGGTGGACGTTTCCGAGCTTTTGCACAAGCAGGGCGTGAGTTATTTCCGACGCACGCTTTTAGGCACGCCGGAACTCAATCAGCAGTTCCAGGGATTCCTGAACCAGGCGCTTTTGCACCAGATCAAGGGCGACGGCATGAGCGTCATTGAAGTGATCGCCACCTGCACCGAGCACCAAAGAGCCCCCAAGGAGATCATCGAGGCCTTTCAAGCGGCAGGAAAAAAACTCCACCCAATTGCGCTTTCAAAGGAATACACCTCGAAGACCATGACCCAAACCTTCCCGACCGCCATTGGCTGGGGAGAGGACTTTGAGGACCCCGAGGCAATCATCCGTGAGGCGCTTGAAGAAAGGAAAAAATCCGACGCTTCTCCCTTGGTGGCGGCCCAGGACCGTTTCCGTCATTTTATTAAAACACTTGAGTCGATGGGGCTTGTTTTTGGCGGGGATGCCGCGCGTTCAGAGCCTTCGAAAGAAATGCGGCTTTATCTCGGAGGGGAGGGAGGGCAGGGGGTGCAGTCGCTGGCGGATATTTTAATGAAATTGGGAGTCAGCCGGTTCGCCTACAATTCACCCTGGTATGAGCCGGAAGTGACAAAGGCAAGGACCGTTGCGGCCGTGACGCTCTCAAACAGTCCCTACGTCAACCCCAACCCCGAGGTCGGCGAGGTGGAATGCCTCGTGTGCATGACGCCCCAGGCTTATTTTGAAAAAAAGCATTTTGTTAAAAAAGGCGGGCTGGTGCTTGTCGACAATCAGGGCCTCGACATCAAGAATGGAGAGTACGACTATCAGATCATCCTTATTCCCGCCTCAATGATCGCGACATCGGAAGTGAAGGAAAAACGGAGCGCCAATATCGTGATGCTGGGGGCTTTAAATCAGGTTTTGGAGATAGCCAAGGACGAAGTGATCGAGAGAATTATCCGGGCGAACATTCCGAAAGCCGCCGAGATCAATATTCAGGCTTATCGCGCGGGGAAGGTCTTTCTTACTTCTGGATTGAAACAGAATCGCTGACGGCGATCTTCCGTCCGGACTTCAATTCCTTGATGTTGCAGGCGGTCATCACATCTCGTATTTCGAGCGGCGCAAGCGCCGCGATCGTTTCGCCGTTTTGCTTCACTACAAGCCTCGCGCCGGAATCAATGCCGTTGGCCTTTCCAAGGTCGACGACAACAAACCCGTGCTCTTCATTGATCGCGAGTACTCGGCCTTCTTTCCTGCCCGTTGTTTTATCTCCGGTCGGCTGCGCGGCGGCTGTGGCTATCGAGGTTGGCGTCGCCTGGATCGAGCCCAGGTCCACCGTGCTCCACTCCCGGTCAATGTTATTTCTGGCCTCGGAGATCGTTTCTTCAAGAGCGATCTTTGCGACATTGATCTGGGCGATCTTGTCGTTTGTGATCTTATAAAGTTTTTCTATCCGGTTTGAGAGGATCCGGTTTTGTTCGGAAAGCCGGGCAACCTCGGCGTCTTTTTCCTTGAGCTCTTGTGACAAGGTCCGGAGTTCGCCGGACACGGAGGTCGTGGTCGCGGCGGCCGCGGCCGGTGAGTTCTTGCGCAGCGCTTCGATCTCTTTTGTCTTACTGATCAGTATTTCCTCCAGGTACGTTTTTTCCTCATTCGTGTTGCCCACCAGCGTCTGGTTTTTCCTGAGTTCTTCTTCAAGCGATTCTTTGAGACGCACCGTGTCGGAGAGCCTTCCCTTTAGATCGTCGCGCTCTCTTTCGGCCATTGTGATCCTGGATTGAATACTTTTATTTTCGCTTTCAAGCGTTTGGATTTGGGAATTTAAAGCTTCTATTTCCAAGCTGAGGCCCTGATTCCGGCCCTGAAGGACGCCCACTCGCGTCAAGAGAAGTACCGTGGACACGGCGAAAACCGAGGTCAGGACCGCCATGACAAGAAGCGAATTTCTGAAGCCCCTTTTTTTGGTTTCTTTCCTTTTTAGCTGTTCCGAAAGGCGGTTTTTGAGCTCCTCGATGGAGGAGGACTCGTAGACTTGCCGCGCTTCTTCAACGGGAGCGCCGTTCTCGTTTTCGGCGGGAACGACGCGTTTGAAGGAGCTTTCACCCGAGACCCATTTATCCATAATTAGCCACCATGCTAGCAGAAGGCTCCGGTTAAGTCAATGAAGCTTGCCTGGGACTGCCGGAGTCTACACGGGAATCTGGTGATTTTCAAGGGGGCGAGTTATAATTCTAGCCCGATGGATGTAGGAAAATGAAGCCTAGGGAAGAATTGACGTTTTTTGAGCATTTGGACGAATTGCGAAGGAGGATCCTCATTTCGCTGGCCGCTTTGTGTCTGGGGACCGGCGCGGGCTACTTGTTTTCGGACAACCTGCTGGCGGCGCTTTTAAAGCCGATTGAACCCGAGCTCAACACGGTCTATTTTTTCTCGCCGGCCGAGGCATTTATCGTGAAATTAAAAGTGGCGTTATTCGCGGGGTTTTTGCTGGCCTCCCCCGTGATCTTGAACCAGGGCTGGCTTTTTATTTCCCCCGCTTTTAAGAAAAACGAAAAAGTAGCGGTCTCGGTCATGACGATAGCGACCTCGGTTTTATTCATGTCAGGGGTTTTGTTCTGTTATCACTTCGTGATCCCCGCTGCGCTCACGTTCCTGATGGGCATGCAGACGGATTTTCTGAGGCCCATGATCTCGGTGACCGGCTACATGGATTTTTTGCTCGGCATGCTCGTCGCGTTCGGGGTTGCGTTCAACCTGCCCGTGTTCGTGAGTGCGCTCGCGTGGGCCGGGGTGCTGAATGCGCGGACGCTCAGCCATTTTCACCGGCACATCCTTGTGCTAATTTTTATTTTAGCTGCGGTTCTCACCCCGAGCCCGGATATTGCGAGTCAAATCCTTCTGGCGGTCCCGCTCATCGCGCTGTTTGAGCTCAGCGTCCTTGGGGTGATCATGGTTGAACGAAGGAAAAAGGCATGAGACCGGTCCTTATTTTTTTCCTGGGAGCTTTTTCGGTCGTCGCGGGCTACTTTATCCATTCGGCCTTCAAATACACACGCATGATCAGCGGTATCTTCATGAGCCTTGTATATAAACCGGTGATCGAGAATTTTTCGGACCCGCTCGGCGAGAAGGTCATCATTTTGGATTCAAGCGACAGAGAGATCGAATCGCTCTGGGTGGAAAATAAAGGGTCTAAAAACGTTTTGATCTTCTGCCATGAGTCGGGCGCCGCGAAGGAATCCTGGGGAAAATACGCCACTTTGGCTCCGAGGCTCGGGTTCCATGTGCTGAGCGTTGATTTCAAGAAGGAGCCCGCGGCGCACGCGGAAAACTCGCTCTCGCAGTGGCCCACGCGGGAGGACGTGGACAGGCTTCTCACGGTGATCCACTGGGCGAGGGGCAGCTTCGGAAGCGGGACCCAAGTGGTCCTCTTTGGCGTCTCCAACGGCGCCGACATCGCGCTCGGGGCCTCCGTCCGGGATCCGGCCGTACGAGCCGTGGTCGCCGACGGCCTCTTCTCGATGAAGGAAATATTCCGCGACTATATCCGGAAATGGGGGCCGATCCTTGTGAAGCCAAACATTTTCGGCCAGAAGTATCCCACGTGGATCGTGAATGTGTTTGCGGAACTTGGTTTTTGGTATTCGCAAAAAAGATCGGGAACCAAATTTGTGGAAGTCGAGAGCCTTTTGAGAAAGCCCCATGCGCCGCTCCTCATGATCCACGGCGAACACGATGATTATGCCCCGAGCCTGCATCAGGCGTTCCTGGAGGGGATCAACACGGACAAAAGATCGATGGAACGCCTCGTGATACCGGGTGCCGGGCACAACGAGGCGGTCGTGCTGGCAAAAGAAACTTATGAGGAAAAGATAGCAAATTTTTTGGAGAGACTATGAACCGGCGCCCCCTGCCTGCCGGCAGGCAGGCACCTCCGCGTCACCCGCAATGTCATCTTTTTTTGATTGTATCTTTGAGTTCTTTTTTAATTTTTCTGACTACCTCTGCATTTTCATTGACTGAAGAGATATTGCTGAACGATCTTTCGCGGGTCAAAAAAATTGCTTCAGCCAACCCAGAGGAGTCGCGTCTCTTGTCGACCCTTGAAAGGGGCATTGTTTTTTACCGCTCGATCCAGGACTACAAGGCGGTCTTTCATAAGTATGAGATCTCAAAAGACGCGCTTGGTGAAAAAGAAGAGATTTATCTCAAGTTCGAGAAGCCTTGGAAGATCTACATGGGGTGGCTCAATACGCACAAGAAGGGTTTGCAGTTAGTTTACGAAAGAGGAAAAAACGACGGGAAGCTGGCTATTCATAAACCGGGACTTTTGTTCGGGTTGGCGCCCGTTGTTTTCTTGGAGCGCTCAAGCCCCTGGGTGCGGGAAGGAAGCGAGTCCTATGACATTGAGGACGCGGGGTTGGGGACGTTCTTGTTCGATTTTACGAGGGCCGTGATCCGCTCCGCGAAAGATGCAAAGCTGAAGGTGGTCTCGAAAGGGGAGACCAGGGAAGGGGACATCGCCGGAGAAAAAATGGAGGTCACGTTCACGGGCTCGAGCGACGACGAAGATTATTTTGCCTACCGCATCCTGGTCCTATTCGACGAACAAAGTGACCTGCCGCTTCAAATGGAACTTTATGATTGGCAGGACAAACTAACAGGCACCTACTCCTACAACGAATTTCAAGCCAACGTCGGCCTCGACGCCGAATTCCAAAACCAAGCCCACCGCCAACTCTATAAAATCTACAGCCACGAAGAATAAAAGCTAGCGATCGACCGTCTTCTCATCCAGCAGGCTCCGTGGCATTGAAGTAAGAAAATCCCTCTTCTTCGCTTAACGGACTTTTTCTCGCATGGATCCTCAGTAAAGGGTGGGGAACACGGCATTCTGAAGAACAGAATGCCGTGTGTGCCCCTCGTCAAAAATCGGAATCGCCGCGATGGACGAAGCTATATCAAAGGGCGCGGCTTGCGCCGATTTTTGACGTATCCCCTTACCCTTTACTTCGGATCCATAAACGCTCGAAAAAGTCCGATGCGCTTCGAAGAGGGATTTTCTTACTATTCTTCTTACTATTATTGATATATCATCGTATATATGATATACTTCTAGCGGAGGTGGAAAATGGTCAGGACCATTGTAACGCTGGAAGAATCGGATAAAAGATGGCTGGACAGGTATAGCGACCGGCATGAGCGGTCGACGGCGGAAACGATCCGGATGGCAATTAAACAATTTCAAAAGAAAGCGCGCGAGGGGGATTACCTCAGGATCTTGAAGGATACGGCGGGTCTTTTAAAGGGCGGCGATGACAGCGTGCGTTCGGTCCGCAAGCTCCGTGAGGAGTGGGATTAATTTGCGGACGAAATTTCTTTTGGATTCCACGATCATCATTGACCATTTGAATGGCATTGCCGGCGCCACGGAATGGTTATCAAAAGTGGATCCCGAAGAAGCGTTGATATCGGTGATCACACGGGCCGAGGTCCTTGTGAAGGCATCCGATCAGTGGGAGCAGGTATCGGCGTTTCTTGATGAATACGAGTGTTTGTCTATCGGCCCCGATGAGGCGGACAAGGCCGCGGGCTTTCGCACTCGTTACCACCTCAAACTTCCCGATGCGTTTCAGGCTACGCTCGCGCAAACCCATGAGCTTACGCTTATTACACGTGACGCGCACGATTTCAAGAAGATAGAGAACTTGGATGTGCAAATACCTTACCGCGTGTAAGGCTTAAGCGTAGTGTTGGCCCTTCCATTTGGAAGGTTTGTTCAAAACGACGCGGCCGATGCAGCAGAGGAGGATCCAGACCATCACGAGCGACCCCAAAGGGTGCAACAAGCCGTACCAGGGATCGGACTTGACCGTTTTATTTCCAATGAACCGGACGGCACTGATCAGGATGCACAGAGACAAACTTAAATATAATATGGCCGGCGAGAATTGAGGGGAGCCTGAGATCTTGAGGGCCGTTTCCGTAATGAGCGCTGCGTACGGCAGAAGTGAAAAAAATAGGAACAGAAATATTTTATGGAGCATGGCCGGGATGTCTTTATTGAAAAGAAATACGAGAATCCGCTTCCAGCCGGTTGTGATCTCTTTAAGAGAACTGTACATCCTCGTGGAATAAAGATGAATGCCGTTCAAGAAAGCGACGTGGTAGCCTTCAGCCTTTAATTTTCTTGCAAGCGCCACGTCCTCCACGACCTCGGCCCTCACGGCTTCGTTGCCCCCTGTTTTTTCGTAGCACGTTTTATGGACCAGGATAAACTGGCCGTTCGCGAGCACGAGGTCGCTTTTTGGATCGTTGATCTTCTCCGGACTGAACCAGATCGCAAGACATGAAGAAGCGAGCGGCTGGATAGTTTTTTCCCAGAAACTTCTCGATTCGGTTTCCGGCGCCAGTGTCAGAAAATCGAGCTTTTTTTCAAACACACAGGACACGGCCGTTGCAAGGCTCAGCGGCCTGTGCGTCGTGTCCGCGTCGGTGAAGAGGAGCCATTCGCCGGCGGCGATCCTCGAGCCCGCGAACATCGCGTAGTTTTTCCCGGTCCAGCCCGGCGGGAGTTTTTCGATGCGTACGGTTTTAAAAAAACACTTTCCAGCGCCGCGGGTCCTGCCGGCGCCTTCGGATTCAAACTTTTTTAAGATATCCACGGTCATATCCGAAGAGCGGTCATCCACGACGATCACTTCATAATTGGGGTAGTTTTGCTTAAAGATATGTTCCAGGCAATTGCCTATATTTTTCTCCTCGTTGCGGGCCGGGATGATCACGGAAATTTTTGGAGCGGAGGCCGAAGCGAAAGTGACCGGTAAAAGCGGAGGATTGGTTTTTCTGTAACGCGTGACCCAAAGGATCCTTCTCACCCATTCAAGCGTGATGACTAAAAGAAGGATGACTAAGACAGGATCAAGAAAGGGAATAGCCACCGTCGGCAATGATCGTTTGGCCGTAGATCCAGCCGGCTGCGGGACTTAAAAGGAACGAGACGACATTGGCGATATCGTCGGGACTGCCGAGCCGCCCGCCGGGCGTGCGCTTCAAAAATTCCTTCTTCATCGTCTCGATCTGGGGGAACATTTTGAGTGAATCGGTGTCGACAAGCCCGCCCGAAACGGCGTTGACGAGTATCTTGAAAGGGGCAAGCTCCACGGCGAGATATCTTACAAGCGCCTCCAGCGCGGCTTTTGAGATGCCGATCGCGCCATAATTCGGCGTAAAGTGCTTCGAGCCCAAACTGGATATCGCGATGATCTTTCCGCCGCGCGCTTTCATGAGCGGAAGCGCCGCCTGGCTTAAGGTCAGAAGCGCTTTCGCGTTCACATCGAGCGAGATATCCCAGTCCTTAACGCGGAGTTGTGACACCGGCTTGAATACGCCGAGTGCGGCGCTGTGGATCAAAGCATCGAGGTGATTTGATTTTTTTTGTATGTCTTTAAATATTGCTTCCACGTCCTCAGGATCCCCGATATTGCCCCGGACCAGATGCACGGCGGCGCCATTTTTCTCGGCTTCCGACTTGATTTTCAGCGCGGACTCGTCGTCACGAAGGTAGTTGAGGAATAAAGTGGTGCCCGAGCCGGCTTGGGAGAGCACGATCGCTCGTCCGATCCCCCGCGACCCGCCGCTGATGAATATAAACCGCTCTTTGGACTGCATGAGAAGCTAATGTATCATTGTTAAACAGTGGAAGCAAGAAATGACGAACGGGTGACGCGGAGACGCCTGCCTGCCGGCAGGCGGCGGTCGCCGCGGCGACCTGTCGAAGCGGCTCGCCACAAAGCGTCGGCGAGCACGCCCAAAAACCGCGTCGACGCGTGTGGACGAGTCCGACACGTTTATTGGCGGGCAGGACCCGTTCGTCATTTCTTGCTCCAATCTTTTATGCTACAATCGCCAACATGGCCCCACCACCTGATTTGTCCGCCAAAGGCGGACAACATAAAATGTCTGATTCGTTGAATCGAAAATCAGGTGGTGGGGTGGAAAATGCGGGCGATAAAATAAAACGTCGGAAGTGGGAAGAAACACGCTTTAATCTCTGGATCGTCTTTCTGCATCTTCTTTCGGTCCTCGTACTGGGCCTTAGCCTTTTTCCCATGGTGGCGTTCTTTTACTGGGTATGGAAGGCCATGGGTGTTCATGTGGTTTGGCTCAAGCTTCTTGCGCTCTCGTTCTCGATCGCATTCGGTTATTTTCTTTTCGGGACGGCGCTGATTTTCATATGCATGTTCATAAAAAATATTTTTGGTTTTAGGATCAAACCCGGACTTTTTCATATTCACTCGAAAGAATCATTGTTGTGGATGGGTTATAATTCGCTCATTCTCATTGCCAACAGCGCTTTTCTCGATGTCCTCCGGCTCTCGCCGTTCCAAACGCTCTTTTACCGCGCGATGGGCGCGAAAGTGGGGAAGGGCGTGAATATCAATACCTCGGGTCTCGCGGATCTGTCGATGCTCGAGATAGGGAATAATGTGCTGATCGGAGGCGGCGTGGCGCTCATCTGCCATGCTTCCGAGCGGGGCTTTCTGAGTCTGGCGCCGACGAAGATCGGGAACAATGTTTCCATCGGGCTGGGTTCGGTGATCCTGCCGGACTGCGAGATCGGCGACGGCGCCTCCATCGCCCCGTGTAGCTTTCTCCCGAAGGGTACGAAGATCCCTGCCAGGGGTGCCTGGGGAGGGAACCCCGTCCGCGATTTGAGAGCTGAACGACGGACGATGTCCGAAGTTTAGAATCTAAAAATTCCACGCTTGGAATTTGTTTCCGGTTCGTGTTATAGTACCCCCTTATGGCCCTATCCCCTCTTTTTAAATCCGAGGGATTTACGAATCCGCCTCAGGCGGATTCTTTCGCTTCGCGAAAAAAAAGAGGGGATGGGGTGGCCTCGTTTAGCTTCATTGACGGCGTCACTGAACTAATAAAGAATGAGAGTGTTACGGCGTTTTACACTCTGAAGGGCACCGAGGAGTTTTTGAAGGACCATTTCAACGGATTTCCGGTCATGCCGGGGGTCCTGGTTTTTGAAGCGTTGAAGCAGGCTGCTGCTCTCCTCCTCAGGGATTCGGGTGTTGTGGGCCCTCATTTTCGGCTTTCGGAAGCGGAAGATCTGAAGTTCGGCAGGTTCGTCAGGCCCGGGAACCGGCTCAGTATTTTTGCGCATCTTCTAAAAAAAGAAGATGCCGGGTATTTTTTTGAAGGTCGCATCGATCTGGCGGACCAAGGCGAAGTCCGAAAGGCCTTGACCGCCCATTTCACGTTGGTGGGAGCTTAACCTTAATTTATGCAAAACGGAAAAGACGAGGTCATAAAGAACGTAAAGACCATTATTTCCCAGGCGCTCAAAGTGGATGAGTCCAAGATCCAATTGCATTCGTCGCTCATCAAGGACCTCGGCGCAGAGTCCATTGATTTTCTTGACATTGTTTTCCGCCTTGAAAAAACTTTCAAGATCAAGATCCCAAAGGGAGAACTGTTCCCGGAGAAGCTTCTCACCGACGCGCGTTTCGTGCAGGACGGCAAGGTGACCCCGGCCGGTCTCGAGGAGCTTAAAAAACGCATCTCAAGCAGCAATTTGGACGGTTTTGCCAAGAATCCGCTTGTGGCCAACCTCGGGGAAGTTTTCACCGTGGGCATGGTCGTGGATTACCTGTCCGAAAAGCCGGCGGCCGTCAGCAAATAATCCGGTGACGAGGTCCAAAAAGCCGGGCCGCGTTCCTTCCATCGGTGTTGACCTGGTCGAACTCAAAAAAGCCAAAGCCTTTTACGAATCTCACAAAGACAACCTGAAATCTTTCCTTACAGGCGAGGAAATCGCTTACATCCGAAAAAATAAAGATCCACATGTGCATCTTGCGGTGCTTTTGGCCGCCAAGGAAGCCGTGTTCAAATCGATGGGTGGCGCTGAGAGCGGCCTGGCGAGTTTCTCGGATATTTGCGCGATCCCCGAGACAGACCCCAGGCTTTCATTTGAGGTAAAAAAGGATTACGTGGTTGTTCAATGCGCTGGGACCTGATCGACAAATTCGAACTTCTCAAAGTCGGCGAGCGCGCGAAGGCCACAAAGGCTTTCACAGGCCGTGAGGATTTTTTTGCCGCCCATTTTCCGGGAAAACCGCTCGTGCCGGAACCTTTGTATATTGAAATGATCGCGCAGGTCGGCGGAGTGCTTTTGGGGCTTGGGATCGATTTCAAAAAAGAGGTCATCCTGGCCAAGATCGCCAAGGCCCGCTTCATTCGGCCCGTTGCGCCTCCCTGCGATTTCCGCGTAGAAGCGAAGATCGACGAGGAACGCGAGGAAGGCGCCTGGGTGTCGGGCACGGTCCGGCACGGGAACGCGCTCGTCGCCGAGGTGTCTCTGCTTCTGGCGACCGTGGATTCTCTCAAGGACGGCCAAAGCGGCAAGATCGTATTCAATGACACATTTCTCAAGCATTATGACGTGTATGAAGTGGCCAGGATGAGCGGGGCGAGCCGATGAAAAGAAGAGTGGTCATCACGGGGCTTGGCGCTGTCACGGCCTCGGGCGAGGGCGCCGAAGCGCTTTGGAAAGCCACGCTCGAGAAAAAGTCGGGAATAGATTTTCTCTCCTACAGCGACGATTGGAAGTCGGTGGGCGCGCTGATCAAGGACTTTGAGCCCGAGAAGTTCATCGAGCAGCGAAAGTCGCTTAAAGTAATGGCGCGCGACATTCAACTGGCCGTCGCGGGCGCAAAGCTTGCGCTCCAAGATTCTAACCTCAATCTTTCAAAAACCAACCGCGAGCGGTTCGGCGTCGTTGTAGGCTCGGGAGTTTTGAACCATGAATTGGATGAACTTGCCTACAGCCTTCAGAACGCCACGGACGCGGACGGAAAGATCGATCTAAAAAAATTCGGCGAAGAGGGTTTGCCTGCGCTTTTTCCTTTGTGGCTTTTGAAATACCTCCCCAACATGTCGGCCTGTCACATTTCGATCCTATTCAATCTTGAAGGCCCCAATAACACCATCACGACAGGCGCCTCGGCGAGCCTTCAGGCGGTCGGGGAAGCGACTAGGATCATTGAGCGCGGCTCGGCGGACCTCATGTTGGCCGGCGGCGCGGAGTCTAAAGTCAATCCCGTCGGCATGACGCAGTACCAGATCCTCGGTGTGTTGTCGGATGTGAACGGCCACGACCCCACACGGATGTACAAACCTTTTGACTCCGAGGCCGGAGGCATTGTCGTGGGCGAGGGGTCCGGATTTTTGGTGCTCGAAGAACTGGAGCACGCGAAAAAAAGAAGCGCTCGAATTTACGCGGAGGTCACAGGTTTCGGCTCTTCCTCCGGCTCGGGCCATAAGACCGCGATGAAGTCGGCCCTGGCGGAATCCAAGGTTCCGCCTTCGGAACTGGGTTATGTTCAGGCGGCGGGCATCGGCATTGCCAAAGAAGACACGCTCGAAGCGGAGTCGATCTATGAGGTGTTTGACGGCTCGGCGCCCGGGCTTTTGGTGAGCGCCTCGAAACCCGTGACGGG
Source organism: uncultured Planctomycetia bacterium (assembly GCA_964373505.1). Taxonomy (GTDB): domain Bacteria; phylum Omnitrophota; class Gorgyraeia; order 2-02-FULL-51-18; family 2-02-FULL-51-18; genus CAYJVC01. Next base: position 28,722 of record CAYJVC010000009.1, read on the forward strand.
TTTTACCGGTTTCTCGGCGGGCGCGTTGGACCTCATTATCTCCGCGCTTTCCATCGCCAACTCCGTGATCCCGCCCACGATGAATTTCAAACACGCCACCCCCGCGCTTGGGTTTCAAATAGTCACAGACGAACCGGTCAAAAAAAAGATCCGGTCCGCGATGACGAACTGTTTCGGGTTCAACGGCCAGTGCGCTTCGGTTGTCCTCAGAAAGTTCGAGGGCTAACCGGTGGACAGAAAAAGAGTCGTGATCACCGGCATGGGCGCCGTGACGCCGCTGGCCAACGGCGTGAAGGAGACCTGGCGCGGGCTTGTCGAGGGCCGCTCCGGCACGGCGCAGATCACTATCTTTGACGCGTCCGGTTTTCCGACGCAGATCGCCGGGGAGGTCAAGGGTTTTGATTTCTCAAAATGGCCCGCGAAAGACGAGGACCTGCGCGGACTCGGCCGGAACAGCCATTTCGCGCTGGAAGCGGCCGATGAAGCCGTCAGGGATTCCGGTTTCAACAATGCCCGCGTGTCCAGGAACCGCGTCGGAATATATTTCGGAGCCGGCGACGGAGGCTTTAATTTTTCAGAATACGCATCGATCGTTTCCGAGTCCATCAATGGCGGAAGCTCCGTGAAAATAAAGGATTACCACGAAAAGAGCCTCGAGCGTCTGACGCCCAGATCCATTTTGGAACAGGAGCCTTACCAGACCGTGAACCACTTGTCGCGCGTGTTTCAAGTGGAGGGCGTGGTGTCGAATTGCCTGACTGCCTGCGCAGCGTCCAGCCAGGCGATCGGAGAGGCGGCAGAGATCATACGCCGCGGCGATGCGGACGTGATGATCTCGGGCGGCGCGCATTCGATGATCCATCCTCTGGGGTTGGCCGGTTTCAATCTTCTGACGGCTCTTTCCACAAGGAACGATGAGCCCGCACGTGCCTCGAGGCCGTTCGACAAGGACAGGGACGGGTTTGTCCTGTCCGAAGGCTCGGGAGTGGTTATTTTGGAGGAATTGAATCACGCGAAAAAGAGGGGTGCCAAGATCTACGCGGAACTTGCCGGCTATGGCACGACGGCCGACGCGTTTCGCCTCACCGACCCGCACCCCGACGGCAAGGGTGCGGTCCAGGCGATGCGTTTATCGCTTGAGGACGCTCTGATCAGCGTCGACGGCATCGACTACATCAATGCGCATGGCACATCGACCGAGCTCAACGATTCGATCGAGACTTCCTCGGTGAAGCAAGTGTTTAAGGACCACGCGTTTGGGATCCCGATGAGTTCGATCAAATCGATGCTCGGGCATATGATCGCGGCGGCAGGCGCGGTCGAGCTTATCGCAAGCGTTCTCACTATCCGGGCGGGCATTATCCCGCCGACGATCAATTATGAGGACCCCGACGAGGCCTGTGACCTCGACTACGTGCCGAATAACGCGCGGGAAACGCGGGTTCGAACGGTCTTAAGCAACTCTTTCGGATTCGGGGGGCAGAATGTCGCGCTCGTCGTCAGAAAGTTCGAGGGTTGATCTCCTAATGCGCTTTTTTATCGATTTCGACGGCACGGTCACAAAAAATGACGTCATCGACATGATGCTTGAGAGGTTCGCTTCGGAAGAGTGGCGGGCCGTTGAAAAAGATTGGACCGAAGGCCGGATCGGTTCGCGCGAATGCCTGTCGAAACAGATGGCGCTCGTGAGCGCCTCTGAGGAGGATCTCAGAAAATTCCTGAAAACGATCGAGATCGACCCTTACTTCACTGGGTTCCTGAAAACCACGCAATCTTTCTCGATCTCCGTTTCCATCGTGAGCGACGGTTTCCGCTCGGTGATCGATTCGGTGCTTGAGAATAATTTCAGGATATTTCATGATCTCATACACCACGTTCCCGTTTTCTCGAATGAGATCCTGTGGAAGAACGGCAAGCCGGAGATCTCCTTCCCGGACGGCGCGATGTGCGAGCACGCATGCGCAAATTGCAAGGTGCGTGTGATGCGCGACAACAATCCGGACAAGGACTTTGTGGTATTTGTGGGCGACGGATTGTCGGACCGTTTCGCGGCAAAAAAAGCGTCGCTTACCTTCGCGAAAAATAAACTATTGAAATTCTGCCAGGAAAACAAGGTCGAGCATATCCCGTATTCTAATTTTCGAGATATTGAAAGTTGGTTGATTGAAAATTTCGAAATTCGAATATCGAAATCCGAAACAAACTCAAATGACTAAAATTCAAATGCTCGAAACCTTTGTTTCGAATTTTGGTTATTGTTTCGAATTTCGTGCTTCGGATTTCGGATTTATGGAGTAACCATGTCGATTTCAGAAGCGGAATTGCTGAAAAAAGAAAAAAAATATTGCTCCTGGGGGGACACGGTCCATTATCTCGAACCGCCCAAGTTCTTTGAGCGTTGCGAGGGGATCTACCTTTACGACAAGGCCGGAACGCCGTACCTCGACCTTCAAATGTGGTACTCGGCCGCGAGTTTCGGCTACAAGAACGAGCGTTTGGGGAACGCTTTAAAAGAACAGCTCGACAAATTGCCGCAGCTGGCCTGCCAATACCTTCACCCGGAGAAAGTGGAGCTGGCCGAGAAGATCGCCAAGTCCATGGAGAGGATATTCGGGCTCAAGGGCCGCGTGCATTTCAACGTCGGCGGCTCGCAGGCCGTTGAGGATTCACTGAAGCTCGTCCGGAATCATACGAAGAAAAATTTTGTTTTTGCGTTCATGGGAGGTTATCACGGCAGGACCCTCGGCGCTTCCGCGATTACCTCAAGTTACCGCTACCGGCGGCGTTACGGCCATTTCTCCGACAAGGCGCATTTTGTGCCGTACCCTTACTGTTTCCGCTGCCCGTACGGAAAAAAATACCCGGACTGCGGGATGTACTGTGTCAAACAATTCGAGAAGCTTTTCGAGACCGAGTACAACGGCGTTTTGGACACTAAGGTCAACGAAGCTGAGTACGGCGCCTTTTACGTCGAGGCGATCCAGGGCACCGGCGGCTACGTGATCCCGCCGAAAGAGTATTTTCCCTATCTTAAGAAAATTCTTGAGCGCCACCACATCCTTCTCGTCGACGACGAGATCCAAATGGGTTTTCACCGCGCGGGCAAGCTCTGGGCGTTGGCCGAGTTCCACGTAAAGCCCGACATCGTCGTGTTCGGCAAGGCGCTCACGAACGGCCTGAATCCGCTCTCCGGCATTTGGGCGAGGGAAGAACTCATCAACCCCAAAGTTTTCCCTGCCGGCTCCACGCACTCGACTTTTTCCGCCAATACACTCGGCACCGCCCTGGGGCTCGAGGTCATGAAAATGTGTGAAGAGGAAAATTACGAAAAGGTCGTGAAGGAAAAAGGCAAAGTGTTCCTTTCGCGTCTCAAAGCGCTTCAGAAAAAGCACGGGAAAATCATCGGCGACGTAGACGGCATGGGCTTGGCGCTCCGCATGGAGATGACGAAGCCCGACGGTTATACGCCGGACCGGCATCTCGCCGACCGCATCTTTGCCGAGGGCATGAAGGGCAACCTCCGGACCTCCAAAGGCACGTTCGGCCTGGTGCTCGATGTCGGCGGCTATTATAAAAACGTTTTCACCATCGCGCCCGCTTTTGACATTACGGAAAAAGAAATGGACCTCGCGGTCGAATTATTTGATCAGCTGATTCGTAGATGCAGATAACGGCCCTACTCTCAAGACCATTGCCACGGTAGGTCTTCTTTCTACTCCTTGACGCCTTCTGGCGGATAGCGTATACTTATTGTGGTTACATATAAGACTACAAGGAGATAAGATGACTTTAGCAACACAGATCTTAAGGGCGCCACACATTGGTGTCCGTGATCTTAAGATTCACCTCTCGGAAAAGGTTAAGGGCGATAAACCTCTGGTTGTGACTGATCACGGAGATCCCAAGCAAGTCATGATTCCGTATCATGTGATCGTGGAAATTGCAGAACTGCTGGAGGAGCTGAATGATGCGGAGTTGATGAGAGCCGTCAAGTTGTCCAGAAGCGCCTCGGAAAAAGGTGAGCGCGGTAGTTCAGCGACTGGCTTGTTTGCAAAGATTAAAAAACAAAGAAAGTAGTTTTGGCCTACAAAGTTGTCTTTAATCACCCGTCCTTACAGAAGAGTTTTGAGAAAGTATTGACGCGGCTTATGCTCAAGGAGCAGGACGTTATTATGGATGCGGTTTTAGAATTAGCCGGAAATCCTAGGCCTCGGGGTGTTGTCAAGATCAAACCGCCCGTCGCTTATTAACACTCCCTGGCACAGTATAGGATCCGGGTGGGTGATCATAGAATTCTGTATGATGTAGATGATGACAGAAAAATTGTCTTCATCATTGCCTTAAGAAAACGCAACGAGCAGACTTATAGGTAGTTTGAGATAGGTCAAATGTCCATTATTTCCTTGATTGAGAAATTTCCAACCGCTAATCCCGCCCAAAAAGGTTATTTTCTTTATAAGAACGCGCCGGACTGCTTTCTCAAAAAAATTGCCGACGATAATTTCAAAAAAACCGTGCAGTTTGTTTACGATTACTCCGCGTTCTATCGGCGCGAGTTCGATAAAAAGCATATCAACCCCAAGAAGGTCCTTAAGCCGGCGGACCTGGGGGATTTTTTCACGACGGCCGAGGATATCCGCCAAAACCCGGAGGAATTCATCTGCCAGAAACCCGACACCGCTTTTGAAACGACCGGCACGACCTCCAAAAAACCCAAGCGCGTTTATTTTTCGAGGAACGAGGTAAGGGAAGCCGGCTGGTCGGGGGCCGTGGGTTTGTGGGCGCTCGGGGTGCGGCCCGAGGACAAAGTGGCGTGTGCTTTTGATTATTCATTTTGGGTTTCGGGCCCCGTGCTTCAGGCATCCTGCGAGGCTCTCGGGTGCTTTCATGTCGAGGCGGGGCGGATCCCGCCGGAGGAATTTTATGACCGGGTAAAAGACTACGGCATCACGGTCATTGTCGGCGATCCGTCCTGGCTTTTGGGACTCTCGGAGGTGGCAAAAGCCAAAGGTTCTTGGCCGATCAAACTCATGATCGGCGGCGGGGAGAACATGATGGAGTCGACGCGAAAGTACATCGAGGATGTATGGAAAGCCGACATGATCCTAAGCTACGGCCAGACGGAGGCGTTCGGGGCGATCGGGATGGAGTCGCTGGCGAAGGATGGCTATCACTTGAACGAATTCCATAATTTATTCGAGATCGTGGGTGCGGACTCGCAAGGTTATGGCGAGCTTGTGTACACCACACTGAACCGCCGTGTCATGCCGCTCTTGCGCTACCGGTCTGGCGATATCACGAGGTTTCTTTCTAATAGGAACGATCCGCCAAAAAGCGTGGCGGATCCGTCCTGCCGCTTCGCAGCAGGCGGAAGCGGGCTTCGCGGACAGCGCATCGAAAAGTTAAAGGGCCGTGTGGATGAGTGGACGGCAACCGCGATGGGCAATATCGCGCCGTGGATGTTCGAACCTATCTTCAAGGGGATCGATGAGCTCGGCGAAGACTGGCAGGTGACCGTCGACAAGGACGGGAATAAGGACCTGATCGAGCTTCATGTGGAAATGAAGAACGGCCAAGCCGATATCGGATCGGTCAAGAACCGGATTCTGTCAAATATGAAACGCGACCTTTACGAAAACTACAAGATCGCCGAGACGGGCGGGAGCTTCATGAGGCTCGACCTGAAGATCCACCCCCAGGGCACCCTCCGCACGGGCCGCAAACTCAAACGCATCGTCGACAACAGGAAGTTTTAAAGATTAATTCAAACCGTCATTCTGAGGCGACGTAGTCGTCGAAGAATCTCAAAAACGAGATCCTTCGCGGAGTTTACCCTGAGCGTAGCGAATGGGCTCAGGATGACGTGCTAGCTTCGGTCTGTCTTCTACGAGGGACCAGAGGACGAGGCCGATGGCGAGCCACAGGATCTCGCGGAGGCGCCGGATGATCGCGAAGGTCGCGCCGATGCCTTTGTCGTGGCCGAACTGGAGGAGAATGAGCACGATCCCTCCTTCTTGGGCGCCGATGCTTGAGGGGATAAAGAAGGTCGCGATCCGGAGCACCTGGATCAGCGCCTCAAAGAGCCACGCTTCGGCGAGACTCACGTTCATACCCAGGATCTTGGCGATCCAGTAGACTTCGAGTGTTCCGGTGAGCCAGCCGAGGAAATTATAGAAGGTCGAAAGAAAAAAGCGCCTCGGGTCGGACGTATAGAATTTTTTGATCATCGCGTCCAGCTCCACAAAGCGGTGCCTTTTCTCGAGGGATCTTTCGCCCCACCATTTAAAACTTTCGCCGAGGCTGTGCATTTTTTTAAAAATGCCCAGGTGCAGTCCTATCACGAGGAATATCGCGACAAGCCCGAGCACGATCAAAAATATAAGCACACTCTGCCACAGCATCGGGGTCAATTTGATGGTCTTGAAGGTCACGAAAATCCCGCCAATCACAAAAAGGTTGAGAGAGATCCAGAAGGTCGTGTGCACGATCAGGATGGACGCTAGGCCCTCGGAAAGCGGGATGCCGAATTTCCGTTTCAAAAGCTCCGCCTTGACCGGTTCTCCCCCGAGCGACGCGGCCCAGGGGATCACCGCATTTAAAGTTTCCCCTATAATTCGGATGAAGTAGAGGTCCCTCAGCGGCACGTGCTGAGGAAGGCTTTTCGGGAACGCGTAACTCCAACCCAACGTGTCGAATGCGAAAATAAAAGGGTAGACGAGGAGCAGCGGTGCAAGTTTCCACTTGAGTTCCAGGAGCTGAGAACCGATCGTTTGGATCCCGACGGATCGGACGGTGACATAAAGAATGTAGAAACCCAGGATAAGGAGTAGGAATTTGATAAATTTCATTTAAGCCACTTGAAATTGAGAACGAGCGCGCTGAGCCAGAGGACCTGGAGGTAGACGGCGCTTACCCAGAGAAGCCAGTCCATCTTCCCGAACACGGCAAAGAGGAGCACGAACCACGCCGAATCGCCTTCGCGGACGGAGTCTATAACCTTGAACAGAACACCCGTACGGCCGGCTCCCTCAGGGTGAGGGGTGTTAAAGACCGCAGGCCCGAAACCTCGTAATTTTTCCATGGAGACGACCATGAAGTTCACTGTGCTCCCGGCGATGCAGAGACTTCCCAGTAAAACGGCGGGGATCGGGGCGGCGGCCTTTAAAAGGCCCAAAGTCAACCCGGCGAAGAACACGATGTCAACGAGGAGGTCCACGAATACGTCGAGCCAGCCCCCGAACTCGCTCTGCATATTCTTCGCCCGCGCGATGTTCCCGTCGCAATCATCCAAAATGACTGCGACGAGCAGAGCCACCGCGCCCAAAATAAACGAAACGTAAGTCCCTTGTGCGAGAAAAACTCCGGAGAGAACACCGAACCCAAGGCTTATAAATGTCACCTGATTTGGCGTCAGCGGAGTCTTAAGCAGTACAGCGGTTAGCGGTTTTGAAAGGGCCCGATTCATTGGGGAATTATAACATAAAATTATGTCATCTCGAGGAGCGAAGCGACGAGAGATCTCATCACACGACTTGATGAGATTCCTGCCTGCCGGACAGGCAGGTCTCGCTCCGCTCGAAATGACATACGAAGTGGACGTTGTCTAAAGTGTGAGGTAGAATTACCCCCTATGTGCGGCATATTCGGTTACACGGGAAAAAAAGAGGCCCAGGGTCTCATTATCCGGGGTTTGAAACAGCTGGAGTACAGGGGCTATGACTCGTCGGGTCTGGCGATCCAGAACGGCGCGCACTCGATCCACGTCGAGAAAACGCACGGCAAGATCCGGAACCTCGAAGAAATTTTAAAGAAGCACCCCTTGAAAGGCCGCACGGCGATCGGCCACACGCGCTGGGCCACGCACGGCATTCCCAATAAGGAAAACGCACACCCGCACCTCGACAATAACGACCAGATCGCCGTGGTCCACAACGGGATCATCGAAAACCATTTTGACCTGAAGGAGACGCTCGAGTCGCAGGGCGCGCGTTTTCGCTCGGACACCGACACGGAAGTGATCGTGCATCTGGTGGCGAAGTATTATAAAGGCAACCTCGAAAACGCGGTGCGCCGCGCTCTGAAGGACTTGAAGGGCACTTACGCAATCGCCGTCATTTGTTCGGGCGAGCCGGGGAAGATCGTCGCCGTGCGCATGGACAGCCCCTTGGTCGTGGGCATAGGCCGTGAGGAAAATTTTCTGGCAAGCGACGTGTCTGCTTTCCTGGAGCACACGAACCGCGTGATCTTCCCCGAAAACGGGGAGATCATCTCGCTCACCGAAAGATCGGTCACTGTCACCGACGCCTCAGGCCGCGCGCTCTCGCGCACCCCGGTTAAGATCAACTGGGACCCCACGCAGGCCAAGAAGGGCGGGTTTCAGCACTTCATGCTGAAAGAGATATTCGAGCAGCCTGCGATCCTGTCCGCGATCTACACGGAAAGGGTGAGCCGGTTGAAGGTGCATTTTGACGAGCTTAAGATTTCTCCCGCGAGGCTTAAGGTGATGAAAAGGATCGTGATCATCGCCTGCGGCACCGCGTATCACGCGGGGTTGGTCGGCAAATATATTTTTGAAGAATTTACAAAATTTCCAGTCTGGGTCGACACTTCCTCCGAATTCCGCTACCGGGACCCCAAGGTCGGCAAAGACACGCTCGTGATCGCGATCTCCCAGAGCGGCGAGACCGCGGACACGCTGGCGGGGATGCGCGAGGCAAGGAAGAAAGGCGCTCTGACGCTCTCCGTCTGCAATGTGCTGGGCAGTTCCATCGCGCGCGAGTCGCAGGGCGTGATCTACACGCACGCGGGGCCCGAGATCGCCGTCGCCTCGACCAAGGCGTACACGGCGCAGCTCATGGTGCTGTATCTTTTTGCGGTGTACCTCGCGCAAATTTCCGGCTCGCTCCGGGCCAAAGAAACCCAGAAACTTTTGAAACAATTGCTCCACGTCCCGTCCCTGATGCAGGAAGTGCTCGACATGTACAAGAAAGAAGAAAAGGACTGGGCCAAGAACGCGCATGATTTCAACGTGCGTTATCACGAAGGCCTGGAGCGTTATTTTTCGGCGGAGCCCGCCAAGCGAAAGCGCTCGCCGAACGGATTTTTTCTGTATCTGGGACGTAATATCAACACGCCCAACGCGCTCGAGGGTGCGCTGAAGTTGAAAGAGATCTCTTACATCCCCGCCGAAGGTTACCCGGCCGGCGAGATGAAGCACGGGCCGATCGCGCTGATAGACGAGAACCCGTGGGTGATCTGCATTGCGCCAAAATCCGCGACCTACGACAAGATGCTGTCCAATATTCAGGAGATCAAGGCGCGTAACGGCATCATCGTGCCGATCGTGACCCGGGGCGACACGGAAATACACAAGGTGCACCCTTCGTACGTGATAGAGGTCCCGGAAGTCGCGGAAATATTCTCGCCGCTTGTCACGATCGTGCCGCTCCAGCTCATCGCGTATTGCATCGCCAAAGAGTTCGGCGAAGACATTGACCAGCCGCGCAACCTCGCGAAGTCGGTCACCGTCGAATAGCCCTTGTCTCTTGAGTGACAATAGTGTACACTATTGAGTGACAGGAGAACCTATGAAATTTGTTTCCGTGAGGGATTTGAGAGGACGATCTTCAGAGGTTTGGAAGCGCCTTCTTAAGGATAAGCAAATGGTGATCACGTCCAATGGCCGGCCGATCGCGATCTTGTCGGGCACGTCTGAAGAAACTTTGGAAGAATCGTTGTCGGCTATTCGGACGGCCCAAGCCGTTGCGGCTGTCGAGGTCATGCAGACGAGATCGGTTGCGACAGGGAAGGATAAGACAACCGCTTCCGAAATTGAGGCTGAAATCAGGGCTGCCAGACGCCTGCGATCGTGAAGGTTGTTTTGGATACGAACGTCTTGGTGTCAGGACTCTTAAGTCCCTATCGGGCTCCAGGCGAAATTGTCCGCATGACTTCTTCGGGCATTCTCGAGCTTTGTCACGATGCCAGGATATTGTCTGAGTACAGAACGGTGTTGATGCGGCCCCACTTTGGGTTTGAAGAAAACCACGTAGAAGCGTTGCTCGACCAAATCCGGTTCAAGGGATCGGCGACTGCCTCCCAACCTCTTTTAAAACCTTTGCCTGATCGAAATGACGAGCCTTTTTTGGAGGTCGCTTTCGCGGCGAAGGCGTCATATTTGGTGACGGGCAATTTACGGCATTACCCCGCTTCCTGCCGGCAGGGCGTGGAAGTGGTTTTACCCAAGCTCTTTTTAGATTTTTACAGAAAAACCGCTTTGTAAATTATTGTTCTACACTTATGCAAGGGTCAGTAGGTATTCTTTATTTAGTAGCCACACCTATTGGTAATCTTTCCGACATCACGTTCCGTGCTGTAGAGACGCTGAAGTCCGTGGATCTTGTCGTCTGTGAGGATACTCGCCACTCACAGCTTTTGTTGAGCCATTATGGCATCAAAAAACCTCTCTTGAGCTGTCATGATTTCTCTGAATCCCGGCGCGCGCCCGCGATTATTGAAAAATTGAAAAGCGGGCAGAATGTGGCGCTCATTTCCGATGCCGGGACACCGGGCATCGCGGATCCGGGCTACCGCCTGATACGCGCGGCCGTGGAGGAGGGGATAAGGGTCGAGGCCATTCCCGGTCCCTCCGCGATCCTCGCAGCACTCGTGGTGTCGGGTCTTCCGATGCACGATTTTATTTTTGAGGGGTTTCTTCCGGTGAAATCAGGCCAGAAAAAGGCCAAGCTTTTATCATTTAAGGATGAAGAAAGAACGGTTATTTTCTACGAGTCGCCGCACCGCCTCCTCAAAACGCTTGAGCTCATCCGACAAACGCTGGGCGACATCGAGATCGTGGTCGCGCGCGAGCTCACCAAAAAATTCGAAGAGGTTGTCCGTAAAAAAGTGAGTGAAATTATTGCCTACTTTTCAAAAAAAAAGATTCTAGGGGAGTTTGTGGTCATGTTTAATTTGTCAGTTTGTCATTTCGAGCGCAGCGAGAAATCTCATCACGCGTGACAGGTAGGAAAACTTTCTATATTTATATCTTATCAAATAAACACAACACAGTTTTGTATACAGGTATGACAAATGATTTAATTCGAATGGTTTACGAGCATAAGAATAAATTGATAGAAGGTTTCACGAAGCGTTACAACATCACTAAGCTATTGTATTATGAGCTAACTGAGAGTGTCGAATCAGCTATTCTTAGAGAAAAACAAGTCAAAGATTATAGACGGGATAAAAAGTTTGAGATGGTTAGACAAATGAACCCTGAGATGCGTGATCTATATTCCAAATTAGTAATGTGATGAGATCTCTCGGTCGCCTATGGCGACCTCGAGATGACAGGGGTAGATGAAAGATCTTAAATTCCGGGTTTGGCACAAGAAAGAGAAGAAAATGTACTTCCGGGGGTATCAAAAACTCCTGCATGTGCTTCTCTGTGAGGACGACAAGGGTGCGAACGAGGGCAAGGGCCGGCCGGTCAAGCGCGCAAGCTATGAAGACTGCGAATTTTTAGAGAGCACGGGTCTTTTGGACAAGCGCCGCCACGAGATCTTTGAAGGCGACATCATCCGAGTGCGTTACAAGGGCTCGGAATTCACGGACACCGTGAGTTCCGTCCCGGATATGTTCGGCTCGCGACGAATTCACCCCCTGCAAAGCGTTTTGACTAAGCACGGGATCCAGGGAAATCCCGAGATTTTGGATGTCGAAGTCGTTGGCAACAAGCACGAAAATGCATAAATTTTTTGTCGGAGATTTTTTTGCTTAATAATGCTTAAAATGCTTTAAATATTCTGAATTAAATATCTTCATTAAGTATTGCATTTTAAAACACCTGCCGGTAAACTCTAAGCCAACTTTCATTCTCGGAGAAGCGTTTTGTAATGAATTCCCGCATTCATTGGTTCATCAAACAGATCTCGTCTGTCCTTGTCGTTGCTTTTTCGTTCGAGCAACTTGCGTTCGCGAATCCTGATCTAAAACCCGTCCAACTCGACCTGTTCGAGAAACCAAAAGTTAACCTCCGTTTTGCTCCCTCGGTTGCGACCGTTGACGACGCTTGGATAGCACCATCCACCATCCACCATCCACCATCCGGTCTTACGGTTTACCTCCTGCAAGACGCCCACACGAACGAATCCGGACAGTTGAACCTCGCCAAAACCGTTGAAACCATCCTTAAGAAGGAAAATGACTTAAAATACGTTTTCGTGGAAGCGGGCTTCGGGGACAGCTCTCTATCTTTCCTTAAGCCTCGGGCCTCCCAAACCCACAGGGAAGCAGTGGGGTTATCCTACGTAAAAAAGGGCCTGTTACACGGGGAAGAACTCTTAAACCTGACTTCCGACGAACTCAACTTTACGATATGGGGGGTTGAGGACTTTGCCTTGTACCAAAAAGCCATCGAGGCCTACCGCTACACGGCCGCTCAAAGAGACAACTTCAAAGACTATCTCGACCGCATTGAGATAGCCCTAAAAGTCCTGAAGCCCAGGATCTACAACCCCTGGCTCTTGAGATTCGATCAGATCCGTCAAAAGCATGAAAAAGAAGAGCTTTCCCTGACCGAATATTTTGACTCACTGTCCTTGGAAGCCCAAAGACAATCTATCCCGCTTGCCAATTTTCCTCACTTGACGCTTCTTAAAAGACTAAAAGCCAAAGAATCAAAGATCGATTTCACCAAAGCCGGCGAAGAGCAGATCCAGGCGATAAGCGCCCTCGGGGAAGAGGATAGAAACGAACTGATGGCCCTGGCCAAGGACAACAAGTCGCTCTTCAAGCTCTCTTACCAAAGCCATGAGGGCCAAAAAGGTTACTTTGCCCTGCTTGAAGAAAAAGTCAAAGCCAACACGCGTTTTGCAAGACAAAATTACCCGAGCCTCTTTCAGTACTTCAACTACTTAAAACTCAGCCGGTCCATTCAGCCAGAGAAAATACTGAAAGAGATGGGCCTCTTGGAAAGCGCCGTTGTAGATCGGCTCACGCGCACCCCTGATGAATCCCACCTATATAGGAGCTCCCAGATGCTTGGGTCCTTAAGAAAACTTTTTAGCCTCACGCTGACCCCGGAAGAGTTCTCGTCCTATAAAGAAAACTCCCGGTCCTTCGGCATTGTCGGCCTCACGGGTTTTCTCAATAAAAAGATCATGGACCTGAAAGACCACTACGAGAACGCAACCTTCCTGATAGAAGGTTTTGACCAGATCGTCCGGCACGCAGAAAGTTTTTACACGATCACGCAGGAGCGCGACCACGCTTTTATCCAGAACATGATGGAAAAACTGGATCAGGAAGCAGTGTCATTTCGAGCGGAGCGAGACCTGCCTGTCCGGCAGGCAGAAATCTCATCAAATCGTGTGATTAGATCTCTCGGTCGCCTGCGGCGACCTCGAGATGACAAACAAGTCGCGGTGCTTATCACAGGCGGCTACCATACACCAAACCTGAAAAGCCTGTTGAAGAAACAGGGCATCTCCTATATTTCCGTGCGGCCGATGGTATTTCAAGAGACGAACCAGAAGCGCTACGAAACGATCCTCTTGAACCAGGACCTGGCGCGGCTGGCCTCAAACCCCAAGGTCATGATGGGTGCAGCTCGGAGTACGGCTAGAAATTTACAGATGTTATTCCAACCTGCTGAGTTTCCTGGATTCGTGAGCCGGTTAACTTCGGGTCCGTCAGCGTCCGCAGGCGCGAGAATGTCGCATAGTGGTCAGAGAAAAAATCCTCGATCCGTAAAAGTCATCGTAGGTCAATCATCCCAACCTGAAGTAACTGATTTGATAGAGAAAAGGCGTCTTATTGGCGTAAGACTTGAAGACCCATCTCTTAGATCCGACGAAAGGAGACATTTAAACTCAGAACGTCTTCAGTTAAAAGACCTCATCAGGAAACTATCAGGGCGTAAAATCATCGTACCTGCGCGTCGTACAGAAGATCGCAGTAGGATCAGACCCACCACTCTGCTCACACGCGACGAGAAATCTTTGGATGAATTTACAGACGAGCTGGCGGCAAATCTGCACTATCAAGATATTGTGGAAATTACTTTGAGACAGGGAGGCACCCTCCAGAGCGTTTTTAAAGGAATTGGTGGGGAAGAGGATGGCCCCATCCTTTACACCACGACGACAGACCCCATTTTTATTGACGATATCGAGTCCGTCGTCGTGATCCCGTCCGGCGCTAGTCCCAAGCGTAGTCGAGGGGCCCGCGTGGCGGAAGACAAAACGCTGGATCTTATGCGGTACGCTTGGGATGCGTGGAAAAATCATTTAGATAAAGTCATAATACGACCGGGCCCGGGCTCTTTTGATGAAACGGCGACACTTTATGCCCTGCTCAATTTACTGGTTTTTGTGCTTATTCCGATCATGAGCGCCTCCCTCGTCGTGTTCTCAATGTATGACTATTGGCATCTCAAGTCCCAATCTTCAAGCCGGGAATATTTTAAAAATGTTAAGTCGACTGCCGTCTTTGCAGCACTTGCGGTCATCTTGAGCCTGGCCTTTCATGTCTCCCCCTATATTTTGTACGGGATCAATAAAGAAGTTTCCGGATCGCCGGCCGGCATTGAGCGTCAGGTTCTCGAAACGATGTCCTCCATATCGGACGCCGCCTCGGTAACTCTCAAAGGCAGCGGCAGTTCGATCATACGGATTGCATTCCTAAGCGGAGATACGTTCGAGTTGTACAGCGGCGGACCCGGCGGAGGAAATACTTGGACGGTGAATTTCGCTTCGGGTGTTATTGATTTCGAGGACGAGCAACTCGCACCTGGAAGCGCGGAATACGATAAAACATTGCGTTACTTAAGAACCAAGTTCAGCATAGTCAAAGGCGGCTGGAATGTGATCGCCCATCCGGGTTTTAAAACTGCCTATGACGCAATGGATAAAATACTTGAGTTGGCGGAAAGACTTGATTCGCTGGCGGCCGGAGCCCGCCCCATCCCCCATTTTTCTGGATCGCAAAGCGATCCGTCCGCATCTGCCCCATCCCCTCTTTCTCAGGATCGCAAAGCGATCCGTCCGCATTTGCGGACGAAAGAGGGAATGGGGTCTGCGGACAAAACGGGGGATGGGGCCCGCGCGGCGCTTCGTTCCGTGAACCCTACCCAGACTCAGGCATGGCAAGCGCTTAAGGGAGAAAAACGTCGTTTGCGCGGGAGACATCTTCGAAAGATGTTTGCACAGGACCCGGGCCGCGCTAGGGATTTCAGCGAAGATTTTTGGACCGGAAAAGGCGAGATCTTTTTCGATTATTCCAAAAACCTAATAACGAAATCAGTCATGAGGCAATTTAGGCGTCTTGCCAGCCAAACGTACCTGAAAGATGCTATCCGCAAGATGTTTTCCGGCGACAGGATAAACGACACAGAAGATCGCTCCGTGTTGCATGTAGCTCTCCGAATGCCCAAGAGTTCGAAACTCATTGTGGATGGGAAAGACGTTGTGAAACAGGTGCACAAAGTTTTAAATAAAATGAAGCGATTTTCAAACGATGTGGCATCCGGAAAGTGGAGAGGTTTTACCAGTAAAAAGATCACCGATGTTGTTGTTTTCGGGATCGGCGGTTCTCATTTGGGTCCTGAGATGGTCACGGAAGCGTTGAGACCCTTTGCTCAGGGAAAGATCAGGATCCATTTCGTATCCAATGTGGACGGCGCTGATTTTTATGAAAAAGTCGTCAAAGCAGGGCTAGATCCCGAAACGACCCTTTTCAGCGTAGAATCCAAGACCTTTACGACGCAAGAAACCATGAGAAATGCCCAATCCGCCAAGGAATGGTTCCTGAGTAAAACCCGCAATAATAAGAAAGCCATTGCAAAGCATTTTGTGGCGGTGTCCACGAACAAAAAGGCCGTAAAAGCGTTCGGCATCAGTCTCAAAAACATGTTCGAGTTTTGGGACTGGGTCGGTGGACGGTATT
Organism: uncultured Planctomycetia bacterium; assembly: GCA_964373505.1. Lineage (GTDB taxonomy): Bacteria > Omnitrophota > Gorgyraeia > 2-02-FULL-51-18 > 2-02-FULL-51-18 > CAYJVC01. The sequence goes on from CAYJVC010000009.1 coordinate 44,670, forward strand.
CATTCTGGTCGGCGATCGGTCTGGGAATTTCTATTTACATCGGCCATGACAATTTCATGGAGCTTCTCGCCGGCGCGCACGACATGGACGAACATTTCCGAACGACTCCTTTCGAGCACAATATTCCCGTGACCATGGCTTTTTTGGACATCTGGTACCGCAATTTTTACGGAGCTCAGACCCATTTGGTCATGCCATACAGCCAGTATTTACACCGTTTTCCGGCGTATCTCCAGCAGGCATTTATGGAAAGTAACGGCAAAGGAGTGGATCGGAGCGGCAACCCCGTCAACTATTTGACTTACTCGATCATTTGGGGCGAGTCCGGCACGAATGGCCAACACTCTTATATGCAAGCAGATCACCAAGGTCCTACGCTGATACCCGCGGACTTGATAGGAGTGACGAACAGCGAAGTCTCCATCGCGGATCACCAACAAATGCTGCTTTCCAATTGGTTGGGCCAAATGGAAGCTCTCGCGATCGGAAAGACGCTTGAGGAGGTATTGGCAGAAGGCAATAGCGAAAAATTAGCGCCGCACAAGATGTTCCCCGGCAACAGGCCCACGACGGCGATTTTGCTGAACCGGCTGACTCCCCGTACGCTAGGCGCTCTTGTTACCGCGTATGAGCATCAGATTTATGCCCAAGCCGCAATGTTGAACTTTCATCCTTTTGACCAATGGGGCGTCGAAGAGGGCAAGAAAAGAGCCAATAAAATTCTTCCTGAATTAAAAGGCCAGACGGCAGCAACATCGCATGATGCGTCGACAGAACAACTGCTCGAGGTCATTAAACGTCAAAGATCAGGTCAGCTGAAGGGCGCCCGCGCGGCAATTGAAGGGAAGAGGAAAATAGGTGAGAGGGAAGAGGAAAATCCAAACCCTGCTCTCACCTCTCTCCACTCACCCCTCACCTCGTTCGGCGCCCGCGCGGCCCTTCTACGTCCTAAGGACTTCGAAGGGCAGGCGGAAGCAGTCGATAGTCGTGAAAAGGGTGGTTATGAGCCGACTTTGGCTTCGAGTTTTGTGCCGCGTCGATTTAGGTCAGGGATAGCAACATTGATGACGTCTTTAATTGAACGCACATCAGTCTCAATGTTTGTCAGACGCTCTTTGACGTCAGTCATATCGTCTCTGAGAGAACCAACGTCTTCAGCAATAACTTTTATATCGTTTCTAAACGACTCAACCAGCGCACCGACTTGGTTTGGAGTAAAATTTTTGCTTTCTTTGCTTGGCATTACGTTTCCTCAATTGGCGGAGGTCACTGTAGCAAACGATGTTGGGTTTGTCAACCCACGAACGAAACTCTATACAGCGGCCGGCGCTAGTCCCGAGCGTAGTCGAGGCGCCCGCCTCGCCACAAAGACGGCGAGTCTTCGTCAGCCGCAAAATGCGCGGCTGACTACGAGCGGCGTAG
>CAYJVC010000010.1:0-11473 GCA_964373505.1 uncultured Planctomycetia bacterium
AACCCCAACGCAACCGGGAGCTGCGGTTGCGGGACGTCGTTTTCTGTGTAAATAATGATTACGCAGATTAAAAGTAATGATTGCGCAGATGGATCCAGTAATCATTTTTTGAATCAGCGTAATCCAAATATAAAGGGATTTTGATGAGGTATACGACTAAGACCGAATATGGCTTGATCTGCATGATGTTCATGGCACGGAGGTTTAAGGACGAACTTGTCACGAGCAGGGAGATCGCCGCGGAGGAAAACTACTCCGTGACCTATATCGAGAAAATACTTCAGGCGCTTCGTCTGGCGGGCCTTGTCACCGCGCATCACGGCAATCACGGCGGGTACAGTTTGGCGAAAAGGCCCTCGGAGACCACGGTGAGGCAAATCATCGACGCGCTTGAGGGGAGTACCTTCGACGTTTTTTGCGGGCCGCAGGTGAGAGAAGACATCGTCTGCAACCACATCTGCCTGTGCGGCGCCAAGCCCGTGTGGAAGCGGACCAAAGAACTGTTGGACCAATTTTACGACTCGATCACGCTTGAGACACTGACGAAGAGTCCGGCCGAGGCGCAAAGTATCATAGCACCCGCGAGACATTTTGTTTAAGGAGGAGACATGGCAAAAACCATAGAGGAATTCACAAGCCAGGAGTACAAGTACGGTTTTAAATCGCCGATCGAAGCGGACACGCTTCCGAAGGGCCTTGACGAGGACATTGTCCGCGCGATTTCCCTGCGGAAGAACGAGCCGCCGTTCATGCTCGAATTCCGCCTAAAGGCTTTCCGCCACTGGCAGAAGATGAAGGAACCGACATGGGCGAACGTGCATTATCCGCCGATCAATTATCAGGACATTATTTATTATTCGGCGCCGAAGCCCTCGGCTGAGAAATTGAAGAGCATGGAAGACGTGGACCCGGAGCTTAAGCGGACGTTTGAAAAGCTCGGCATCCCGCTCATGGAGCAGAAGAAGCTCGCGGGCGTGGCCGTTGACGCGATCTTTGACAGCGTGTCGGTGGCAACGAGCTACAAGCAAAAACTCCTGGAGTACGGCGTCGTGTTTTGCTCCTTTTCCGAGGCTGTCGAGAAATACCCGGAGCTCGTGAAAAAATACATGGGCTCGGTCGTGCCGTACACCGACAATTTCTTTGCGACGCTGAATTCGGCTGTTTTTTCGGACGGCTCCTTCGTTTACATTCCCAAAGGCGTGAAGTGCCCGATGGAGCTTTCCACTTATTTTCGCATCAATACGGAGGGTTCAGGTCAGTTTGAACGCACACTCATCATTGCCGAAGATGGGGCTTATGTCAGTTATTTAGAAGGATGCCTGCCTAGATGGGAAGAGGTAAGCACGGGGTATTCGTTTAAGTCTGTTGTTGATGTGGCGTTAGGCGATGTTGTTTTGAATAGTCGCGGAGAAGAGTCACGAGTTTCCAAGATTATGAAACGTCGTTATAAAGGGGAGCTGATTAAGATTACCCCAAGGAGTCCGGGAAATGCGTTTGAATTAACGCCCAAACATCCAGTTTTATCTATAAAACGGTCTAGAATCTGCGGCTCGTCCCGAGGAGCGAATAGATGGTCTGATATACATGTTGGTAAACTTGAAAAAGTCGATCCAGAGTATATAAATGCGGGAGACCTGACGGACGGAGATCTATTGGTGTTCCCCATTCCTCAAACTCAAAAGGACGATAAGTCCATCTCAGATGATTTTTTATCGTTGCTGGGCTATTACGTGTCTGAAGGTTGCGCAACAAGATTTAATGGTTGCGACGCGCTTGAATTTTCATTAGGACTTCATGAGAAAGCGAATGTTCGCGAAGTGGCCCGTTTAATCAAAAAACTAATGGGTAAGAAACCTTCTATTACCTACGATTACGGAAGAAACGGTATATACCTTGTTGTTTATTCGAAAGAGTGGTCCCAAGAATTCATTAAGCACGGTGGAAAATATGCCGATCAGAAGAGACTCAGCCATACGATTATGGATTTGCCGCCAGCGCGACAAAGATTGTTTTTAGAAACTTACTACAAAGGGGATGGCAGTGTTTCGTACGAGGGCCGCCTAAAACGAGTGCGGGCTACCACGGTTTCCAGACAGCTGGCATTTCAACTGCAGGAATTATGGGCCAAGCAGGGAAGGTTTGCGTACATCAATATACGTGAACCCTATAGCGAAGTAATGAAAAATGGGCGAAAAATTTTTCATAAGAAAAAATACACTCTCTTTTTTGCTGAAAATGCGCGCAGCAGAAGGGCGATTCATAGAGACGGGTATTTTCTTCTTCCGGTCCGAAAGGTTGAAAGAAATAAATTTGATGATTTCGTTTATAATTTGGAAACAAAAACAGAGCCTTATTCCTATTTAGTCAAGGGTTTTGCTGTGCACAATTGCACTGCCCCAAAGTTTGACTCGAACCAGCTTCACGCGGCGGTCGTGGAGCTTGTCGCCTTAGACAATGCCGAGATCAAATACTCGACCGTGCAGAACTGGTACGCCGGCGACCCGAAGACAGGGAAGGGTGGTGTATATAATTTCGTTACCAAGCGCGGCAAGTGCCAGGGGAAAAACTCGAAGATCTCCTGGACTCAGGTGGAGACCGGCTCCGCGATCACGTGGAAGTACCCGAGCTGTGTGTTGCTCGGCGACAACTCGGTCGGAGAGTTCTACTCGGTCGCGCTCACGAACCATTTTCAACAGGCGGATACCGGCACAAAAATGATCCATATAGGCAAGAACACCAAAAGCACGATCATTTCCAAAGGCATCTCGGCCGGGGAAGCCGTGAACAATTACCGGGGCGCGGTCGAGATCAAGCGCTCGGCGACGGACTCCCGGAATTTCACGCAGTGTGATTCGCTTCTCATCGGCTCGAAATGCGCGGCGAACACGTTTCCCACGATTGACGTGCAAAATACAAAAAGCCAGGTCGAGCACGAGGCCTCGACCTCCAAGATCAGCGATGACCAGCTTTTTTATTTTCAACAGCGCGGGATCGGCGTGGAGGATGCGATGAGCTCGATCATCAACGGATTCTGCAAGGACGTGTTCAAGGAGCTGCCGGGCGAGTTTGCCGTCGAGGCGACCCAGCTTCTGGGGCTGAAGTTAGAAGGGACAGTAGGATGACACACGTCATCCTGAGGCGCGAAGCGCCGAAGGATCTCAAAACGAGATTCTTCGCGGAGTTTACCCTGAGCGTCGCGAATGGGCTCAGAATGACGCGTAGAGAGGAATCATGCTAGAAATCAAAAATTTACATGTAAGCATCAACGGAAAGCCGATCCTTAAGGGTTTCAACCTTTCGGTGAAGGTCGGCGAGGTTCACGCCATCATGGGGCCGAACGGCTCGGGGAAAAGCACGCTCGCAAAGGTGCTGGCGGGCGACCCTCATTATGAGGTAACGGGCGGGGATATTTTGTATAAAGGTAAAAGCATTCTTAATCTTGAACCGGAACAACGATCACTCCAGGGGATCTTTATGGCATTCCAGTATCCGGTGGAGGTGCCTGGCGTCAACAATGCCAGCTTCCTCCGGATGGCCTATAACGCAAAGCGCAAATTCCGGGGCAAGCCCGAAGTGGACCCGCTGGAATTCGACGAACTTTTGAGGGAAAAGCTGAAGCTCGTCGACATGTCGGAAACTTTCTTAAAGCGCTCACTGAACCAGGGTTTTTCGGGCGGCGAAAAAAAACGCAACGAGATCTTCCAAATGGCGGTGCTGGACCCGGACCTTGCGGTGCTCGACGAAACGGATTCCGGGCTCGATATCGACGCGCTTCGCGAAGTCTCCCGGGGAGTGATGCGCTTGAAAAGGCCGGACAACGCCATCGTCGTGATCACGCATTACCAAAGACTCCTCGACCAACTCGTGCCGGATTTTGTGCACGTGCTCTCTGACGGGCATATCGCGCGCTCAGGCGGCAAAGAACTGGCACTCGAACTCGAGAAAAAAGGTTATGAGGTGCCGGCATGAACGTTTTAGAAGCGCAAAACATTGATCTAAAACTTTTTGATCTGCCCGGGATCAAACAGCACCGTCTCGTGTTCTTGAACGGCGTGTATTCTGAAAACGACTCGAGAATAAACGGTCTGCCCCCGGGCGTAGTTCTGGAAGCCTTGTCCAAAGGTCGCGGTCTTGCTTTGTCCATTCCCGATAAGGTGATCGTGGAAGAGCTTGTTCACATGCTTTTTTTTTCGATCAATGCCGGGAACGCAGCCCGGCCGCTGTCGTTTTCCACGGACATCCTGATCCGCGCGGGAGCTTCGACGCGCCTCAAAATGGTCGTGGACGAGCTGAGCCTCGGGGAGGCGCGGACTGAAAGCGAGCGGACATTTGAAACCCGTTTGGCTCCCGGCGCGTGCGTGAATTTTTATCAGATTCAGCGCGGCGGCAAGGGCACAAGCGTCTCCACGAACCGTTTTTACCTCAAACAGCACAGCGACCTAGAATTTTTTAATTTTGTCCAAGGCGGGGACGTGACGCGGAGCGACAACGAGGTCCATTTTGAAGGTGAGCATGGGTTCTGTTCCTTAAAAGGACTCGCGGTGCTGGATGGCGCGTCGCAGGTTGTTAACCGGATCAAAGCCTATCACAAAGTACCGCGCTGCATCAGCCGCCAATTTTATAAGAACATCCTGTCGGACAAGTCCAAATCCGAGTTCAACAGCCTCGTGCATGTCCTGAAAGGAGCGCTGAAATCCGACTCGCAGCAGCTCAACAAAAATATCCTTTTGTCGGACGAAGCTCAGGCCCGGGTGCAGCCGCAACTCAGGATCGACGCCGATGACGTGGCTTGCACGCACGGCGCGACGGTCGGGCAACTGGAAAAAGACGAGCTTTTTTACCTGACAAGCCGCGGGCTTTCGAAGGAAGTCGCAAGATTCCTCCTGACCTACGGTTTTGCGGAGGAAATACTGGAAGGGGTGGAACCCGCGGTCTTGAGAGAAGAGCTCGAAACGCTCGTCAAGAACGGGCTGCAGAAAGCGAGTGGAAATGTTGGCCGTTAAATCTTTGAATATTCACGAGATCCGCAAAGATTTTCCGATGCTCGGCACGAGCATGAACGGAAAGCCGCTTGTTTATCTGGACAATGCCGCGAGCTCGCAGAAACCTTCTTCCGTGATCGAGCGCATGAGCTCTTTTTTGAAGAACGAGTATGCGAACATTCACCGCGGCGTGTATTCTTTGAGCGAACGGGCGACGGCCGAAGTGGACGCGGCGAGGGAAAAGGCCCGCGGGTTCTTGAATGCATCGACTACTTCTGAGATCATTTTTACCCGGGGCGCGACAGAGGCGATCAATCTCGTGGCCACGGGCTACGGGGGGAAATTCCTCAAAAAAGGCGATGAGATCCTCGTTTCGGCGATCGAACATCATTCGAATATCGTGCCCTGGCAAGCGCTGGCAGAGGAGAAGGGCCTGGTTTTACGGGTGATCCCCGTGCAGGACAACGGCGAGCTGGATCTGGAGGCCTTTCGGAAGCTTTTGGGGCCACGGACGTATTTCGTGGCCGTGACCCAGGTCTCGAACGCGCTTGGCACCGTGGTGCCGGTCGATGAGATCATCAAGGTCGCGCACCATGCGGGTGCGGTGGTACTCGTCGATGGCGCGCAGAGCGCGCCGCACATGAAGATCGATGTTCAGGCGATGGACTGCGATTTTTTCTGCTTCTCGGGGCATAAAGTGTATGGCCCGACCGGCGTCGGCGTTCTTTACGGCAAGACAAAGCACCTTGAGGCAATGGACCCGTACCAATACGGGGGCGACATGATCCGTGAAGTTCATTTTGAAAAAACCACTTACGCTAAACCCCCGGCCAAATTCGAGGCGGGCACGCCCGCGATCGCGGAGATCGTGGGCCTGGGCGCGGCGATCGATTACCTGGAAAAAATAGGGTTTGAGGCGATCCATGAGCACGAACAGGAGCTTCTGGCTTACGCCACCGAGAAACTGTCTAAAATTGAGGGCTTGAGGATCATCGGGACCGCAAGTGAAAAGGCGAGTCTCATCTCATTTGTGATGCAGGGCGTTCATTCTCACGACATCGGGACCGTGCTCGACCATCACGGCGTCGCGATCCGCGCGGGACACCACTGCGCACAGCCGACGATGACGCGGTTCGGCGTGCCGGCCACGGCGCGCGCAAGCTTCGCGTTCTATAACACGAAAGCGGAGGTTGAGATACTCGTCAAAGCTATTTATAAAGTGAAAGAAATATTTAAATAGCACCATGTCATCCTGAGGAGCAAAGCGACGAAGGATCTCGCTTTTGAGATTCTTCGCGGAGTTTACACTGAGCAAAGCGAATTTGCTCAGAATGACGGTTGTTTGGAGATGATAGCGAGGTAGGATGCAGAACAATAATCAGCAGGAAGTTAAGTTAGATGACCTTTACCAGGAAGTGATCCTCGACCACAACCGGCGCCCGAGGAATTTCGGCAAGCTGCCGGACGCCAATAATTATTCTCACGGCGTCAACCCGCTCTGCGGCGACGATTACCACCTCTACCTTTATGTGGACGAAGGTGGGATAATACAGAAAGTGGCTTTTGAAGGCTCCGGCTGCGCGATCTCGAAAGCAAGCGCTTCGATGATGGCGGAAACAGTGCTGCGTAAAAGCGTGAAGGATGCCGGGGGATTAAAGGATAATTTTCTTGATCTTTTGACAGCCGCGACCGTATTGCCGGACACCCGGTCCGCGGCCGGCAAACTTAAAATTTTTGAAGGGGTCAAAAATTATCCGGTTCGCGTCAAGTGCGCGGCGCTCATTTGGCGTACCTTGGAAGACGCCTTGGCGGAAAAGGGAAATAGAAAGACCGAAGTAAGCACTGAGTAGTGACGAGCGATATTCGCGGGTGACGCGGAGGAGGATGTTATGGACAACCATGTGATCGAAATAACGGCGGAAGTAACGCCCAATCCCAACACGCTTAAGTTCAACGTGAACAAGCTTCTTTTAGAGACGGGTTCGCTCAACTTCACCGACCGGGAGAAGGCGAAGGGCGCGTATCTGCCTTCACAGCTTTTTGGTGTGGAAAACGTGCTGGGCGTGATGGTGGGCCGTGATTTTATCACGGTCACGAAAGCCCCCGCGTCCCAGTGGAAGGACCTGGTGCAGTCGTTGACCGAAAAGATCAGGGAGATCCTAAGCTCGGGCCAGACGCTGTTGCCGACGGGTCCCGCGGCAGCCGCCGCGGCTTCCGCTCCCGGAGCGAACACGGAAATCGAAAAAAAGATCAAAGAGATCCTGGACAATGAGATCCGCCCGGCGGTCGCGATGGATGGCGGGGACATCACGTTTTACGGTTATGAGAATGGTGTGGTGACGCTGCATCTCCAGGGTTCGTGCAGTTCCTGCCCGAGCTCCATCATGACGCTTAAGATGGGCGTCGAGAACCGGCTTAAGTCATTGATCCCCGAGGTGAGGGAAGTGATACAGGTCTAGAAAATATGTGGATTACGCAGATTAAAAGAATGATTACGCTGATTATCCAGTAATCATTTTTTGAATCAGCGCAATCCATGTTAAATAGGTGTTCCAAAACATGCGAAACGAGTTTGAAGTCCTAGAAAAGGGCAACACGAAAGAAGTCAAGCGGAAGCTCCGCGAGAAGGTGCTGAGGCTCAAAAAAGAGCGCAACGCCTACATCGTGGCCCATAATTACCAAAATTATGAGGTGCAGGAGGTCGCGGACATCCTCGGGGATTCGCTCGCGCTCTCCAAGGCCGCGATCGGCACGGGCGCGGATGTGGTGGTCTTCTGTGGGGTTGATTTTATGGCGGAGAGCGCCAAGATCCTGAACCCCGAGAAAAAAGTCATCCTGCCGGTGCGCGAAGCCGACTGCCCGATGGCGCTTATGGCGAACGCGGAACGCCTGAGGGAAAAAAAGAAACAGTACCCGGATGCGGCCGTCGTGTGTTATGTGAATAGCTCCGCCGAAGTAAAGGCCGAGAGTGACATCGCCTGCACCTCTTCCAACGCGGTGCAGATAGTCAAGTCGCTTCCGCATAAGCAAATTATTTTTGTGCCGGACAAGAACCTCGGGCATTATGTGCAGCGCTTTTGCTCGGACAAGGAGATCATCCTGTGGCAGGGGTTTTGCACGACGCATATTCGTGTCACGGCCGAGGACGTGAAACAAGCAAAGGCCAGACACCCCGGCGCGCCCTTCATCGCTCATCCCGAATGCCCGCCGGACGTGATAGACCTGGCGGATCACGTGTGTTCGACGAGCGGATTTTCCCCATTTATCGCCAGGTCGAACGCGGACACATTCATCATCGGCACCGAAGTGGGGATGATCTTCAAGCTCAAGAAGGACCACCCGGCAAAGCGCTTCATCATGCCGACCGAGCAGTTCGTGTGCCAGACGATGAAGATGACGACGCTCGGCTGGGTCGCGCATGCACTTGAGACGATGGAGCACGATATCGAGATCCCAGAGCCCATCCGCCGGCGCGCTGAGCTCACGCTTCGCCGCATGATGGACGTTTCGAAAGACCACCCCAACGCTGTCATAGCGAGCTATTGAGTGAATCTGTAAACACACGTCATTCTGAGGTCGCCGTAGGCGACCGAAGAATCTCGTTTTTGAGATCCCTGCCTGTCCGGCAGGCAGGCTTCGTCGCTGCGCTCCTCAGGATGACCGTCAAATTGGTTTTCTTATCAGGAGTTTTAATGTCTACCTCGTTAGCTCAGGAAGTAAAGTTGATCCCCCGGGAAGTCCTCTTTGGAAATCCTGTCAAGGCTTCTCCGCAAATTTCCCCCGACGGAAAGAAGATCTCGTACCTGGCGCCCGTGAACAACGTGTTGAATGTGTGGGTGCGGACGATCGGGACCTCGGATGACCGCCCAGTCACGAAAGACACCGACCGCGGCATCCGCAATTATTTCTGGGTGCAGGATAACAAGCACGTTTTTTACCTTCAGGACGTGGGCGGCAACGAAAACTGGCGGCTTTACGCGGTGGATCTGGACACTTTGAGCGTACGGGACTTGACGCCTTTTGAGAACGTCCAGGTCCGCATCGTGGATGTCGACAAACATTTTCCGAACGAAATTTTACTCGCGATGAACAGGGAAAGCCCTACGCTGCACGATGTATACCACTTGGACATTCCGAGCGGCCGGCTGACGCTTGTGGCGAAAAATCCGGGCCATGTGTCGGACTGGCTTTCGGACGCCAATTTCAAGGTGCGCGCGGCGCTCGTGACGCGCGAGGACGGCGGTTCGGACCTCCTTGTCCGGAACGACGAGAAGGACGACTGGCGAACGATCCTTTCATGGAGCATGGACGAGGCGATGGCCAGCGGGCCCGTGTCGTTCACAAAAGACGGAAGATCCCTGTATCTCCGGGATGCCCGGGGCGTAGACAAGGGGCATCTCGTGCGAATGGAGATCGCTTCCGGGAAGACTCAAAGCATCGCCTCCGACACGGAAGTGGATGTGGGCGGTGTCATGCTTGATCCCGATACTTATGAAGTCCAGATGGTGTCTTTCACCAAGGACCGCACCGAGTATCAGGTGATGGACCCCTCGATCCAAAAGGACATCGACGCGATCCGCCGGATCCATGACGGGGATTTTTTCATCGCCAGCCGCGACAACGCCTGCCGCACGTGGCTCGTGGGTTTCATGAACGACGACGGCCCGGCGCTCACCTATATATTTGACCGCACGCGGGCCCAAGCGGATTTTCTGTTCGAAAGCAGGCCGGACCTGAAAAACTATATGCTGGCGCCCATGGAACCATTTTCCTTCAAGTCGCGCGACGGTCTCGTGGTCCGTGGTTATCTGACATTTCCGCCGGGAGCATCCAGAAAAAATCTGCCGATGGTCTTGAATGTGCACGGCGGGCCGTGGGTGCGCGACACCTGGGGCTATGACCCCGAAGCGCAGTGGCTGGCCAATCGCGGATATATCTCGATGCAGGTGAATTATCGCGGCTCATCCGGCTACGGCAAGGCGTTCTTGAACGCCGGCAACCGCGAGTGGGGCGGGAAAATGCACGACGACCTCGTGGATGCGGTGAAATGGGCCGTCGAGCAGGGTTATGCCGATCCCAAGCGTGTCGCGATCTACGGAGGCTCTTACGGGGGCTTTGCCGCGCTGGTGGGAGCCACCTTCACGCCGGATCTTTTCAAGTGCGCGGTCGACATCGTGGGCCCGAGCAACCTCATCACGTTCATCCAAACGATCCCGCCGTACTGGAGCGTCTATCTGGCGGAGTTTCGCAAACGCGTCGGTGATCCCGACACGGAACAGGATTTCTTAAGGTCCCGCTCGCCGCTTTTTAAAGTGGACGAAATAAAGATCCCTATGCTGATCGCCCAAGGCGCGAACGACCCGCGCGTGAAGCAGGCCGAATCCGAGCAGATCGTCGACGCGATGAAGAAAAAGGGCATTGACTACGAATACCTGCTCTTTCCCGACGAGGGCCACGGCTTCGCCAAACCCCAAAATCGCCTCAAATTCTACGCCGCCGCCGAAAAGTTCCTCGCCAAACACCTGGGCGGTAGATCGGAATAATCCGGCGCCGGGGTCCTGCCGTCTTTCGGGGATTCTATTTTCCTTGTTGTCTCGAGAAGCTTAGTCTAAAAGCGTGTGATTTCCAATTCGACCGGCTTTTGCGCTGCCTCCAAGATACGTTTGGGGGGGTCATCGGTCGATTGGGAAAATAGAACCTCTCAAGACGTCAGGACCTCGGCGCCGCAAATGGGGTCACAAATGGGGTCAGACCCCACTACTAAGTCTCTATTTTTCAATGGGTTAAGAAATTAGTCGTACCCCAAAAGGGGTCTGACCCTATTTGGATAAGTCCGGGGAGCCCTGCCTGCCGGCAGGCAGTCTCGGTAAAATTGAAAAAGTCGCGCTAGGCCGCGCATCGAACAATTGCCATTTTGCCGTTTCCCGGGGGACTTGGCAAAAAATGGTCAAGAGCGGAATGCCGCTCGAAGCGGGAAAATAGCTCTATCAATCGGCTGGTCAATGCCGCAAGAGGAGCAATGCCGGACCCCGAAGCCGGTCGGTCGCTCAACAATGCTTCGTTACCTGGACCCCTAGCCAGGTCGCCTTCTTGGGTCTTCCAGCAAATCCTGCACCTCATAGTCGGCTGCGCCGAATTCCTTGGCGAGGGCGATGATGTCCGGGCAGACTTCGTACTGCTGCTTGGCCAGGGCTTCTTTTAAATAAAGAAGCGCTGTCAGCTTGACAGGGTTCTTGGTCACGGCTTTTCTCCTTACGGGATAAGCGTTTTGAATGGTTTCTAACATTGCCCTTCTCCTTTCTTTTTCTTTTTTTGGTGATGGGTCCCTGCCTGCCGGCAGCCTGCCGGCGCGTTTGCCCCATTCGTGCTCGCGTAACTGAGGTTCGCTCCACGCGAATGGGGCGCCCCACGCGCCGTCACCCGTCACCAAAAAAAGAAACCCATCACCTTGAAAGGTAATGGGTTGGTCTTGACTTTCGTTTTACCGCTTA
>CAYJVC010000010.1:11573-44485 GCA_964373505.1 uncultured Planctomycetia bacterium
AAACCCATCACCTTGAAAGGTAATGGGTTGGTCTTGACTTTCGTTTTACCGCTTACTTCTTAGAGCGTCAACTCCCTCTCTAACCCACTACCGGCGATCTGGCACTTTGCCATGCGATAATGACAAAGCCGAAGGTCCGCCGACGTTTTAATGGCGGACAGACCCGTCCACGCGACCGATTTTCCGCCAAAGGACGGATCCGCCTTCTTTGTGGCGGAGGTGATCGGCGCGAAAGGCGTTACGTTGTGAGTTAGAATTTGGTTCATCATTTAGTTAATTACTCTAATGAGGGGATTATAACCCAAAGAACCCTTATATGCAAGGCCCTCCTTCGCCCCTCCTTCGCTGAAGCTTCGAAGGGCTTCGGAGGGCAGGCCCGCGTAGACCCCCCAGAATATCCAGAAAAGCATGGCCGCTTGGAAGGAGTAAAGGTTAGTATCAAAAAAGCTATGAATAAGATACGCTACAAGGCCTATGCCGATCGCGTCCTTCAGGTCAAATTCAGCGGAGGTTCCTCTTTTTTGGAAGTGTCCCTTTCCCAGCACCGAAACAAGCGGCCAGAGGAATGCCAGAAGCCCGAATATCCCTATTTCACTCCATAGCTGGAGATAGCAATTGTGCGCGTAACCTCGGTAGGTCTCCGAAGCCGGCGCGAACGCGGCGAATTTCTGGTAGTACATGTTCACGCCGTTACCGATCCAGGGGCTGTGCCGGATCATTTCCCAGGTGGTCTGCCAGTACCGGAGCCTTTCTCCGATCGTGATGTCGCTTGGGTTCAAGCTTGTGATGAAATTATTGAACAAAAGCTTTGAAGACATTGCGAGCAGCGCCAAGAAACCCAATAAAAGAAGCGCAAATTTCGCGCGTCGATGAAGAACCAGATAGTTTGCCACGGAGATCACGAGCGCTAGGACGGCCGACCGCGAAAGAGTGCCCAGAAGGATGATGAAGAAAACAGCCAAAAGAAACGTAAGCATAACGCTTTTCAGCGACCATTTTTTCTGTTTCAACCACGAATCAAACGTCACCGGAAGGGCCATGGAAATGAATAAGGCCAGGCTGTTGGGAGAACCCAGAGAGCTTTTGAGCCGCACGAAGCGGCCGGGAATGTCGATGGAGTAATTTTTCACCCAGTCGGCGCCGGTGACGCTCTGGTAAAGCGCGTTGAGACAGACGAGACCCATGGAGACCAAAAAAACCCCGACAAGTCTTTTTGACCTTTGGGGTGACCCCGCCAATTCAGTCAGCATGAAGAAAAGGGCGATATGTTTCAGCCATTTCAGAATTCCTTGGAGGCCTGTGGACGCAAGATCCGTGGGGACATTCACCAGGGAGGCGGCCGTGATAAGCAAAAACGCGGCGTAGGGGATGTTGACATGTTTTATTCTCGGGAACGCTTCGTTCCAGGGCCATTTTCTTAAGACCCAAAGCACGAGCGCCGTGATCGCGCTTATTTCAGCGGCGGATTTTGAGAAGGGCAGGAAAAAAAGAGCGGCGAGAGCGAATAATTCGATAAAGCGCCATGAGACCGTGGAAAGCTTAGAACCGAGTTTTAATCTGCGCAATCTTCTTTTTAATCCGCGTAATCATTTTCTTAGATTACATTCTTGACAATCTGTTTGTCTAGTTCTAATCTAAGTGAAAATGATGCCGTCCGCAAGCGCCGTATCCAATCAAACCGTTCAAATTCGGCCTCTTGAAGCCAGAGCCGAGCAAAAAAAGCCCCGCTTCTTAGCCAAACTGGCTTACCATTTATTTCCCATAAGAAGAGGCATCGTGCTTCAGAATATGCGCCTCGTATTCGGCGATAGGCTTTCTTCCCAGGAGATAACAGCCCTTGCCCAAAATGCTTATGGCCATTTTCTTGTTTCTTTAGGCGAAAATTTGTTGATCGGTTTCATGCCGAAAAGCTGGCTTAAGAGCCGTGTGAGGATCGTCGGGTACGAGCACGTTCTGAACGCGGCCAAGCAGAATAAAGGGATCCTTCTTTTGACCGGTCATATCGGCAACTGGGAGTTTGCGCCCATGGCTGGCATGCTTCATTTCGAGCAGTTTAAGGGCAGGTTTCATGTGCTTCGCAGACAACTCGTGAATAAATGGATAGAGAGAATAGTCTTCAGGCGTTTCTATGAAGCGGGTCTCGACGTTATTCCCAAAAAAAATTCCCTGAACCGCGTGTTGCAGTGCCTCGCCTCGAATGACGTGGTGGTATACATCATGGACCAGCATGCAAAACCCGGGAAGGACGGGGTGGTGGCCGATTTCTTCGGCAAAAAGGCAGGCACGTTCAAGAGCCTCGCCATGATCGCGCGGACGACTGGCGCTGCCGTGATCCCGTCCTATAACTACCGGGAAGAGGACGGCCGGCATGTGACGAAGTTTCTGGAACCCCTGCCGTGGATCGAGCGCCCGGATCCAGACGAGGAGATCCTGGAAAACACCCAAAACTATAACCGAGTCCTCGAGAAGATCATTCTGGAACACCCCGAGCAATGGTGGTGGGTGCACCGGAGGTGGAAAGTGAATGAGCAAACAACTTCTGCGACCGTAGGGAGCGGAAGTTGTATTGCGAATTCATCCCGAGCAAAGCGAGGGATCTCCCAATGAAAAAAGCATTGGTGACCGGCGTCACGGGACAAGATGGTTCGTACCTCGCCGAATTTCTATTGAAAAAAGGTTACGAGGTGCACGGCCTTGCGCGCCGCAGCTCCTCATTCAACCGGGGGCGCATTGAGCATTTATACATTGAGTCATTGATCAAAGACGCTCACCACAAAAGACTTTTCAAACTTCACTACGGAGACATGACCGATTCGACGAGTTTAAATCGCGTGATCCACGAAGTGCGCCCGGATGAGATCTATAATCTCGCCGCGCAGTCGCATGTGAAGGTTTCGTTTGAGATGCCTGAATACACGGCTGATGTAGATGCGATGGGAGTTCTGCGGTTATTGGAAGCAGTTCGGTCATTGCGCGATAATAAAAAAGTGAAGATTTATCAGGCCTCTACTTCTGAACTTTTTGGAAAGGTTCAGGAGATTCCGCAGAAAGAAACGACTCCTTTTTATCCCCGAAGCCCATACGGCGTCGCGAAGCTCTACGCGTTTTGGGCCATAAAAAATTATCGTGAATCTTACGGGCTCTTTGCTTGCAATGGAATATTGTTCAACCACGAGACGATAGCTTCATTTATGCCGATGTTTTGTAAGCGAACCGACGAAAAAGAATTCGATATCAAGCCCATCCGTGAGATCGTTTCTTTTGATGAGTCAAATAGGCGGTATCAGGGGAAAGAAGTGTCTGGGATCCAGGTGTGGGGAAAAGGCGGCTGGGTGGCTGTGGGCTATGCATCGGCGTATCCACATGATGTTGCCGGCGACAATAAAAAGCCCAGGTTCATCAACTCGCGTTCGGGGGCATTTATGGCTACCTCGAGCCACGTGGGATTCATGGAAGATGGCCAGGAAAAAGAAACGGGCGATATGGTGGTCGGTGACAGTCTCGAAGCGATAGATCTACCCGAGCCGGCTCCTTACTGGACACGCAACATCGCGGAAGAAGAGGCTGAACTTCTCGGTATGATGGTGGGAGATGGTTCGATAAGTTTCGCGAAAAAAGGAATTGGCGTCAATGCAAAATTCACGAATTCATCGGCCGAAATCAGAGATCATTTCAGCCATCTGTGGTCGAAGGTCACCGGCGGAAACACGAAATATTATCCGTCACGGTCAGGATTCAATCCCGAAAAAATAGTCGGCCAACTTAGTCTCGTGGACGAAAATGATTGGTTAAGGTCCGCCGACATCTATAACCGGGATCAAACCAAGCGTGTGCCGAAGGCCATTTTGAATTCGGGATCGGCCGCGATGATCGCGTTCTTGCGCGGATACAATGCCACTGACGGCCTTAAAAGCAACCCGTGCACGTATGAGTTCAGAAACTTTAAGACCAATTCGCCGACGCTGGCAATGGGCCTTTGGTATCTCATCGACAAGACTACAAAGCAAGAGGTCAATTTGACCGTCGAGACGAAAAGTGACGGCCGGATTTTCTATTCACTGAATCTCCTTTCGACAGTGGATAACCTCTCAAAAGAAGTCGAGGTGCAGGAATTAGAGTTTGAGGGTACCTCGCAGCGGGAAATATCGCGGATCACGGGAATTTCAAGAGGCTTCATACGAAAGATCCAAAGGGGTGGAGCCGCGTGTCTGGTTCACCCCCTTCGGAAAGATACCACTGAGGTAAAAAAAATCATTGAAATGCCGCATTATGACGGGTGGTTCTACGATTTGGAGACGTCTTCCGGAGAGTTTCATTGCGGCATCGGAAAAACCCATGTTCATAACTCCCCGCGCCGTGGAGAAAACTTTGTTTCAAGAAAAATTACTCTGGCGGCCGCGCGTATTGTGAAGGGTACGCAGGACAAACTGTATTTGGGCAATTTAGACGCCAAGCGGGACTGGGGATACGCGAAAGACTTCGTCGAGGCGATGTGGCTCATGCTTCAGCAGAAAGCGCCCGACGACTATGTGATCGCCACAGGAGAAACCCACAGTGTGCGTGAGTTTGCCGTGCTTGCATTTCGGGAGGCCGGCATTGAGCTTCAGTGGAAAGGAAAGGGGAAATATGAAAAGGGTTTCGACAAAAAAACAGGAAAAGTTTTGGTGGAGATCGACCCGCAGTTTTATCGCCCGGCCGAAGTGGATATTTTAGTCGGAGACCCTTCCAAGGCAAAGAAAAAGCTCGGCTGGAACCCGAAAAAGACATCGTTCAATGAGCTGGTCCGGATCACGGTGCGCCATGATTTTGAGAACGCCTAAGGCTTGCTTGCCGGTCCGCGTTTTCGTCGGAGCCGACGACTCACAGGCGCCCGCGGTGCGCGCACTCGAATACTCAATCCGCAAATATTCCAGCCTTCCCGTTGAATTTCGCTCGATGACCCACGTGCCGGTGCCGCACCCTAAACACTCGAAAAATTTCCCTCGCACGAAGTTTTCTTTCCAGCGCTTTTTGATTCCGGCCCTCACCGGCCACAAAGGACGCGCGATTTATCTCGATGCCGACATGCAGGTTTTCTCGGACATCCGCGAACTTTGGGAAATGCCGTTCGAAGGCCATAAAATCCTTTGCACGGCGCAGTCGGATGTACCGGCCGCCTGGCGTGGCAATCCGCATTTTAACCCCGGAAAACAAATGAGTGTGCTCCTGATGGACTGCTCAGCACTTGACTGGAATATAGAATCGGTGATCGAAGGCCTCAACCGAGGCCGTTATTCCTACGAAGACCTACTTTACCGTCTTTGCCTGGAACCCGAAGCGGCAGTGGGCGCGATGATTCCTGGTGAATGGAACAGTTTGGAGAAATACGAACCCGGCTTGACAAAACTGGTCCATTATACGGTTGTCGAGACGCAGCCTTGGAGAAGCGGACTGAATCCGCTCGTGCATCTTTGGGAATCTCTGTTCACCGAAATGGTGATGGGGCAGAAGATCGCTTACCCAGAGTTGCGGGAATGGTTTGAGAAGGGGTACCTGCGCGCATCGCTAGTCAAGCGAATAGCGGACGCCGCTTCGTTGCGCCCGAAGGAAGCGGCGAAACTAAAGGCCGCCGGCCTCCGAGGCACATTTTACAAACATGCGCGCCGTATCTTAAAAGGAGCAGGGATTCTGGCATGAAATTTGAGGCGCCGAAAATTGTTTTTTTATTTCAGCTGATTCAGGATTTTCCAGTCCTCGAACCCGTCATGAATCGCTTGCGCGTTTCCGGCGGATGGCGCCTCGAGGCTTGGGTGGCGGATCGCGTCCATTTGCTCAGAAAAAGCCGACTAGAAAAACTTGGCTTCCCTTGCCGCGTGTTTTCCCATGCCGCGGCAAAACTCGGGCTGTTTCCATCCTTTGGAGATGCCAAAGCGTTTGTGTCGGCTTCTGAATCGAGTCTTAAGCCGCATTGGATTGCACACAAGCTCGCGGCGAGGGCCAAACACCGTGGTCTGCGCACTTTTACGTTCCAACACGGACTCGAACAGCCCGGTTTGACCTACGCGACAAAAGAGAGAGTGGAGTTCCTGTCGGACAGTGTGTTTCTTTGGGGTGGACTTGAGACACTTCATTCCCAAGTCGGCGCAGAAACGCGGCGCAAATGCATCCCGGTAGGAAGACCCTCGGCGCAGGCACTGCATCCGCTCGCGTTTTCCCACGCTCTTCAAACGCCGTTCATCGCCGTGTTTGAAAACCTCCACTGGGACCGCTTTTCCGAAGTTTACCGCGAAAATTTTTTGAAGGATTTAGGTAAGTGCGCAGAGTGTTTCCCGCAGATTCACTTTGTTTTGAGGCCGCACCCTAATAATCGTTGGTCCGTCGCACGGACAGGCGAGCTGAAGCGGTTACCCAATTTTACGCTGGCTGATCCCAAAGCACTCGAATGGGAAGAAGTAGATGCCGGCGACCTTTGCGTCGCTTCCGCGGCCGTGATTAGCACGCCGTCGACCACGGTGTTGGACGCCGCGCTGGCAGGGCGCGCGGTGGCAGTCGCTCTCTACGACATAAAGATTGATTTTTACGACTCCCTCACGGTCCTGAAATCTGCCGATGATTGGAACCATTTTGTCGAGGCTTCGCTTAAGCCCGAGGTCATCGATTCTACGGCCCTCTTTAAAGAGCGCTTGCTTTTAGACGGCGATGCCTGCGAACGCATTGATCACTTGCTAAAGAAAGATGTCCATAAAAGATCAAATTACGTGATAAAATGAATTTTCTTTTTGAAAAAAGGCAGCATGCGAATTCCCTTAGGTTATAGCCGGATTTCCGCAAAAGGAATCCGGTATGTTCATGAGGTGTTAAAATCAAACAGACTCTCTTACGGCTGGTTTTCCAGGCGTCTTGAGCGTCTGTTCGCCTCGAGACATGGTTCTCAGTACGCGGTGCTATCGAACAGCGGCACAAGCGCCCTCCATGTGGCGCTCGCGGCTCTAAAAGAAAAATACCGGTGGCCCGACGGATCTGAAGTGTTGGTACCGGCGACGACATTTATTGCCACTTCCAATGTGGTGATTCACAACCGTCTGGTGCCGATTTTCGTAGACATTGAACCCGATTTTTTTTCGATCGATCCACGGTTGATATCCGCAAAGATAGGGCGGAGAACAAAAGCTGTTATTCCGGTTCATCTGTTCGGTCAACCAGCCGACATGCGACCCATTCTCGAAATTGCGAAGAAACACCGTTTGCGCGTGATAGAGGATTCCGCCGAAACGATGCTGGCCCATTACGAAGGAAAAAGCGTGGGCACTTTCGGAGACATCGGTTGTTTTTCGACTTACATGGCGCATCTTTTGACAACCGGCGTAGGCGGTATCAATACGACGAATGATCCAGAACTTGCTGTCATGCTGCGCTCGCTCGTGAACCACGGGCGTGACTCGATTTATCTTAGCATTGACGACGACAAGCATGTGAGCGGCAGAAAATTCAAGGAGATTATCCATAAGCGCTTTTCATTCGTCCGCCTAGGCCATAGCTTCCGGCTCACGGAAATGGAGAGCGCGCTCGGCGTAGCACAGCTTGAAGAGAACTTCGAGCGCTCGATAGAAAAAAGGAGACATCATGCACGCCGCCTGACCGAGCTTTTGGCGTCGGTCGAGGATGAACTGAAGCTTCCGAAGGTTAGACCCGGCAGCGAGCATTCGTTTATGATGTATCCTCTGCTTTTAAAAAAAAGCAATAAAGACAAACTCGTTGAATACCTTGAGAAAAAAGGGGTCGAGACACGTGACCTCATGCCTATACTCAACCAGCCGGTCTATAAAAAAATGTTCCGCTTAAGAACAAAAGATTATCCGGTTTCGGCGTGGCTTGTGCGTTCAGGTTTTTACGTGGCCTGTCATCAGGATCTATCCGAAGCCCAGCTTTCCTATTTAGCCGGAACGATACGCAGTTTTTTTAAAGGTCAACCTTGAAAGAAATCTATCCTTTACTCTATAGCTCCGAAAGTCCTCTTAGGCACCCGCTGGATTTTTTTAAGCGTATGTTCGCGGATCTGGTGTGTTCGCGGGAGCTTGCTTGGCGTTTTCTTCATAGGAACCTCTCAGCTCAATACCGCCAATCTTTTGTGGGCTTTTTTTGGGCGCTTTACCCGGCGGTCTCGATAGCAGTGGTGTTTACTGTGGCGACGGAGAGCAAATTGTTAAATTTGGGAAAAACAGACATTGCTTATCCCGCGTACCTTGTGCTCAATACCGTGCTGTGGCAGCTTTTTTTAGCTGCTTACAACAGCCCCATTCAGGCGCTTTTGACCGCACGTGGACTTCTCTCCCGAGTGCAATTCCCGGTTGAGGCGATGATCCTGGCTCGGTTGGGTGAAGCGATTGTGGGATTATCAGTTAAGATAGTACTTTTGGTTGCAGTACTTGTATGGTTTAAAGTGCCGCTTTCGTTGCATGTTTTATGGGTTCCAGTGGTTGTTGCCGGAATGATTCTGCTGGGCATTACCCTTGGATTGCTACTTGCGCCATTTTTGGCCCTTTCATTTGATTTGTCGCGACTCATGGGTATCATCACAGGACTTTGGTTTTTTATAACGCCGGTGGTTTATCCTGTTCCAGAAAAAGGTTTCTTCGCGTTTGTTGTCAAGGCTAATCCAGTCACGCCATTTCTTGTGACGGTCCGTGAACTCATTGTGGGACATCCCTTGTCTCAAGCTCCTACGTTAATATTTTGGACAATTACGCTCGTAGCTCTTTTACCGACATGGGCGGTTTTCCGTGCAGCGGTCCCATTTATCGTGGAAAGACAAAATTGATATCCGACGCTCCTAACGCTCTTTTGTCGGCGAAGCACATCGGCAAGAAGTTCTGCCGCGGAATAAAAAGATCCTCTTTTTACGGAGTGATGGACGTTCTTGGCGAGATCACAGGCGGCGCGAAGGGCGAGTGGCCTTTGCGGATAGGGGAATTCTGGGCACTTCAGGACGTTTCATTCATTCTCGAAAAGGGTCAATCCTTAGGGATTGTGGGTGCTAACGGCAGCGGGAAAACAACACTTTTAAAGATATTGAGCGGACTTTTGAGGCCCGATCGCGGCACAGTGCATGTCCATGGAAAAGTTTCTCCGCTTATTGCGTTGGGCGCCGGTTTCAATGCAGCGCTGAGCGGGCGTGAAAATATTTACACCAATCTTTCGATACTGGGTTTCAACACCCGGGAAATAGATGCCAGGCTCGGTAAAGTCATAGAATTTGCCGATATCGGCGATGCCATCGACGCGCCACTTAAAACATACAGCTCCGGCATGTCGGCGCGACTGGCTTTTGCTTGTGCTTCGCATGCGGATGCGGATATTCTGGCTATCGATGAAGTTTTGGCCGTGGGTGACGCCGCTTTTCGCGCCAAGTGCTATCGCTGGCTGTCTGATCTCATGAAAAAAGGAGTTTCGGTAATGCTCGTTTCACATAGCCCCGCTTCCATCCTGGCGGTGTGCGACACGGCACTTTATCTTAAAAAAGGTTGTGTCGCGGGTTATGGCCCCGCCGAGGAAGTGCTTGAAAGGTACGAAGAGGAATCGTATTCAGCGCGTATTTCACAGCAGGAGATGCCCATTCATTTTAACAAGAAGATTGATTCGTCATTTTCAATCCTCGGCGTGACACTTACCGATAGCAACGGCCAAAGAATAGAAGAGCTTGAGTCAGGAAAACCGGCCGAGTTCCATGTGCATTGCCGCGCCACAGAGGACTTAAGCGGGGTTTCGCTTGGTTTTATCGTGCGAAACGTTCAAAGGGAGGACGGAGCGCTTTTGACGCTTGAATCCGAAAAGGACGGCCATCGGTGGGAGGTGGCCCCCGGCGAATTTATTTTGAAAGTTCACTGGCCTTATTGCGGACTCAACCCAGGGACTTATAATATGAAGGTTTTCATCAAAAGCGAACCCTATTTCAATGTCCTCGATATTGCCGAATCCATCCTTTTTAAAGTAAAAAAAACGCTGACTGTGAGTCGATCGGGTTTTTATCAGCCCCGGCGCTGGGAGATGGTTTCATGAGTGCTTTTCTTGCCCGTATCTGCCAGTGGCATTGGCGTAAATATTTGGGTACTTTGGGTAAAAACTGTATTTTGCATCCGGAGGTTTACTTCGACGGATTCAGGAAGAACATTCATCTAGCCGATGAGGTGAGAATAGGACGGCACGCAACACTTGACTGTGATCATCCCTCCGCTTCGATTCATATCGGGCGAAGAACTGTGATTTGTCAAGATGCCAAGCTCCTTACTTATAAAGGGGATATTCGCATCGGTGATTTTTGCAGTGTCAATCCTTTTTGCGTGCTTTATGGGATAGGGGGTCTTTTTATAGGAAATTACGTGAGAATAGCTGCACATACCATCATTGTGCCAGCTAATCATCTTTATGATGATCCCGAGGTTCCCATTACGCATCAGGGTCTTTCACGAAAAGGTGTGCATATCGAAGATGACGTCTGGCTTGGCGCGGGAGTACGCATATTGGATGGTTGCACGATCGGAAGGGGAACTGTCGTGGCGGCCGGCGCTGTCGTGACGGAGGATGTGGAGCCCTATTCAGTCATAGCCGGTGTGCCGGCCAAACTTATTAAGAAGCGGAAATGAAATCTTTGCTGAGGTTTTTGGAACGCATAGGCATTAAGTCGCTTCCGATGTTTTCTTTTCTGTCGGCGGCAACATTAAGGCGTTTGCGCACTTTTGCGAATAGTCACACCGAGGGTTCGATGACCAAGGCTCTGACGCTCGCTCTCGAAGATTATTTCAACGTTTGTCTGCCGTTGAATGCGGATACAGGAGGGGTGGCCGATAATTATACGAGGAGGCTTTTATATCAGGCAGATCCTTTTTTTAAAAAAACTTATGGTGATGCTATGGAAAAATCCACAACGCCTTCCGACAGTCTCTTAAGAAGAGAGCGTTTTTACAATACGGTTCAATTTCTTAAACAAACAACGGCGTTGAATGGGGAAATAGCAGAATGTGGCGTATGGAAAGGGCTCTCCTCCTATATTTTTTGTCATTATTTGACTGAAAAAGACCCGGCTTTTAAGGGCAGGGGATACCGGGTATTTGATTCTTTTGAGGGGCTGAGTGCGCCTGAGGCAGCAGACGATCTTTCGGAAGAAACTCACGCTAATCTCAGGCGGCAATTCGGGAAGGTTGAAGGGGCCTATTCAGCATCGCTCGAGGACGTGCGGCGTACACTCTCAGATTTTCCCGCTATAATTTATCATCCCGGTTGGATTCCGGAAAGCCTGCGAATGGCGCCGGAAGCGCTCTATCGTTTTGTCCATGTAGACCTTGATCTTTATCGGCCCACGCTGGGCGCCATCGAGTATTTTTTTCCGCGTCTTGCGCCGCACGGCATCATTATTTGCGATGATTATGGCTCGTTGGCATGGCCGGGTGCGCGCAAAGCCATTGACGATTTCAGAAAAGACTCCCAAGTGGGTTTTATTACGATCTCAACGGGGCAGGCAATCCTATGGAAAAAATGAAACTTTTTATTCATACCAATCACAAACAGTATCTTGTAGCCAAGATCGCCGAATATTCTTTTCGTAAGATGAGTCGTCACAACGAGGTCTTCGACGTCGAGATCACCCAGCTCAAAGACCATCCGGCTTTGTGGAAACGCGACGGTCGGCCGTACCTTCGCGAAGGCGCTCGCACGGTTTGGAGAAATGACGATCTGCAGTCGTTCACACCTTTGCGTTTTTTGCCTCCCCAGTTGATGGGTTATAAAGGAAGAGCGGTGGTCACTGATCCTGACGTTTTTGCTCTGACCGATGTTTTCGATCTTCTGTCGATGGACATGGAAGAAAAGGCTATCCTGTGTAAAAAAGTCCATCCAAAAGATGGCGGTGCTGCTTATTACGCTTCGAGTGTGATGCTTCTGGACTGCGCAAAGCTTACTCATTGGAGGTGGGAAGAAAATATCTCTGAAATGTTTGAATTCAAACGGGATTACCGCCGGTGGATGGGGTTGTTAACTGAACAAGAAGAGACGCTGGGATGCTTGGACGAAACCTGGAATTGTTTCGATCGCCTTGATGAAACTACAAAACTTCTTCACAACACGGGACGTATTACACAGCCATGGAAAACAGGTCTACCCATTGATTTCATGCCCAAGCGCCGGCCTGTTATGGAAACCAAAAAATGGGGTCTTGACCCGCGCTCTTGGATTCGCCGTCTGAAAAGTCTTATAAAAGGCAAATCTTGTTCTGCTCAGGGATTCTATGTTCGGCATCCGGATCCCAAACAGGAGAAGTTCTTTTTTTCACTTTTCTCCGAATGTCTCGAGAAAGGTATCATTAACGAAAAAGAAGTACAGCAGGAAATTTTAAAAAAACACCTACGACCGGATATTTTTGAAATGCTCGAAATAAAAGAAAGCGCGACTCTGTGACATTCAATCCTTTGGCGGGCATGGTTGTGGCATCTCTCGTGCGCGAGCTTCCACCCGATCCGGTGGTCATGGAACTCGGCAATCAGCGCTTTACGGTAACCGATGAAATTCTAGGAGGAATCCTACGGGATCTGGACGGACGGCCCGGTGTAGATGCGGCGGCACTACGTTCTTGGATAGGTCTCGACAAAGATAAAAAAATGCCTTTGACGGAGTCGTTCTATAAAGCGCTGGGGTTCAAGTCTTACGCCTCGATCGACGTCAACACTAAATATGGCAGTCTTATGATGGATTTGAATAAGGATATTCGTCAGACGTACGGTTATGCCGAGACCTTTGATCTTGTGACCAATAATGGCACAGGCGAACACATATTTAATCAATACATGGTTTTCAAAAATATCCATGATCTCGCCAAGCCCGGCGGACTCATGCTTCATATCATGCCGTTCGTCAACTGGGTTAACCATGGGTTCTATAATTTCCACCCGCTTCTTTATGCTGATCTAGCCACTTCAAACGGTTACGAACTCATTAAACTAAGTTTTGCAAATCGCTGGGGTTTCGAAGTGCCGGTGCGTTTAGAAAACAGGAGAAAAAATAAAAGCGTTCCTGCCGGAAAGCTTGCCAAAGCGCTCGGTCTTTTACGTCGTATCTTGAAAAAGCCCGTGACTGTGCCGCCGAAAGAAATTTATATGTCAGACAGTTTCGTCGAGGTGAAACCTAAGACGAGTCGTGGTCCGTTGGCGCTGGCCCTCGAGTCGTTGGCTAGCAAGGATTTTCCCAATGTGAATGTCGTGGTGGTATTAAGGAAAAGATTCTCGGCGCCTTTTGTGGCGCCGCTACAAGGCAAATACGTGGGGGATGTTCAGAACCTTGCAATAAAAAAAGAGTACGCCCAACAAACCCAATGAAAAGCGTCCTTTCCAAAGCTTCAAAGAGCGACATTTTATTCGAGCCTTACCCGCATTTGGTTATCCAAGGGGCATTAGAGGAAGCGGTTTTTAAGCGTCTCGAAACATCATACCCGGGAATGCATGCAGTGGTCGCCGGCCAACAGGTGGAGAACAACAAACTTTATCTTAAGTCTGCCTATGAAATGCTTGAGGCACCCGATCTTTTGCGCGAATGGAAAGAATTTATTGCTTATCACGTTTCCAGTGATTTTTTAAGCGAAGTAATAACTCTTTTCGACGACGCGATCCACAGTCTTTATCCTGAGTTGAAACGCCGACTCGGGAAAAATTTGGACAAGCTTAAAACAGGGGTGCGGCGGCGAGATACTGAGGCTGAGATCTTTATGGATTGTCAGTTCGCCGTGAACTCGCCAGTCACACAACCTTCAAGTGTTCGGGGTCCTCACGTCGACAATCCTGTTGAACTTTATGCGGGGCTTCTCTATTTTCGTGAGGATAACGACGATTCAATCGGAGGAGATCTTGAGATATCCCGTTTTAAAAAGGAGCCCCGTTTTTTCGGTAAGGCCGAAGCGGATCCCAGGGACGTTGAGACTGCAAAGATTGTGAGATATGCTCCGAATACGCTCGTTTTTTTTATCAATTCTATCGAATCGCTGCATGGAGTCACGCCGCGCATGCCAACGCATTTTCCGAGGAGATTTGTGAATATTATTGGTGAGCTTTCCACGCCTTTATTCAATCACCACGCTTACAAGAAAACGCCGAAACCGCAGCCGTTCTGGCGGAATGCGTGGGACCAGCTACGGGTGCGTTCATGATTACAGGCAAAACCACATTCGAAACGGTTCCACCCACGTCAAAATCACTGAAGAAAGTTTCAGAGCTTTACGGCCTTCATCCTGGCAGCGATATTTACGTTGTAGGTACGGGCACCAGCATGCGTGTGCTACCCGCTTCTTTCTTTGAAGGGAAAATCACGATTGGCCTGAACATGGCGTGGAAGTGGGTTTCTATTCGTTATGCGATCACGATCCACCCGGATCTCAATATTCCCGAGTTTCTGAAAGCAGAGAAAGCCCAGCCTTCAATTACATGGATCACGGGCCATCGGAAAAGCCGTAACCTGCTTAAACCCGAACAATTGCGATACGCGGAAGAAAACTTTTATTTCTTTGAATATGACGGGTGTTCGAACACCCAGTCACCGGACCAGCCAAGCGAGGCTGGCCGTTTTCTCGACTGGGTCCGCAAACCGTCAGGAGATAATCTCTATGTGTGGTCTTCCATTGCACAGACAGCCGTGAATCTCGCCGCCCATATGGGTGCTAAAAACATTATTCTTGTCGGGTGCGACAATTGTGCTCTTTTGGAAAATCACCACGCGCATACGCAACACACACGCTGGAA
Source organism: uncultured Planctomycetia bacterium (assembly GCA_964373505.1). GTDB lineage: Bacteria > Omnitrophota > Gorgyraeia > 2-02-FULL-51-18 > 2-02-FULL-51-18 > CAYJVC01. The sequence goes on from CAYJVC010000010.1 coordinate 26,327, forward strand.
GGGTGTAGATCCGGAGTTGCGTTATCGGCAGTATTACGAAGGCCTTGCCGAAGTCAGAGCTGTTTTGAGAGAGCGCGGCGTGAATATGGTCAGTTTGAATCCTTTTCTGCGGCTTGATGAACCGGAACGAGATTTTGAGCGCCTCTGCACGGAACTCGGACGCGAGCCTTTGCTAAAGAGTTTTGATATTTCGCCGGCTATGACAGTTCGATCGCAGAAATCTTGGATCCGCAAATACTGTCCCTCGCCGGTAAAGTCTTTTGCCAAACAGGCATGGTCGATCCCGCAGCACATACGGGAGACCATCAAAAAGAACCCGTGGTTTCTTTATCGCACCAGCCGGGTCTTGCATGCTGTGGGAAAACTGACGGGGCGGTATTCGAAAAAGTGTTATGACCTAGTTTTGGTGGTACCTGAGGTTTCAAAAGGTTGGATACTCGAGGCGATTTGCAAAAGAATAGGTCTTTTCTTCAAGGGCAGGTATACGATCCATTATTCCACGGAATCGCTTCCTCTAGCCTATGCTTACTTTCTTTGTCATTATGGAATTCTACATTCCTGTCTCAAAAAAAATCCTGTACTTTGGGGATCCAAAATCTACGTGCTTTACACGCATCCGCGCGAGTTCCAGATGCAGCCGGCTGAGCTGACCTATGCGCTGAATCAGGCGACGAGACTTGTCTGCATGAGCGAAACGGACATGGAGCTATTACGCAGGAACGGTATTTCAAAAGAGAAACCTATTTTTACCTTTGTCGGTGGCGCAGATCCCTTGCTATTCAAACCTCATACGCGCGGTCAAGGCGCGGTTGGATTTTGTACGGCCTATTACGAGCGCATGGCGCCTGATCTCATGTTTGAGATTGTCCGGTTGATGCCGCACCGGCGTTTTATTTTGATAGGTCCTTATCCATCAGAGATCAACAATGACGCGCGCTTATGGAAGCATTATTCCAAATTCCAGGAGATGTTGCATTTCCCTAATTTTACTTATGTGGAAGTTCCGTATGAAAAATATCCCGGGTACTATGAGAAAATAGACGTGTTTGTATCGACGGCACGCTTGACCGGCGGACCGATGGCGTTGATTGAAACCATGATGTGCAATGTGGTGCCTGTCGTAAGCCGCCAGGGTTTTGCTCCGAACATCATCCAGCAAGGGGAGAACGGTTTTATCTTCGAATTGGAAGACGGCGCAGAAAAAATCACGAAGTTTATCGACCAGGCGTTTGAGATTCAGACGGACGTGCACGCGACGGTCAAGCACTTGACATGGGAAAATTTCTCCCTGGAGATTCAGAAGATAATTCAGAACAGCTAAACGTTGTCCGGCACTTCACTACCGCCCTCATAAATCCCATCTCCGTAGATCTTTTTCCAGGCTTTCAGGCCCAGAATGTCCTTGGGATCTTTTTGTTTCAAGTTTTTTTCTACATGCTCTAATAAAGTGTCGTTGGAGGGATCCAGCCAGTGGTTTTCCATCAACGCCGCCGCCGCTTCATTAGCTGCTACATAGTGCCCGAGTGGGTTGTAATGGCCGTTGCAGCGATAAACGAACCAGGGTTCAGGCAGCGAGTGTCGGACTATGTACTCGCGGAAAAACGACAAGAGATTGAGATAAGGAATGTGGTGCTCTTTCAAGAATTCGTCTAAGCGCCGGTTAGGATAGTTGGGATCAAAATCGGCTGGTAGTGCTAGTGAACCGAGTACTTTTTTTATCCCAAGTGTACTGTGGTCTCCGATTTGGATGGGATCCGTCAAGACAACAACCATGAGTTTCGTTGAATCTTCCTCCGTTGCTTTTTTTAGTAGCTCAATAGTTTTTTCGGTCGCGTCCCAAGCCTCTTTCCATACTGGCTCCGTGGGAGCCCGGTACACCGCATAAAGAAGTGTATTGCCCCTGCCTGGCCATTGGGGACAGTCGGCGATCCAGTCCGGTTGTTTAGACACATCCCCGGATCGAGCATCTGGCGCCACCGGTTTCGGCCCAATGATTTTTTTTAAAACATTTCGATATTTGGATTGAAACAGGTGGCAGTACGCCACTGAATGTTTCAAAAGCCATCGGTGGGTTTGGTAAACAAAACTCTTTCTTTTTGACCGTGCATTTTTTATTTGTTCGCGCATGCCTTCGGTGAGTCGTTCGGTCGGCACGTTTTGATGGCGGATCGGATCGAATTCCCGAATCGACGCGTCGATTTTCAATTTCTTATAAAATATCCCCGGTTCTGGAGTTGGCCAAAGGTCTTTCGTGGGTGTGTTCGAAACTACCATTGAGGGCCAGCTTTGCCGCACATCCTCCGATTCATAACAGCTCTGTAGCAACGAATGATTGTCTTTGATGTCATTGAACGGCAAAATTGCCAAGAGCACGATGTCCGGTTTGAATTTTCTCACCTTATGGACATAAGCCAGGTATTCATGGATTGTGCCGTATCCCGAATGGGCGAAGTTTAGGACTTCTACTTTTTCACCCAGCAGTTTTTGCAAAAGCACTGAAAAATGCTCATAGTTGCCGACCTGGAACCCTTCTATCATCGAGTCACCCAGCACTGCGATTCGCAGACGGCCAGGCGTTTTCTCAATAAAATAATCTTTTTCGTCACGCACCCCGAAATTATTTTTATTGATGCCCTGAATATCGAAGCAGTCTTTAGAGTAATGCTGATTTCGGAGGTTCGGGCGCCCCCAAAAACCTGTGTCAGGGTCAAAGCAGTTCCAGCCGGAGTAATTCACGCAAGGCGCTCCGGTGATGTCGAGTTCGGATTCTAGTGAAGGTTCGGGTGGCGCGCTGCAGGGTTTTCGTAAGGGACCTACACGCAATAAACCTTCCATTAAGACAATCCCCGCCAGGAGCCCCAACGTGAGAGCCAAAAATCGATAAAGCATATTTTTCCATAAAGAAGGCATGGTACAAAGGCTATCAAGAAAAGAAAGGCATGTAAATTAAATTAAGTTATAATACATACTTATTATGAATATCTTGTTGAGTATTATCACCGTCAATTATGAAACCCCGGATTATACACTCGAGTGCATTCGCTCAATTTACCGGAATCCTCCGACCTGTGGTTTTGAAATCATTCTTATCGACAACGGCTCAAAGGACGAGAGTCTTGAGCTTGTCCGAAATGAGTTTCCCGAGGTGGTATGCATCAAAACCGGACAAAATCTCGGTTTTGCTCGCGCGAATAATTTGGGTATAAACAATGCCCGAGGTGAATTTGTACTTCTTTTGAACAGCGACACGAAGATCCTGGATAACAGTCTTGATCGCATGCTGGAACACCTGATGTCGAGCCCCGAAGTGGGTGCGACGGGACCTCGCCAACTCGATGGCAGGGGGAAATTACAGCTTTCGTGGGGTAGCTTTCCGACGCTCTTTACGGAGGTGCTGCGGAAATTAATCCATCACCGCTTATCGATCAATGATCTCAAGATCCGGGACTACCTTGAGGAACGCTATTCGGGCGCTTCGAAAGTGGATTGGGTGTCGGGTTCGTGCCTGATGGCCCGGAAAAAAGCGCTTGTGGACGCAGGGCTTTTGGATGGGCATTATTTCATGTATTTCGAGGACATTGATCTTTGCCGTAAGATCCGCGAGGCCGGTTGGGGGATCCATTACAATTCGGACATTACGATCGTGCACTACGGCGGTGTGTCGGCCAAAAAGAATATTTTGAACGTCCTGGTCGAATACCGCCACAGCCAAATTTACTTCACGCGCAAATACTATGGATTGCAGGGGGTCCTCGCGCTCAAATCGATCTTATTCGTCAAGTACAGCATGAATTTTCTGCGGTGGGGGATCACGTTCTCGGGGGACAAGCTGCTGCGCCGCAAAGCTCAGGCTGCAAGTTTTGCGAAGCTCCTTCTTTGCAAAAAAACACTTGAGATGGTGTTCAGGCCCGAGCGGATCCTGCCCGATCTCGGCTTGAATTAAAATGCCCAACCTGCTGCTACCCGGCGTAAAAAATATTATCGCCGTCGCCAGCGGCAAGGGAGGCGTGGGCAAGTCCACTATGAGTAAATGGTCACCAGGGCCGTTGAGTGCCGATTGGGTTGACTAATTTAATATTAGATGTTAGATTAGTCAAGTATGTATTTACATCGCCTGCTCGAAAAAACGATTCGAAAAGTTAGAGCGACTTTTCCGGTGATCGTCGTGACCGGACCCCGACAATCGGGGAAAAGCACCCTTTTGAAAAATTTTCCTTTGGGAAAAAAGCCAACTCACCTTTCCCTAGAGGATTCAAACCTCCGATCGTTGATCATGGAAGAACCATTGGCTTTTCTTGAGAAACAGCCGAAGCCGGTTGTCCTGGATGAGATCCAAAATCTTCCCGAAATCGCGAACTTTGTCAAAATATTGGTGGACAGAAACCGGAAGCCCGGAGCCTGGTTTATCACGGGGTCGCAGCAATTTTCAGTCATGAAAAATATATCCGAGTCGTTGGCGGGCAGGGCGGCGGTATTGGCGTTGCCTCCTTTCCAGATTCAGGAAAGGACCGATTTGAGAAGGGTTCAGGATTTTGTTTTTTTGAGCAGCTATCCGGAACTCGTCGTGAACAAAAAAGTGGACCAACGTATCTGGTATTCGAGCTATTTGCAGACTTATTTAGAAAGGGATGTCCGGAATATTTTAAATATAACGGACTTAAGGGATTTTGAGCAATTGCTCCGGTTTCTGGCTACTCGGACGGGGCAGGAGCTGAATTATTCGGTGTATTCCAATGAGCTGGGAATCAGCGTGCCCACGGTCAAACGGTGGATTTCAGTGCTGGAAGCCAGCTATATTATTTTCCTGCTGCCGCCTTACTTTAAAAATTTCGGCAAAAGAATCATCAAGTCACCCAAGATCTATTTCTACGATATAGGCCTTTTGAATTATCTGCTTGGGATTAAAAACGGAGAGCAGGTCTTGAGCCATCCTCTTTCGGGAGCTATTTTTGAAACGGCGGTGATTTCAGAGGTCATGAAGCGGAAATACGCCGATGGAGTCAAGCCCGAACTCTATCACTGGCGCTCCCAAAGCGGCATCGAAGTGGACTTGATAGTTTCTGAAAAAGGCCGCATGAACCCTTATGAAATCAAGCTGTCCTCAAACATCAAGCCGCTTTTCTATAAAAATTTGCGGTACTGGCTCGATTTGAGCGGGCAGAGGCATGGGACGGGTTATCTGATAACGAATTGTTCGCGCGATTTGCCTATGCCAAAAAATATAAAGAACATTTTTTGGAAGGATCTTTAGCAGAACAGGAAAAAATGCCTAACCAGTCACTGCCCAACGTAAAAAATATTCTCGCCGTCGCCAGCGGCAAAGGGGGCGTGGGCAAGTCCACCGTCAGCGCGAACCTGGCGCTGGCACTGGCGCGTAGCGGCGCCAAAGTGGGCCTCATGGACGCGGACGTTTACGGACCGAGCATTCCGACGATCCTGGGGATAAAGGATAAGCCCGGCTCCGTGAATAATCGCATTATCCCCGTGGAAAAATATGGTCTTAAGGTGATCTCCATGGGTTTTTTTGTCCCGGCCAATGAAGCCGTGATATGGCGCGGGCCGATGCTCCACAAAATGGTGCAGGATTTTCTGGGGCTCGTCGAATGGGGCGAGCTGGATTACCTTATCATTGACCTTCCGCCCGGCACCGGGGATATACAGCTCAGCCTTTGCCAAACGATCCCTCTCACGGGTGCGGTGATCGTCTCGACGCCCCAGGATCTGGCCTGGAACGTGGCCCAGAAAGCGATCATGATGTTCGACAAACTGAATGCGCCGGTCCTCGGCATCATCGAAAACATGAGCCACTTTGTCTGCAACCATTGCGGCAAGACCGAGGAGATCTTTGGGTCGGGCGGCGCGCGGCGCGCCGCCGAACAGATGGGGATCGCGTACCTCGGCGAGATACCGATCGTGACGGCGATCCGCCGGACGGCGGACGAAGGGGACCCGGTCGTGCATTCGGACCCGGAGAGCCTCACCGCCAAGGACATCCTAAGGATCGCGGAGAATCTCGTGACACAGATCGATCGTCAGAAAACACAGGGCGGATCGAAGATAACTCCCGCCAAGATCGGTCCGCCGGGCGCGGCCAAGATCGAGATCGAGTGGAGCGACGGCAAGAAAAGCGCTTTCAGCTCACGCGAGCTTCGCATCCAGTGCCCGTGCGCGGTGTGCACGAACGAGTTCACGGGACAGCGGGTGCTTGACCCTAAAACCATCCCGGCCGATGTCGTGCCGTACTCGATCAGTCCTGTGGGCCGTTATGCGCTTCACATCACCTGGTCCGACGGGCACACGACGGGGCTCTATGGCTTTGATTATTTACGAAAACTTTCCTGACCGGCGACGGGTCCTGCCGGCGCGTTTGCCCCATTCGTTCTCGCGTCACTGCGGAGCGCTGCGAGCGAATGGGGCACCCCACGCGCCGTCACCCGTCGCCGACGCTTGATCCTTCAAAATGCTGCCAGTTGATCCCCGTTTTAAAAAAGGATTGAAGTTGTTTAACGAAGGGGAGTTCTTCGAGTGCCACGAGGTGATCGAAGACTTGTGGCTCGAGACACCATCCGATGACCCCTGCCGCGATCTTTATAAAGGTGTCATTCAGGCCGCAGCAGCTATCTATCAGTTTGAGCGGGGGATCTTGAGCGGCGCGATAGGGCTTTACGAGACTTCGACGGCCTATCTTGAAAAATATAAGCCGGAGGTTTTAGGTTTGGACGTGACGAAACTCATCCGGGGCATGAGACGGTGCTTTAAACCACTTGAGAACTGGGACCGCCAAAGCGAAGTGAAGCTCGGCAGGAACACTGTGCCGAAACTTGAGTTTTTGCTATAATACGCTCCTTATGAATATCCAAGAATCCTGGGAAAAAGCGCTGAAAACAACGGAGATCGTAAGGCCTCGGGTCAGGCCGCTCGAGACCTTTGCGATGACGAAGCTTCCTTATGTTTTCTTGGCCGAATCAAGGCAAAATTCCGCCGAAACCGTCGTCCGGAAAGGGGAAGTGCTTGTGGAAAAGCCTTCCCTCGTCCTGCCCTTCAACCTGCCGCATTTTGAGGGCTTTGATTTTGAGGGGGAGATGGGGTTGAATGAAGAGCTTCTCATGAGTTTTCTTCTGGTCCGCGGCGTGAGCTTCCCGTCCATGAAATACAACCATAAGATGCTGCACGGCCTCGAAACGTTCAAGGGAAGGCTTTCAGAGGCGATCGAGCATCACAAGAACATGCTTCAGGTCGAGGAGAACGTCCACGCGGGCCTCGTAATGGGCCTGGAGGACGTGTGGCAATTTTCCATCCTCATTTTCATCGGGAGTCAGGTCGCCAAATCCGCGAACGCCGATTTCAAAAAACTCTTCGACGATTTTGACCGAAGAGCGAGAATGTCTTAGGTAACGGCGCCGGCAGGACCCGTCGCCGTTAAACCTCATAGCTTAGGTTCGGCGCCAACCATCTCTCCATGGTCTTTAGGTCCATGCCCTTCCGTTTGGCATAGTCCGCCACCTGGTCTTTTTCTATCTTGCCCACTGCAAAGTATTTGGCTTGTGGATGAGCAAAGTAGAGGCCGCTGACCGCGGCCGCCGGATACATCGCAAAATTTTCAGTGAGATTCACGCCGGCATTTTTTTCAGCCGACAATAGATCGAATAGGATCCTTTTCTCGGTGTGGTCCGGACACGCCGGGTAGCCGGGCGCCGGGCGGATGCCGCGGTAGCGCTCGCGGATCAGGTCTTCATTCGAAAGTTTTTCATCTTTGGCGTATCCCCAGAATTCTTTTCGTACCAGCTCATGCAACCGCTCGGCAAACGCTTCGGCCAAGCGGTCGGCGATCGCCTTGATCATGATGGATTGATAATCGTCGTGTTCTTTTTCAAATTTCTTGGCGAGCTCCTCCGTTCCGATGCCGGCGGTCACGGCGAACGCGCCGATATAGTCCCTCATACCGGAGTCTTTGGGCGCGATAAAATCCGCAAGCGCAAGGTTCGGATCGCCTTCGGATTTCAGGGTCTGCTGTCTTAGGCTGTGGAAAACGGCTAGCGGCGTCCTTCTTTTTTCATCTGAATAGACCTCGATATCGTCGCCGATGCTTGCGGCCGGGAAAAGTCCGATAACACCGTTCGCGGTGAGCAGGTTTTCGCCTATGACTTTTTCCAGCAGTTTTTGGGCGTCGTCAAAGAGTTTTCGGGAGGTTTCGCCTATTTTTTTGTCCTCAAAAATAAAGGGGTAGCGCCCGCGCAGTTCCCACGTATGGAAAAAGGGCGACCAGTCGATCTTTTGGGCGATCTGGCCGAGAGAGAATTTCTTGAAAGCCCTAACCCCGAAGGCCGCCGGGGCGGTGATCGGCACGTTCGGCCAATCGGGACTGAATTTATTCCGCCGCGCTTCTTCAAGCTTCGCGAATCTCACCCCGGTGTATTTTTTCGCGTGCTCGACCCGGATCTTTTCGTAGTCCTTTTGTTTTTCAAGGATAAATTTATCGCGCAGCGCCGGGCTCATGAGGCTGTTCACGACGCCGATGCAGCGCGATGCGTCAAGCACGTGGATCGCCGGCCCGCTGTAGGCGGGCGCGATCCTCACGGCCGTGTGCGTCACCGAAGTCGTGGCCCCGCCGATAAGAAGCGGGAGTCTGAGCCCCGTGCGTTCCATTTCTTTCGCCGCGTACACCATTTCATCGAGGGACGGCGTGATGAGGCCGCTCAAACCCACGAAGTTGGCGTTCAAGTCCTTAGCCGTCTGCAGGATCTTGTCGATCGGCACCATGACGCCAAGGTCCGTGACCTCGTAGTTGTTGCAGCCGAGCACGACGCCCACGATGTTCTTGCCGATGTCATGCACGTCGCCTTTGACGGTGGCGAGCACGATCCGCCCTTGGGCGCTTTTGCCGGTCTTCTCCTTTTCTTTTTCAATATAGGGCGTGAGGATGGCGACGGCTTTTTTCATGACGCGCGCGGATTTCACGACCTGCGGCAGGAACATTTTTCCGGAGCCGAACAAGTCGCCGACGATGCTCATGCCGGCCATCAGCGGCCCCTCGATCACCTCCAGAGGCTTGGGGTATTTTTGCCGAGCTTCCTCCACGTCCTTGTCGATGTAGTCGGTGATGCCCTGGACCAAGGCGTGCGAAAGACGCTCTTCCACCGAGGCCTTCCGCCAGCTCTCGTCTTTTACTTTCGGCTTGTCTTTTTCTTCCTTCAACGTTTCCGCGAATTTTAAAAGCCTCTCGGTCGCGTCGGGCCTGCGGTTCAACACGGCGTCTTCCACGATCTCCAAAAGATCCTTCGGTATGTCGTCGTACACGGTCACAAGGCCTGCGTTCACGATGCCGACGTCCATCCCGGCTTTGATCGCGTGATACAAGAATACCGAGTGGATCGCCTCGCGGATCTTGTTAATGCCGCGGAAAGAAAAAGAAAGGTTGCTGACCCCTCCCGAGACGTGGGAGCGGGGGAAAGCGCTTTTGATCTTTCTCGCTGCTTCGATAAATTCGACGGCGTAATTGTTGTGTTCCTCCATGCCCGTGCCGATCGTGAGGATGTTGGGGTCGAAAATGATGTCCTCTTCAGGAAAACCCGCTTCTTTCGTGAGGATGCGGTGCGACCGTGCGCAAACCTCGAATTTACGTTCGGCCGTCGCGGCCTGACCGAGCTCATCGAACGCCATCACGACGACCGCGGCGCCGTACTGGCGAACCTTTCTCGCATGCTCTTTAAAAGAGGCTTCGCCCTCCTTCAGGCTGATCGAATTGACGACGCCCTTTCCCTGGACGCATTTCAAGCCTGCCTCGATCACCGACCATTTGGACGAGTCGATCATGACCGGCACTTTTGAGATATCGGGTTCGGCGGCCACCAACCGCAAGAATTTTGACATCGCCTCCTCGGAATCTAACAGACCCTCGTCCAGATTGACATCGATGATCTGGGCGCCCGCTTCTACCTGCTGGCGCGCGATCCCGAGTGCTGTCTCGTAATTGTCCGAAAGGATGGCCTGCGAAAACTTAGGGGACCCCGTGATGTTCGTGCGTTCGCCGATGTTGACGAAGTTGACGTCGGGACGGATCGTGAGCGGCTCAAGCCCCGAAAGGCGCGTGAGAGGTTCGATCGCCGGCGGCACCCTCGGAGCCGCACCGGCCGCGACGAGCGCGGTCGCCCGGATATGGTCCGGGGTTGTGCCGCAGCAGCCGCCGATGATGTTGATAAAACCACCTTTGATGAATTCTTTTGCGAACGCCGCGAATTCCTCAGGTGTCTGGTCGTATCCCCCGAATTGGTTGGGGAGCCCAGCATTCGGGTAGATGCACGTATAGATGGGGGCGATGCGCGAGAGTTCCTGGACGTAAGGCCGCAGTTCCTTGGCGCCGAGCGCGCAGTTTAAGCCGACCGCCAAAAGTTTCGCGTGCGAGATGGAGTTCCAGAAAGCCTCCAGGGTCTGACCCGTCAGCGTGCGGCCGCTTTGGTCGGTGATCGTGCCTGAGGCGATCACGGGGATCTTTTTGCCCGTCTTGCGGAAAAATTCCTGTATGGCGAAAAGAGCGGCTTTTAAATTCAGCGTGTCGAACGCCGTTTCAGCGAGCAATAGGTCGACGCCCCCCTCCACCAGTGCCGCGACCTGTTCCGTGTAGGCCTCAACAAGCTCGTCGAACGTAATGGCCCGGAATCCCGGGTCGTTCACATCGGGAGACAGGGAGGTTGTGCGGTTCGTGGGCCCAATGGCGCCGGCGACAAAGCGCGGCTTCGAAGGGTTTTTCTTCGTGAAGTCATCCGCCGCTTTCCTTGCGATCCGCGCGGCCGCTAAGTTCAGGTTCGAAACCTCATCCTCGAGGTGGTAATCGGCCATCGCCACGCGTGTCGAATTGAACGAATTCGTCTCGATGATGTCGGCGCCCGCCTCGAGGTACTGCCGGTGGATCCCTTCGAGGATCCCCGGCTGGCTCAAGGCCAGAAGGTCGTTGTTGCCCTTCAGGTTGCCTTTCGAAAAGTCCTTGAACCGCTCGCCGCGGTACCCGGCCTCGTCCAACTTGTGGGTCTGGATCATCGTGCCCATCGCTCCGTCGAGCACCAGTATTCTCTTATGTAGTTCCTGTTCAATAAGATGCATAGTTTGTCATTCTACCAAAGTTTCAAACACTAAGTCATGTATCTTTCAATGCTTCCGTCGACGGGTCCTGCCGCTTCGACAGGTCGCCGCGGCGACCGACCCCCTGCCTGCCGGCAGGCAGGCGTCTCCGCGTCACCCATCGACGGAAGCATTTAACTTTACCCATGTTGATAAATCAGTATAATGCTCTTTTATGGCCGAAAAACCCAGATTTTACGACGCGAAGATGGTAAAGATCGTCTCACTCACGTCCACGGTCAAGCATTTTGTGCTTGAATACGACAAAAGCGCCGACAGCCGCTTTATCGCCGGACAGTTCTTGATGGTGCACCTGGAGAAGGACGGCAAGCCGCACAAGAAGCCTTACTCGATCGCCTCGGCGCCGTCTCTGGCTGCCGCTAAGAACCAGATCGAGCTTTGCATCAAACTCGTCGAGGGCGGCTTTGTTTCCAATTGGTTCTTTAGGTTAAAGGAGGGAGACACGATCCACACCTCGATCCCTTACGGCTTCTTCACGGTGCGTGAACCCTGGCAGGATAACCTCATTTTTGTGGGTACCGGCACGGGCATTGCGCCGCTTCGAGGCATGATCGAGACGCTTTACGAGAAAGGATGTCAGAAGAAAATATGGCTCATCTTCGGGAACCGCTTCGAGACGGACATTCTTTACCAGAGCGAATTTGAAGGTTGGGCGAAGAAATACCCTAACTTTACTTTCATTCCAACCGTGAGCCGTGGGAAAAACTGGACAGGCGAAACCGCCTACGTGCAGGAGATCGTAAAAAAAACCTTCGCGGGGCAGACGCAGGGACTCGACTTTTATGGCTGCGGGCTTGTCCCGATGTGCCAGCAGCTTAAGGCAACGCTCGTGGAAATGAATATCCCGAAAGAAAATATCCATTTCGAGCAGTTCACTTGAAGACCCACCGCGAAACACTCACTTTCACCACGAAGAAAAAACGCGAATACATCAACATCACTCCTCAGGTTGAGGAGATTATCCGCAAGTCTGGCGTAAAAGAAGGGTTGGTGCTCGTGAACGCGATGCACATCACGGCGAGCGTTTATATCAACGACGACGAACAGGGGCTGATCCAGGACTTTGACGAGTTTTTAGAAAAAATGGCGCCCTATGACGTGAAGAAGTACCGTCACCACCGGACCGGCGAGGACAACGGTGACGCTCATCTCAAGCGCCAACTCTTCGGCCGCGACGTCGTCTGCGCGATCACCGACGGTAAATTGGACTTCGGCCCCTGGGAGCAGATCTTTTACGCGGAGTTCGACGGCCAACGGCCCAAGCGGGTTTTGGTCAAAGTGATCGGCGGATAGCGAATATTCTGTTATACTTCTTTTTTAAAATCCCTCAGCAAGGAGTCCTTATGAAAAAAATCACCGGTTTTGTTCTGTTTGCTTTAATGGTTTCCGCCCCTTGCTTTGCCGTTGCCGAAAAACTCATTGAGCGTCTGGATCTTTCCGCGACGGCGTTCCGCGAGCTCATGGAATCGGCGGATTCGAGCATTCCGAGGGATTTTTTGCAGAAAAGCGAAGCGACCGTGATTTTCCCCAGAACGCTCAATATCGCCTGAGGCGTCGGCGGGCAATACGGCAAAGGTGTTCTTCTGGAACACAACAAAGCCAACGGCCAATGGAGCAAACCGGTTTTTTATATGACCGGTAAAAAATAATAATCCGACTTATCTATTTGAATATTCAGAGTCGCTTGTGATTTGGCTTTGGACAAGCGTTGCCCCTGCTTCTTCAATGTCTTCCCTTTGCGCGGTGAGAGTTTCCCGAAGTTCTTGTTTTTGGAAGATCTCATTCAAAGCGGCTGATTGTGACTCAGAAGAGGTGACAGAAGCCTCCGAAGAAGTACTGGAGCTACTTGAGCTTCCAAGCGTTACATTGAGAGACCCCGCCACGTCCAAAAGTCCATAACCGTAGTAAGGATCCCATCCCGCACCGCCCAAATCGATAGCCCCTAGCGCCAGAATATTTTTGATGTCATCAAACGATGCGAAAGGATATTTATTTAGTATAAGTGCAATCGCACCTGTGACAAAAGGTGCGGCCATCGAGGTGCCGGAAGCGCGGTAGTAGTTAGAAGAAAGGGCGGTGCCGATGCTCACCTTCCGGGTGCCCAGTGACAGGATGTCTACACCCGGCGCGGCGATCCAAAGCGAACTGCCAAAATTGGAGAAACTGGCACGGTTATCAAACGCATTCGTCGCGCCGACGGCGATCACGCCGTCCATATTGGCGGGGGAAAAATTATCCACATCGGCATTGGAATTGCCCGCCGCTGCGACAATGATTGAGCCCAGGTTTCTTGCGAAGTTGATAGCGCTTTGTAGAATAGAGAAACTAGTGGAGCCAATTGAGGTGGCGCCGAGCGATAGATTGATTATTTTAGCGCCCACCGACGCCGCATAACGAATCCCGTTTGCGACGCCCTGAAAAGTACCACTACCAGACTGATTCAAAACCCGTACGCCAATGATTTGAGCGGAAGGCGCCACTCCAATGATGCCTTTGCCATTGTTGCCCGATGCGGCTGCGATGCCTGCTACGTGTGTACCATGACCATTTAAGTCCGAAGGGTTATTGTCGTTGTCCACAAAATCCCAACCACGCCAATCATCGATATAGCCATTGCCATCATCGTCGAATCCGGCGATACCGTTCAATTCGACTGAATTTGTCCAGGTATTAAAAGAAAGGTCTTCATGGTTAAATAAGAGGCCCGTATCAACAATTGCGATTCTAATGCCGGCACCTTTATAGAGACCCCAAACATCATCCGCGTTAATTCTCTTGATTCCCCAAAGATCGGCATAACTTTGACCCCAACTGCCGCTTGTCCAATAATAAGGATCGTTTGGAAACCCGGGACCTGGTGGCGGGGGTGGATTTCCGCCCGGCTTCCCTTGGCCCCTAGGAGCACTCGGTGAGAAAAAAGAAGAACCAAAAAGCCTGCCGTCCATGACATGTAAACGCGAGGCATAAAACCCGTAAGAACGGGAATATCCGAAATCATCCTCCTCGGAGTCAAAGTAAAAAGGGTTGGAGGCAGCACCCTTCTCGGCAAAAGCTGGCGTTGAACTAAGCCCTAAAAGCAGTCCCAAACCATAAAAAGAAATCCAAAATTTCCTCATTGTTTTCCCCCCTAAATCTGTCACTCTCAGACTATTCTTTTGGCGCCAAATCGTCAATCTTTAAATTATCCAAAACAACGCGGTGTTTGCTATACTTTTGTCCATGAAATTTTCAAAGCGCACAGAGTGGCCGCTTGTTCAAAATAGACTGGCTCAGGTTTTGGAGTCTAAGAAGAAAGGCGGTGTTCCGCTGATTGACCTCACCGAGTCCAATCCCACACGCTGCGAATTTCAATATTTAAACGCCGAGCTTCTCAAACCCCTGTCTAACCCTAAAAACCTGGTCTATGAGCCTGATCCGCATGGTTTGATGGAGGCGAGATGCGTGATCTCGGCCTATTACGCCCAAAAAAATATTTCCATAGACCCTCACCAGATCTTCCTGACCGCGGGCACGAGCGAAGCTTATTCCTTTTTGTTCCGCTTATTGTGTGACCCCGGCGACCAGGTGCTTGTCCCGCGGCCCAGTTATCCTCTGCTCGAGTATCTGTCCGACCTGAATGACGTGAAGACTGTATTTTACGATCTGGGTCATCAAAGCGCCTGGCGCATGGAAAAAAAGAGTTTTCCTAAATCGTTTTTCAAAACAAAGGCCGTGGTGGTGGTCAACCCGAACAATCCGACCGGGAATTTTGTGACGCAAGATGAAAGATCATTTATTTCCGCGCGCTGCGCGAAAAACCGCTGCGCGATCATTTCGGACGAAGTATTCTTTGATTTTCCCTGGGAGGAACCTCCCTGCGAGAGAACGAGTTTTGCCGGATGCGTCGATGCCTTAAGCTTCAC
Source organism: uncultured Planctomycetia bacterium (assembly GCA_964373505.1). Lineage (GTDB taxonomy): Bacteria > Omnitrophota > Gorgyraeia > 2-02-FULL-51-18 > 2-02-FULL-51-18 > CAYJVC01. Next base: position 41,365 of record CAYJVC010000010.1, read on the forward strand.
CTTGAGCGGAGTTTCAAAGATCCTGGGCCTGCCGCAGATGAAGCTCGGGTGGATCGTTGTGAACGGTCCGGCAAAGGAAAAGGAAGAGGCCATCCAAAGGCTTGAGGTGATCGCCGACACCTATCTTTCCGTGAACACCCCGGTCCAGCATGCGCTGGCCGGCTGGTTTCAAAATTACGGCCCGACGAGCCGCGAGATCCTAGAGAGATGCCGGCTTAACCTCGTTAATCTAAAACGTGAGCTCGCGCAGAATGACGGCATCCGGCTATTGGGGGGCGAGGGGGGCTGGTACGCCGTTTTATCCCTGGACGGGACCGCACCGGACGACCGTCTTGCCAACCGGCTTCTTGAGGAGTACCATGTGCTTATTCACCCCGGCTACTTTTTCAATGGGGAAGGGGGCAGGGAAATAGTGTTGAGCCTCCTTTTACCCCCGAGTGTTTTCCATGAGGGGGTTGAACGCTTGTTAAAAGTAGTGCAAGTCATTGAGACAAAATAAGTTAAAAATACTTGCATTCATTGACATTATAATGTATATTTATCAATAAGTAAGTAATAGTTAACAATATATAATAAAAATAACACATGAAAGGGAAAGACAATGAGCGCAAATCATAACGGCAAGATCAATGAGGCTCTCGAGCTCCTGAACAATGCGGCCCGGGATAAGAAAGAGGAGATACTGAGTTTGATCACGAACCGGTACACCGACCTGAAGGATGCGGTCGAAACTACCAAAGAAAAAGCCGACGAGGCGATCCACGCGGGCCAGGTCCGCTTCAAGAAGGCGACCCGGGATATGAATAAGAAGGTCAGCAAGGATCCCTGGGCGTTCATCGGCGCAGCCGCCGGCGTAGCGCTCCTTTTAGGTTTTGTGCTGGGAAAGAGTTCGAAGAGAGACTAGGTTTCGGACCCCGTCCGAACTCCCTCTTGTGGGGCACGTTAGAGTCTAACGTGCCCCATTTTTGTTTGGCCGGACCGGGTCCGGTGGTATAATCACAAATTATGGCCAAAGGAGGCGGCGGAAGGGCCGCGACGAATCTTCTCCGGATCTCCGGCTTGCTGTTCGGCATTGGCGGCTCATTTCACGTGTTGCGTTATTTTACAAGGTTTGAATTCCGCGTCGGTGGTTTCGAGCTCACGTACCTCGGCAGCCTGGTCATCGGGAGTCTGCTGCTTTTTCTTTCGGCAGCTTGCTTTCTTAATTCGAGGGATTAGTTTACTAAATTAGTCATATATATATTTAAAATTAAACTTTAATTAATATCAAAATACTTGACATTAAAGATCCGCTCGTGTAAACTGTTCTTGGCGCTGAGAAATCCATGAACATCTACGAAGAAAAGATAACGACACAACTTACTCCGGCCGAAGAAGCCGAGATCCAGCGGTTTGAAAGGGAGATCGCCCGCGTTGAGAAGGGCGAGCTCGATCCGGATGACTTTAAGAAGTTCCGTCTGGAGAACGGCGTCTACGGCATCCGGGGCGCCACCGACCGCCACATGATCCGCATCAAGATCCGCTATGGCAATATGAATGCGTTGCAACTCGAATGCGTGGCGGAAATCACCGACAAGTACGCTCCCAATAAGCTCGCGCACGTGACGACCCGGCAGGCGATCCAGCTTCACGAGATCAAGCGCACGGACGTGCCGGGGATCTTAAGGAAACTGATGGAGGTGGGGCTCACGACCCGTGAAGCCTGCGGCAACACGGTGCGCAACGTCTCGGCCTCGCATTATGCGGGCATCTCGCCCAAGGAAAATTTTGACGTCACGCCTTACGCGGATCTTTTGAGCCTCTATTTTTTAAGGCACCCCGTTTGTCAAAACCTGCCGCGCAAGTTCAAGATCGCGTTCGAAGGCACCCCCGAGGAAGACTATGCGAAGATCGGCATCCATGACCTGGGTTTTATCGCCCAGAAGAAAGTCGTGGATGGCAAAGAAGTTTTTGGTTTTTCCACTTATGTCGGCGGCGGGCTCGGGAGCATGCCGTTTCCCGCGCAGCTTCTCGAGGAATTCACGCCGCTCGATCTATTTCTCCCGACCGCGGAGGCGGTGCTGCGCCTTTTTGACCGTAACGGCGAGCGCAAGGACAAGAATCGCGCCCGTATCAAATACCTTGTCGCTAAGTGGGGCATCGAGACTTTCAGGCAGGAATTTTTAAACGAGCGCCGCCAAGTGATCGCGACGGGTTCCGGAAAAGAAGCGTATTGGAAGCTTCGTTTTGACGGCGAAAAGCCACCGGTTCTCAAGGCGCCCGCGCCGACGCAGGCGCCGGGGGTGTTGCCCGGTTTTGAAGAGTGGCAGAGATCCAATACTTTTGAGCAAAAACAAAAAGGCTACTATGCGGTGAACCTCCGCTGTCCGCTTGGGGACATCAACCCCGACCAGATGAGGAAGCTGGCGAAGATATCGCGCGCGTTCTGCGGCGGCCGTATCCGCACGACGATCTCTCAGAATCTGCTCCTTTTGTGGGTGCCGAAAGAAAGCCTCAAGGCGCTTTACTCGCAGGTTCAGCCTTTGGGTTTAGCGCTCAAAGGCGCGGAAGAGATCACGGACATCACGCGCTGCCCGGGCGCCGACACCTGTCAGATCGCGATCACGCACTCGAAGGGCCTGGCGGCCGAGATGAGCAAGCTTTTCACGAACGGGCTCGGTTCGGACGCTGAGCTTAAAAATATCACGATCAAGATCTCCGGCTGCACCAATTCCTGCGGCCAGCACCACATCGCCAATATAGGTTTTCACGGCGCCTCCAAGGTCGTGGACGGCCGCGCCGTGCCGCATTATCAACTGATGATCGGAGGTTTTACCGACACCAACGGCGTGGCCGTGTTCGGCAAACGAATCGCCCAGATCCCGGCCGCCCGCACGCCCGAGGCGACACGCGCCATTTTGGAAGCTTACAAAAAGGAGAAAGGGCCGGAGGAGGATTTTCTCGGCTGGGCCGGCCGCGCGGGCCAGGAAAAACTTAAAGGCCTCGTGGCGCCCTTTACCGAAATTCCTCCCTACAGCCAGAGCCCCAAATTCTATGAAGATCTGGGAGACCCCGGCAAACCTTTCAAAGTCGAAATGGGTAAGGGCGAGTGCGCAGCTTAAATGATCGCGCGATTTACGCG
>CAYJVC010000011.1:0-43442 GCA_964373505.1 uncultured Planctomycetia bacterium
GAGTCGGGCTTTTGATCGGAGACCTGGCCTTCGCGTACACCGATCAAACCGACGGCAAGACCAAAGGCTACAATGTCCTGACCGACAAGATAGCCGAGCTCACCGTCACCCCGGAAACCGATCTATCCAAGTTCCTCGATAAGCGCGCCGCTTCCATCGCCGACTACAAGGCCAACAAAGCCGCCTACGACAAGGCCGTTAAGACGATCCTCGGCGAGACCATTGACCTAAACGACGAGAGAGTCGGGCTTTTGATCGGAGACCTGGCCTTCGCGTACACCGATCAAACCGACGGTGTTATTGAATCTTACAATATTTTCTCAAGATTGATCATAGATTCCAAAGTCAAGGCGCTAGATTTGAATAGTTTCATGGATCTCCGTGGGCGAACGATCCAGTTTTATAAAGCAAATCGTGAGCAGGTCGATGGCGCTGTTGATAAAATGCTCCGACTAAACGGTTCGGCCGATGAGCGGAACAAAGGTTTCTCGACAGGTGACCTCATCACGCAATTCTTCTCCCAAAGAGATAACAAGGAAACCCAGGTTTTTGACCTCGAAGACAAGAAGATTCGTACCGTTAGCATCGACGACGAGGCGCGTATCAAGGATCCCAAGGAGTTTTTTGACCGGCAAGTCGACAATCTTGAACATTACCGTAAGAATCAAAAAGACATTGATGGCGATGCGAAGGATATTTTGGGCGTTGGTAGTCTTGATTTTTCAAACCCCGAGAAGGCGGAGAAAACAAGCCTTCTTTTGGCGGCCCTGATCGAGAGGGACCTGAGGGGAGGGGAAGACATTGCGGTCGACCCCGTGATCCATTCGCAACTCGTCCGGGAACTTCAGGAACACCGTGAGCTTTCGCGGCAGTTGACGGGCTCGCCCGTGCTCGACAAGGACGACCCCGAAATACGCAGGTTCGCCGCGCGGATCGGCTTCGGAAAGGAATTTCCCGAAGTGGAGACTTTTATTAACATCCATGAGCTGGCCCTCGTCACACGGCGGGAGGAAATACGCCAGAAGCTTCACGCAATGGATTATCCGGAAGATCTGCTCTACCGCGCCGACAGGACGGGTCAGTCCTTTGCTAATTTTCGTGTTGCTTACGAAATCCGCGACGGGCAAATTATCCTTAACTTTATTGACAAGACATTTGACGCCGTACAGTTCGGCAACGACGTATTGAATTTCGTGCGTCTCAGCGTCGTGCTCGTCGCCGAAGACAAACTTCCCTTCTTCCCGAAGCACGAGGACCGGCGCCACGTGAAGCAAGCGATCTTAAATAACACCGACATCGTGAAAATGACGGTATTCCCGGTCGACGGCCTCGACCTGCCCGCTCCCTCTGGCCGCGTCATCAACACAGAGTCCTTTTTCTTTTTAACCGGCAGCCTCCCCGGCATCGACAGGAACCAACCTGTTTTCACCGAGCGCTCGCAGTACCAAGTGCCGGACGGCGCGCCCGTAAGCCAAGAAAGAAAATTCAGGGGTGAAGAGAAGGGTCTCAAAACATTCTACGGTTTCCGCAATCTGGAACCCGAAAATTTTGAGAGCGAGCAATTTTACAGGAACGAGCTTTTCAAGGTCACGGGCCTTTTGGAACAATTTATTCCGCTTAGTGGCGAAACCCACGATGAAAAAACGGGGCGTCTGATCAGTTCGTTCACGGTCCCGGATGGCAAACCCCACATGGGCGACGACGGCCGCCGGTTCTTCATTAAGGAGATTTCTTATTATAAGGATGGCGAAAAAAAACAGGTTATAAGGACCGTTACGGAGACGATCGATCTAGCGACAGGCTCCCCTCTTCAGAGAATAGTCCGCGCGTTTGACGAAAAACGAGAGACGAAGTCCGAGATCACTTTTGAGTACGACGAGGCGCAGGGCGGGGATATTTTCCTTGGGGTCGCATCTCAAGCTGTGACGAGAGTCAACGATGAGATCATCAAGACGTCGACGTTGGACCGCAAGAACACGGACCTTATGAATAAGAAGATAGCGGTCATTACGCGTTATCCGGCCAAAGGCGAAAAATTTGAAGTTCGCGAGATGCTGGATCTCGTGACAGGTTCCGTATTGGAGCAAAGAATCAGGGCCGCGGACGGCACAGAGTTCGTGATCGAATACAAGTACGACCCCCGATTGGGCGGCGACCTCATGACTGGTGTTTCTTCAGAGACCGTGACGGCCGTCGAGACAGCCGAAGGAATGAAAGTCATAAAAATTTCCACACTGGACGCCGGCAAGATAGACCTCGTGCAAAAAACGATCAGTGTCACAACCCGTTATTTCAGGAATTACAGCTACGAGGATTACCAGAGGGACTACAAGTCCACAGAGAATGATACCTCGGAGTACCGGAATCTCCTGACCGCCAGAGCCAAGGAAGGCAAAACTATCGATGAAGAGGTGTTTGACATCCAGACGGGCGCGCTGAGGGGCCAGACCATAGACTTGAAGAACGGGGACAAGATAAGGATCAGCTTGAATTACGAGAATCTGAGCGATACGACCAAGGGTGTTACCAGCGAAACGGTTTATGTGTCCCGTCAGATAGACCCTGCGACCGGGCAGCCGCTTGAATCCAGGATCTCGACCGGCAAGCTCATAAAGTTTGACGAAGACGGCAACGCGTTGACAGAGATTACGATCTATACCGCGGACGGTCAGGAGGCCTACCGGAAAATCGAAGCTTATGATGCCATAGGCAATCTGGTGCGCCAGGAGATTCCGACCAAGGACATTAAAGGCGAAGAACAGGGCACTATTGTAATTTATATCGACCACGAAGACGGGATAGAAACGGGCCGGAGCGCATTTTTCAGGAACAAGACGGGGGATGAGATACCACTCTCCGTGGGGCGTTTCCTAAAGTACGACGAAAACGGAAATTCCGTTGTAGAAATACAGGTTTCCGCGCAAGACAAGAAAAACGGCAGGATCGAATACACCGAGGCGTTCAGAAAGATCGAGGTTTACGACAAGATCGGCAATCTGGTCCGTCAGGAGATCCCCACACTCGGCAAGAACGGCGAGCAAAAGGGTCGAATGATCATTGAGGTGATGCACGACAAAGGCCGCGAGACGGGGCGGGATGCCTATTTCGAATCCGAACCGGATCCCGTGACGGGTGAAGTGAGCCGTACCCATCTTTCCCGCGGGACTCTCCTCGACTTCCCCTATCCGGGCGTTGCGAAAGTCCATGTCAAAGTTTACCAAAACGATAAGAACGGCAGATATTTGAGAAGTGACAAGGCCGTGGACCCCCTGACAGGTGAGCGGCTAACCACACCCAATGAGGAAGAAGCCGATTTTACCGGGAAATACGAGTTTTATGATTCAGTCGGGAACCTCATCAAGACGGAGGTGGCTGATAAAGACCAGAACGGCAGGACTCGCGGCTGGATCACGATGGACGTGAGTTTTGAGAATGGCCGCGAGAAGAAGCGCATCGCAAGCTATGTCATCAAAGACGAGCAGGGCAATGAAGTGTCCCGTACCTATCTTTCCACGGGGGAATTTGTAGGTTTCGATTATGAGGTAGACCCGTTGACCGGCCAAAAGATTTCCGATAAGGTGCGCCGCGCAAAGATCCTGGTCAAAAACTTTCTCACGGATGAGCAAGGCCGGTACCTCGGGAAGCCCGATCCTAGGACCGGCGTGCGGCCGATCATTGCGGTCCGTCCGGACCATTTCGAAGAAGACCTGAAGAATGTAGATTCATTCGATAAGTTTGAATATTACGATTCGGTCGGGTATCTTGTTAAACAGGAGATCCCCACCGAAGACTCCATGATCGTCGGCGACAGGATCGTCCTGAAAAATGACCGCCAAAAAGAAGGCAACAAGATCCGAATCGAAGTGTACCCGTTTTTCTACTTCCTGTTCGGCAAAGGATTTGAGACCGGACGGTCGGCTTTCTATGTGGGGCACCGCGAGGACGGGAGCCTGCTGGTCACACAGATCTCGCGAGGGCAATTCTTGAGTTATGACGAGAAAGGCCTGGCAAAGGTCATCGTGAATATCCTAATGACGGATAAGAACGGCCAGTACTTGACCAAGCCTGATCCGAAGACGGGTGAACGCCGCACCACGAGCCAGCCTGAAGAGGCCGATTCATTCGACTTACTGGAGTATTACGATCCCGTCGGCAATCTTGTTCGTCAGGAGATCCCCGGTCCTGATTCGAGGATCACCGATCAAAAGTCAGGTGATCCCGTGACCGGAAGGATCGTGAGCAGAAAAGATCCTTCGAAACCGGGAAACATGTACCTTGTGGAGGTGGCATTCAGCCGAGGGCATGAAATAGGCCGTGACGAGTACTATGTTTATTACAGGGAAGACGGCACCCAGGTGAAGGTACAACGCTCGCGCGGCCTATTCAAAGGCTATGACAAGGACAACAACGCGATCGTTGAAGCCGAGAAGCTCCTTTACGACAAAAATGACAATCCGCTCTATGAGTCGATCAAGATCATCGAGGTTTACAGTTCCATCGGCAAGCTTGTCCGTCAGGAGATCCCAGATCAGAATTCGATAGTGCGGAACGGCAGGATCGTTGACCGGGACCACCCCGAGAAACCCGGCAGCAAATACGTGATCATGGTGCGTTTCGAGAACGGCCGAGAATCCGGCCGCGACGAATATTTCGAATTACCAACGGGCGAAATTATTTATTATTCCAGAGGCACTTTTATCCGTTATGACGCCGAAGGCAATGCGATCGTCGATGTAAAAAAGTTCCTGCATGACGGCCGGCACAAACCTCTGACGACGGACGGACTGGCCCCCAAGAAGGATAACTCCAATGTCCGTTTTGTGGAGTACACGGAAGTTTACAATCCTTACGGAAAGCTTTTACGTCAGATCGTTCCAGTGAAAGACCCTGTAAGCCAAGAGATCACCGGTCACAATGTGGTCCAAGTGCTATTCAAGAACGGCCGCGAGATCGGCCGCGAGGAGAATTTTGAGAAGGAGATCACGCTTGCGGATGGAACAAAAAAGATAGTTTCGATACCCCGCTCGAGAGGGTTCCTCGCCCGTTATGATGAAAATAACCGCGCGGTCGTGAAGCTTGAGAAGATCCTTTTGGATCCGCAGGATGAAGCGACCTTGCTGGAAGCGTATAAGGAAGGCAGGGAAAAAGAATTCGATCTGCTAGGCAAGATCCGAACCATTTCCATTGTGGAAGTGTATGATGCGGTCACCGGGAAGCTCTTAAGACAGGAAATACCTCATAAGGACTCGAGGGTCAACGACGAGGGATATATCGTCGACAAAGACGACCCCGCCAAACCCGGCAAAAAATATCTCATCAAAGTCCGACTCGTGAACGGCCAGGAGATGGGCCGCGATGAGGTCTTCGTGAAATATGACGCCCAGGGTAAAGCCATCGAGACGCCTCTTTCTGAGGGAATTTTCCGCGGTTATGACGAAGACGGCAACGCGATCGTTGAAGTGCATAAGTTCCGTTTTGATATCTACAACAACCTTTTACCGGGCCGCCTGACGTTGTTGGAATTTTATGACCCGCTGACGGGCAAGCTGGTGCGTCAGGAAATACCGCATAGCGAGTCCAGGGTAGATGAGAACGGCCGTATCGTTGACAAAAATGTCCCGGCACGGGACGGCAGAAAATATAAGATCAACGTACTTTTTTCTCTTGGCAGGGAATCCGGGCGGCTTGAGTCGTTCGTGACGCTGGATGGACAGGAGATCCCGCTTTCGGAAGGGCATGTTCGCGGTTTCGACCCGGAAAACAATGCCATAGTGGAGATCAGAAGATTTCTATACGACTGGCAGGGTAAGCCGCTTCTGGACCCGAATGGTGATCCCGCTTATTCAAAATTGACCACCACGATGAATCTTCTCGACATTGTTGGAAGATCCATCAAGATCCGTACGGGAGATCTTGAGACAGAGATGGTTTATGGCGATTATGGGCAGGAAGTCGGAAGGCGCGCTTATCTTCTGAAAGGTACCGAACGGACGCTGATCAGCGAAGGAAAGGTTATCGGCGTCACTCCGGACAATAACATCATCGTTGAACAGGTAAAGTACAAGATGAGCCGTTCCGGGCATCTTGTCACTCGGGACGGGAAAACACCGTCACGGGATTATTCCAACGTCAGATCAAAGGCCAGCCTCGACGTTTACGACGATCTGGGAAATCTTTTGTATCGCGTGTCCGATGACGTAAAACGAAATATACGTCACGGCAAGATCTCTTTTGTGGTGCGTGACCCGGACACCAGCCTTAAGATCGAGGAGGTGGCCTATCAAAGACCAGTATCCGCAGAGTTTGGCCGGGATCAAGCGTTGGATCTGACCAGGATCTCATTGGACGATATCGGGTTCCTGGCCCTGTCAGGCACTCTGAGAGGACTAAACCACGTTATGGGTTTTACGAACCTCGAGGCACAGGGTATCAAGCTTGAGAACATGGAGATCGTGAAAGAGACCAAATTTTTGGACGCGGGCGTTAAAGTACGGTTTTTCTCCGTGGATGAGACGGGCATGGAAAAAGCGACCTTTTTCTTCAGGCCGCAGGATGTGGATGGCCGGTCAGTGACGGGACTTGTCATGTTGGACTTGGAGCAGACCGTTGCCGACCTGGGCCCGGAAATTATCCGGGAACGGGGATACCAAGGCGATGAGTCGATCCAGAGCCTGTATTACTATGATGAAAATTTTCAAGTGATCGAGCCCCTAGGCATTCATGCGCACACGGTTCAAACTTACGACCGTATTCGCGATGTGGAATCGAACGAACCTGAAGAGTGGGATCTCGTTGAGGAGATCAAGCCCAACGGCAAGTTTGTCATCAGTCGCGCGGTGGACGACGAGGGAGAGGAACATGCCGCTGTCACCCAGCTGCCTGAGGGCACGTATCTTGTAGAGATCATTGACCCCGATTACAAGCTGAACGACGATCAGATCGACCGTACCTCGTACTTGGCCGAAAAACGCGATTTTGAATATGTTTACAAGGATCGGTACGTCATGGCGTCCTACTTGGAGGAATATGAGATCGGACTGTCGGGTTCAGGTGATCCCTCGGGTTATGAAGGGATCATCGACTCGATAACGGATATCCCGGCGGGCGCGCCCAACGAGTCCGCCAAAGAGAAACTTCGTGCGGCTATTCAGGAGATCGTGAAAAGATTGGGAGGCGTTGAGAGTTTACGCGAGAATCTTGGCATAGAGGGCAAAATTCACCTGTTAAAGACCAGGTCCAAAATGGAGTACGGAGGCACGACCTACTTTTTCAGGATCAAGGAAGACCCTCTGGCCCGCGTGGTGATATTCCGGTCGAGCGACGAAACGGCCAATATTATCATCAACACGAACTGGGATGCTGGAAATCCGACGGAGGGCTATGAATATTCCGCGCTCGGTATCATTTTCAAACTCGAAAGCAACGCTGAGCTCTTTCAACCCAACAATCTGATCGAAGGCAGCCCGATCGACGAAGCGCTGAAAGCAGAGATCGCCCTTCGCGGCATCGTTTTGGACGCGCCGCTTGATCTTACCAAAGTCAGTAAATACATGTTGTTGAACCACGACGAAAATAAAAAAGTCGTCTGGACGGAAAGATTTCTCATGACCGATGATCCGCTTGGCCGGGATTTTGCGAGGATCGAACGCGGGCAGCTTCGTCTCATGCGATGGTTCGACGACAGCATCCAGCAGGTCCCGTTCGGAGTATCTAAAGGAGAGGTCGTCGTCGTCCCGTCGAGAAATCTCCTTCTAAGGGAAACCGAGTATGACCCTGCGCTCACGGATATTGAGAATTTCATATATGGTTACCGGATCAATTATGAATTCAGGAACGACGATCGCTACGTCAACCCCAACGCCAACATTACATATAATTTCAGTACCAATGAAGTGACGGAGAGCTATTACGACCAGGAGTGGCGGCTCGTATCCACGGACAATATCCCATTGTATCTTTTCAGCATTCACTCGGACCGTTCCGGCGAGGAATTGACAAGCACCTTTTCCATCAAAGTATTGCTCGAAGAAAATGGATCGGGCGGGAGAGACGTTTTTATGGCTATTTCCGAGGAGCTTCAATCGCAGTACTACATTGCTGGCCCCAGCGAGTACCTCGTTAAGAACGGGATCATCGTGGGCATTAGACAAGGACGCGGGATGGAGACGGTCATTCATACGGACCCATATAAAAATCCCCTGTCGGAAAAGTTTTATTATTCATTCCCAAACCAATTGGTTTTACAACCTTTTTCGAACGAGCAGACCGTCGAGGACATCCTGGACCGGGTGCTGGCAAACGGCGAAGACATAACGAAAAGTGGTCGTTCGCTGAGCCAAATGGCTAAAGAGCAATTGCTTAGACGAACGGGTAAAGAATCGTTCGATGACATCCCTAAAACTTTTTATCTGGTCCGCTGGGTGGTCTTGATGTCGCCGATTTGGGGGCTTTTGATGCTGATCGGAGCCATATCACTGGCCTATTTCGGGAGAGTTAGAGACTCCTTAAGGCGGAGTTTGAAACTAAGGAGTTATAATGAACTTCGTGGCGAAGAGATGCGGGAACGTCTCCGGGAAGCTGCGCAGAACTCAGACCGCAGGGGGGGTGGAGCGCGCCTGGCTTCCGTGGATGAGGTAGCAAAAAAGAACGCCGAGTTGGCTGAATTCAACGGACCGATCGTCGTACCGGTCACGATCGATGACAATGAACGCAAAAAAGAATTTATTAGATCGTATTTAGTTTCAAATGGTTATGATGAAGACGAGGCTGGGGTTGTTGCTTCATTGGTAAATAGCGGGGAAAAATTCGAAGACTGGGACGTTGCACTTTCGCGCGACCCGCCGCTTGATGTAGATTCTATGAACGGACTTCTATCCTCCATCGCTCAGGCCGCAGAAAATCTGAACGGCAAAGCGCTTGTTTTGCAGTCCTTGATCGGCCAATCCTCCATTTCGCCCGACAGACTCGACCATATCAGACAAGAACTCGCCACAATGGCCCCCAACGTTCGTTGGAACTGGCTGTTCAACCTTGGTTTAGCGGAGGGGGAAAGCGTACTTTTTGACGAGATCCGGCGCGGGGATCTAGGCGGTCTGCCAGTCTTCCCGATGACCCCGGAGGCTAATCTCTTAAGGTATCTTCTTGCAAACCGCATTGTGTCTGGCGAGGAAATAGAAACTGCCTCTCAAAAAAGCCCAAATTTCCGGCAAATGGTCGACGGGGTGGTCCGGGAGAGAGTCCGCCGGACATTTGATCTGGTGTATTTAGACGTATTCGCGCCTGCGGTCGACCGTTCTCATTCACCCCACGATCTCAAGGAGACCCTGTTCGAGTCGGTTTACCAGGAGCTCAAGCCTTTCATATTTGCTAATCCCTCCCTCGCTGATTCGCTCAGGTACGCGGGAATGCTTGAGGGGAACATTGAATACAACCCACATCCGATGCACTTCCCCGTCGAGGCCACAGACCTTATCACGCTGACCGTACTTTCGTTCCTAAAACTCAATCAGTCACAATCCGGGTTTGAGTCCCTGGGTGCATTCACGATCGAGTGGCCATTTGCGTTGTATGTTGCAAGGCAGGTTTCCGAAAGCCTGAAAAACCCTGATCTAAAAGCCGAAGACCGGCTCAATATGATCGGGAGGCTCGTCGGCCGGTTCGTGCCGTTCATTTATTCCCAGGTCGATCAGTACAAGGATACCGCCGAAACCGACGAAACCTGGAAAAAAGGCTCAAAGCGCCTCTATACCTATTTTACCGAGCAGGAGCTTTATGAGTTCTTTGAGCTTCTTCAACTTGAAAATAAAACATTGGAAGAGGTGCTCCCCGGTTGGGAAGATCAGATTGATCAACACCTCGAATTGACACGGCGTCTCGAAGAATTGGCAAAACGTCCCGGAGATATAAGCGATCTTGAGGAGAGCAAGCCTCTCGAAGACGAACGCTCCCGGATAGTCAGAGACCTTAAGGAAACAGTGCTTGATTTCATTGCTGTTCGAAAACCCGAAGCGGTGGCGCTGGACAGAGACACGATGCGTCCGGATGCGTCTCCCAAGCAAAACATAGCCGCGCGAACGCGCATCGCCGTCGCTTCCTTGTTCGCCGGGTCGGCGGTTTTCCTGGCCGGGTACGGCTTGACGCTCGCATTGATGGCAGCCGGCGCTGTCGCAGTGGGATCGGGTATCGTTCGCGGGGCAGGAAAGCCATTAGGTTTGGCAGTGATTTATAAAAAGCTGGTGCTTGCGGCCGCCGACCTGAAGAATTTCTGGGGAATGGACCGCACGGCAAGGAACCAATACGCCGCCCTTTCGATCGCGTCGATCCTGTTAGGGTTGTACCTAATACCCATTCACCTTTCCGTTGCGGTCCTTCTCATATCATTTGTTTTTACGCTATACCCGATCCTTTTTTCTAAAATGACAAACTGGCGAAGCAAGGTATTTTTCGCTTTATTGGCGGGTGCGGCATCGGCGTACCATTTCGGTTTTTTGACGCACGAGCTTTTCCGAAAGCTCCAGATCATGCATTTTGACCAACCGGGATTTTATTGGACCGCTCTCTTATACCTGATGCTGGCTGCTCCCACGTTTTTTTCGTTTGCTTATTTTTCCGGCATGGCCCGGTCTCTCAAGGCATTCTCCGAGCAAACGTTCAGTCAGACCACTGCCCGGATCACTGGCCTTGGTTCCCTTTGGCCCGGCCGGCTGGATCAAAAGACGTTCTGGCCGGAGCAATTTAAGCGATGGTTCCTCGAGTTTCGGGAGCTCGATGTGCTCGGAAACGGAGAGAGTTTCGGTGAATATCTGGAGCTGGTGATCGCCAAAGAGCTTCGGCCCTGGATGTCGGACGAAGAGATCGAACTGTGGAAGCAGGCCATCCGGGATCCCGAGCGCGGCACGTTCGTGATGCTGGCTTCCGCCGAAGGACACCGCATAATGTTGGACCTTTTTAAGGCCGCTACCTTAAAAAAACGGATTCGCGAGCGGTTCACGCTTCTGCAGCCGTCGACGGATCACGTACAGGCGGGAAGCGAAATGGTGACTCACACGCTCGAGAACTCGATCCTTCCGGGGACTTTTCACGAAGGAGGTTCTCTCCTCGGATACCTGGCCCAGAACACCCGGGCCGAGTGGGGGTACCAAGTCGAGCGGTGGAGGAGAGAGGGAGTGGATCCACGCGTGGTCCGCATCCTTGCTAACGCAAGATGGCGGACGGATTTCCATCGGTTATTTTTTACTGAAATTCAGGATCTGGACCTGAGGAATAAGCTTATTGATGACTGTATCGGTTGGCTCAACGCCGTTCATAAGAATGACATAGGCGTCATGAGTTCTATGTCCAAAAATATTTTTGAGTATCATCTTATTTCGAGCCATGATGAAGGGAACTTGACTTACCACAAGGCGGTACGAACGGTATGGCTTCAATACGATTCTTTGGAGGAGGCCTACAGCGCATTGAGCAGTGACACATCCGGAAAATTGACGGATCACGAAAGAACGTTTGTAGAGCGGTACGCGGATTACCGGAATAGAGTGGGCGGGAAACTTCGCTCATTGTATCAAAATCAGGCTTTATGGGCGCGCGATTTTGACGCACAAACGGGCGGCATTAACATCACCGTGATCAAGCCGCTCCAAGGGCTGATCGCATCGCTTGAGGCGGCCGAGAGGGAGGTACCGAGAGGACCCCGGGGAAGGGCATTAGAAGCCCGGTTATACCGCGCAATTGCAGATCTTAAGCGCTTTGATCCGTTGTACGAGGCTGACGATGACAGATTCCGGAGTATTGAAAAATGGGCGGAGGAATTCATGGAATGGAGAAGAAACCATCTTGATCTCATTGCCGACATATCGACCGAGATCTCAACCACCCTCGACCGGCCTATGATTAAGTTTGATATCCTGACGCAATCGGCGACGATCGTTTTACAGGCCCGCGCCCAAGGCATTCAGTACTCGTTCCATGAGCGGTCGGATTTGTTCTACGTCAACAACAAGAATTTAGGCATCGGGCACGATATGTGGCACTACTATCCCCGGGCGACCCATTTCGACGCCCACGTAAAATTCGGACCCGGGCAGACCGTTTGGCGGGCGCACATTGCGACCCTACAGAGCCAGCGCCGCAACGCCCACATCGCCGTTGTGAATCATAAGATGCGCCTTTGGGCGGGCACATCCAAAGCGTTCCCGGTGGTTCGGGACTACACGATCGCCCAGGAATCCTGGACGGGGCCGTTTCAGCGGGCTTGGAGAGGGTTTCTAACGTTTTACGGTAAGGGAAGCATCATACTGGCGATCGTTTCCAATATCCTTGCGCCGGGCGAAGATTCTTCGAGCTACATTCTTCTTCAAACCGAGCAGCCTCGCTACGTGAGTACACAGATCGAATACGGCATACTGCATTGGGCTCGCATGGAGACGGTAGAGTCCCTATTGACCACCGAGCGCAGATACGGTATGAACGTGGGACGCTTTATCATGGACCGCAATACCTACGAGATCCTGCGAAATCCCAACGTTCCGGCGGACATCAAATTGGTCCATCTCATTTTGTGGATGCATTATCTGATCGTCATATTTTCCATTCCCCTCATGGTGCTGATGCCGGCCCTTTCCGCGTTCACGGGCTTCGCCGACTTAAAGCCGTTGTTGCACATGACGACGATCTCTATCGTGATGCTTGGCGCCGTGAACGCTATTAATCTCGTCCGTCACTGGGAAGACACGGGCAGTTTTTACCTGGCATTGTACCGGACTGTCAGAGATACGTTTTTAGCTCTTCCCATGTTCGTACAGGTACTGATCTATCTTTTGAGTGGTCTCCTCTTCTCGAGTTACGAGAAGTTCGGTTTTACGAGGACCGTAAAAGACTCCAAACTGGCTTCGATGAGCTGGTCCGAAAGGGTCAAAAATCTTGGCAAGTTCAAACTTTGGAATGAGAAGGGCGTTTCCGTGAGCCGGTGGATCGCGTCGGCCGGGATCCTGGCGTACATTGTGGGGCCTTTCTTTCTGATGACCCCTGCCGGTCCCCTGATCTACGCTCAGTATTTGTTAGCCGTGCTCGCTGTTGGTTGGGGTATGCAGGCTTACGGTTTTTTTGAAGGACCGGCCGGACCCTACGGATTTCGGTTCGATATTCGAGCTCTTTTGAGCAGATTGGGACACTGGTTGACAACGCGTCGACAGAGCTCCGGCGATGATAGGGGGCCCTCAGAACCTGACGGATCCGGGCCTGCCAGCGGGGAAAGCGACTCCCGCGGCGCGCGGTCGGCTCGTCAGGAATACCTTGAAGATATGTTCGCTTATGTGAAATTCTTATCACAGCCGCTTCATAATGCACGCTTCGGTGATCATTCCAATGCGCGTATGCATGTTTTGATCGGCACCCACGAGGGCAATGTTTACATTCGATTCGCAAGGCGTTATTTAGAATCACATGACCAAGCCCCCATCGTGATTACCGGAGGCATCGGACGCGAAACGGAACCGTTGAAGTCATTTTTGAAGGAGCAATATTCGTCAGGACTGAATACGATCCAGGTGACCGAGCTCGGATCGCTTTTGGAACGGACAGACGCGAGCGAAGCGGAGCTCATCGAGTTTTTACTGAATGTCGAGGGGATCTCATCTACGGCAAACAATGGACAAAAAAGAATATATCTTGAGCAAAGATCGGCTAATTCAGTTGAGAACGTTCAGTTCAGTATTGCGCTCATCGAAGATATCCGCACAGAGATCGGCATCCGGACACCCGTCGACTTACAGCTTTGGACGCATCCGGGGCATAATTTAAGAGTTTATTCCACTTATGTGAGACAGCTCGCACTTCGGCACAAGTCAGATTGGGGCGTTCAGGTGGAAGAGGCGTACGATCCCCGGGAAATCTTTAATGTGAACGCACCGGATTCGTTTACCCATGAACAACTGGTACGATTCGGCACGTTCTTCCACGGCCGACTCGGCGGGAAAAGTGAGACAGATCGGATACTGGAATATGGCGGCAAGTCCAACCCCGATCTGGATCGATCTATTTTTGACGCAATGGATAGCAAGTGGAAAGACCCGGAGCACGTCCGCGCGTTGCAGGAAAAGTTCGATGCTTACGTCAAAGCATATGAAGCAAATCTTGGCGTGCGGCTGGCCAAAAAAGAAGAAATTTCCTCTTTGAGCTTGGATGATTACATCCGTTCGGCCGAAGAGGTGGCCGATCGGCTCAAGCGCTCCCACACTCGGAAAGAAAACTTCAATGCGTTGGCTGTGGATCGTAGGATCGACATCTTGAGACGTGCCGCGAGCATTGTGGAATCTTACATCAAAGATTACACACAGGCCGTCGCTCCGGTTGTTGACAAACCTGCTGAGTTTTTTAAGGACCGACCATACCTGATACCCGTGCATCGCGCGATCAGGGGCCAGTTAAAAAAGAGAGGTGCCGAAATCGTCTTGAGGAGCGACAGGACCGTGCATTCAAACATAGCGCAAGTTGCACTGGATCTGTTGAATCATGAAATTGCAGCGTTGGGCGGCGCGCGGTTGGCCGGAGATCTACGGGAAGCCATCGGCAGGGTCGGAAGCACACGAGATGAGGCGCGGGAAATTTATGGAAGATTTCTGGACGCTTCATTGGCTGCGAAATCGGAGCTGGGTACAGAAAGTGACCCGATAAAACTTTCGTACAAGCGTATCGTCCAGTCAAGACTGACTGAGATCGAAAAACAAATAGCGGAGGAAGTAACTAAGTTTGGTTTTCCGACGACGCGGACTCTCAAAGAGTCCAGCGATTTCCTCTACGGTCTCGTGTTCTGGAATCATGAGTTAACAACGCCCAAAGAAAGAGGAAAGGTCCAAGCAGTAAGCGATGTGCTCTCAGAATTTAGCGGCGCACACGAAAAATTTGCGTCGTTGCTGCTTGAAACCACCCGGACGTTCCAAGATTCAACGGATCTTATTGAGGAGTTTTCAGTGCAGACGTATTCCGAATTTGTCCTCACGGAATTGTCCTACCTCATCACCAATGCGCTGGATAAGGTGAGTACTTTGGTTGACGCCAATGAACCTTTGCAGCGCGCGTTGGAAGAGTTGTTAAAAACGGTTGAGAATACTTTGCGCCAATTACAAATCGTACAAAAAGATCTGGACGCTATTCGCTTGACGCTGGATTCGATCGTTCGCACCAGAATTCGGAGCCGCTATAAGGCAGAAAAAGAGATTCTTGAGACGCGCAGGGGAGAGCTTGCGCAGGCCCTGGCATTGATAAACAAAGCGGCAAGATCAGCCGTGGCGGAGCCCCGGCAAATCTCGTTATTCAAAGGAGCGCGAGCGGCCAAAAAAGAAAGAATTTCCTCTTTGAAATCGGATGATTACATCCGTTCGGCGAAAGAAGTGGTCGATCAGCTCAAGCGTTCCCGCACTGGAAAAAAAGACTTCGATGCGTTGGCCGTGGATCGTAAGCTCGACAAGTTGAGACTTGCCGCGAGCATCGTGGAATCTTACCTCAAAGATTACACACAAGTCGCCACTCCAGCTGTCGATAACCCCGCCGTGTTTTTCGGGGGTCAGCCGCACTTGGCGCGCGTACATCGCGCGATCAGACGTCAATTGAAAAAGAGAGGCGCTGTAGGAGCTTTGACCACGGATAGGACCGTACATTCAAAAATAGCGCAAGTTGCACTGGATTTATTGGATCAGGAAATTGCAAGATTGAGCGGCGCGAGGCTCGCCTCCTCTCAAACAAACGAAGTCGGTCGGAGACTGGACGAGATCGAAGCGATCGACGCGGAAGTAACAAAACTCATCCAGACGGTTCGAGAAACAGGAGAAAACATAGAGGAGATATTGTTGGCGCCGCAGGTGGATACGTTCGCGGATCGATTGGCGCGGAGAGTTCTCCGCAAGTTCCGTGAGGCGTTTCAACGATTTGTTGTCAGCGTTGTAACGGCCGATCATCCTTCTGAGGCGGCACTTTCAGCTTTAGCGGGATTTCTCAGGCGCTATGGAGATGATTCACACCGCACTTTATTTGGAGAAGCATATGATGAAAATGTGCAGACGCTGAAAGCGCATTTGCAAAGATTAAAGGATCGTTTGGCCGAGCGCGATGTGAATCAGTCCAAAATCAAGGGCGAGTTTGTTCGACCGGTCGTAAGATTGCTTGTTGGCGTTCAACAGTCGCGTTGGGCTTCTCATGTTTTACGCAGAGAACTTGAAGCGCTTTTGCAAAGATTGTCGCAGCAGAAGCGTGTCAGTAAAGAGGGCTTCATCGAAATCCGGGATACACTTCAGCGCATCCTAGAGGAGGGTTCCTCTGTTATTGACAGACGTTCCACCCATGGACGTGGCCTGGCGGCTGACCTAGAGCGTGTCAGGGTGCAGTTGGATGGCGTCGTGAATTATCGTCATCGGGATGATTTGTTTGCTGCCGGGGCTCGTCTCGGCGATGGCGGAACGATTGAGCCCGGCGCGCGGCTTGTGCCGGCTTTCCGAGCGGCAAACCAAAAGCGCATATGGGTGGGGGTGGTCAGAGATCCTGGACGGACAGTTAGGGAATCCGGCGCACGTTTAACCGAGTTCAATCGGTCACTGAGCGATGAGGGATTGAGTGTCGGGATAAGAGTGTTTAACAGTCCTGTAACCGCTGCCAATTATACGGCGCCGGACGGGTCGGGTTTGGCATTGATTGTGGACGAAGCGGGCATCTCGGGGATGCGGCGAGAGGTATTGAGCGCTATTTCCAAACTCTCAGAAGACAAATTCGATACGGTCATTGATATCCTTCACCGGGCGGTTTTGCACGAAGTCTTAAGCGCGAAGAAAGCGGAAGGGATAGTCCTTTCACTCGAAGAACAAAAGCTCTTGGAAACCACTCAACCCGTGTCGCAGAACGATCTCGTTTATGTTCTGGAAAATTTGGACCTGCCAAAACCAACCGCATTGACCGCAAGACGAAATGAATTGGGAGTTGTGCTCGTCGACGGGATCCGCGACATTCAACCCGCGTTTTGGAATGCGCTTTACAACATCAACACTTCAAGACTCGATCAAGCGGCCGTTACGGAACTGAAAGACAGAGCGGGCGCGCCGATCACGGTGACGGCTTATCTTAACAATCCGGGAGTGATTGACCGCGACATCCGAGAAGGCGTTCTGGTGAACCCGGCGCTTACTTTGACTAGTGAAGAAGAAATAAGGCTATTCGAGAAAACTCCGGAGACATTTGGAGTTTTTGGTGACAATGTTATCTATGCGCTCGGTCCCAAAACACTTGCGAACATCCAAGCGGCATACACACGCTACGCCGAACGCAGGGGATTGTCAAAACGGTTCGTCTTGATCGCCGAACAAAAAGAAGGATTTACCACTGACGGCAGCGAACTGAAAAGCGAAGATAAGGCGACCCTCATGGTGGTGGACCAGGAGAAAGACGGCGTTGCTTACGGAGCCTTAAAAGCCGCCGCGGTCTTGGCGCTGTTCCTTGACTCACTGGATGAAGCGCCATCGTTCTTCAAAAGAATTTTTGGCCAGAATGCGTTCAGGTATGTGCCACAGGCCGCCCGGATCGAGTGGGCGGTGTGGATGACGGCCGTCAAGACGGAGCTTAAGACCGTCGGCTCAGCCGCGTAACGCTGTCATTTGGCTCTTTGAATGAGATCCTTCGTCGGTTCTAGGTCGAACCGACTCAGGATCAATTCGCGCGGGTGACTTGACGGCGCTTTGCACCGTAAGTCACGCGCTCATTGATTTTGGGCTACGTCCGCGAATCGTACTTTAGAGAAGGCCCACAAAAACGGCCTAACGTAATCTAAAGTAACCGATCCCAATCAAATTCCGGGCGTAGCCCGCCAAGCTGCGTGGCGGGCCCTCGGCCCGCCTTTTACTATTAGTTTGACAGTGGTTATTTTGCCGCGTAAAATAACCACATGATAGATCGAAATTTATTCCCTTACCTGGCCAAATCAAAAAAAAGCTTCCTACTTTTAGGCCCGAGGCAAACCGGCAAATCCACACTGATCCGGAGTCTTCAGCCGGACCTGTCCATCAATCTTGCCGATGAATCCGAATACATCACGTTTGCGAGCAATCCGCGAGAAATCAGAGAAAGGCTCTCCGCGCTCAAACCCCGCACCGTTTTTATCGATGAAATCCAACGCTTACCCAGTCTTTTGAACACGATCCAAGCCGTGCTGGATGAGAGGGAAGTGCTGCGCTTTTTTCTTACCGGTTCAAGCGCGAGAAAGCTCAAAAGAGGTCACGCCAATCTTCTGCCCGGCAGGGCTCATTCCTATTTTATGGGCTCCTTAGTGGCATCGGAGCTGGCTTATCAGTTGGACACCAGGCGCGCGTTGTCCACAGGCACGCTTCCCGGTATTTGGACAGAAGACGATACTTCTGAAAGGGAAAAGACCTTAAAATCATATGCGGCCACGTATCTGAAGGAAGAAATTCAGGCGGAGGCATTGACAAAAAACATCGAAGGTTTTTCCAGGTTTCTCTTGTTGGCTGCGTCGGAGTCCGGTAAATTTTTGGATCTGTCCAAATGGTCTTCACAGGCCGGCGTGCCGCGGCAATCCGCGGTCAGGTATTTTGAAATACTCGAAGACACGTTGATTGTCCGGCGCTGCGAGGCATTTCGCAAATCACAGAGTAGAAGACTGGTCCGGAGTCCAAAGTTTTTTTTCTTCGACACGGGCGTGCTGAATGGGCTTTTGGGAAATTTTACGCCTTCCACGGACAGGATAGGAACTTTATTTGAGCATCTTATTTTTAATCAAATTTTGGATAGCGCGCAGTCAAAAGATATAGACATCCGAATTTCATCCTATCGTACCGAACATGGAGCCGAGGTCGATTTCATCATTGAGATGAAAGGAAAGGTATTTGCTGTGGAAGTCAAAGCTTCACCTCATCTGAACCATTTCGATCTCCGAGGGTTTAAGAGTTTTAAAGAATATGCAGGCAAAAACCACACCTCGTATATTGTCTATTTCGGAACGGTGAAAAAACTGGTCGAGAGTGTTCATATTTTCCCTTGGCAGGATTTCTTAAAAGAGCTAGGCCTGTAGAACCGATCCCAATCAAATTCCGGGCGTAGCCCGCCAAGCTGCGTGGCGGGCCCTCGGCCCGCCTGTTCTTTTAGAATTGACTACTTTCTATTATCATGATATATAAAACCATATGATTGAGAGAGCATTAAAGCTCCCGGCCAAGCCCGAGGAGAGCTTCTTTCTCTGGGGACCCCGTCAGAGCGGGAAGAGCATGCTTCTGAGGGCGGTTTATCCGGACGCGATTTGGTATGATCTCCTAAAGACGGATCTTTACGTCCGACTCTTGGAGAGACCCAGTTTGCTTCGTGAAGAGCTTGGTTACGCGAAAGAAAAAAAAACATGCGGTTTTGTGGTTATCGATGAAATTCAAAAAATTCCGGCTCTGCTCGATGAAATCCACTGGCTCATTGAGAATGAGGGAATGGTGTTTGGTTTGTGTGGGTCAAGCGCCCGAAAAGTCAGAAAAAGGCATGCGAACCTTCTCGGCGGCCGTGCGGTCCGGCATGAACTTTTCGGGTTTGTTTCCGAAGAAATTGGTTCAGGATTTAACCTGGTTCAAATGATCAACCAAGGCTACCTTCCGCGCCATTATTTAAGCTCATCGTACGAGCGACTTGTCCGCTCTTATGTGAATGACTACCTTAAGGAAGAGATTGCCGCCGAAGCACTGGTGAGAAATCTCCCGGCCTTTTCCAATTTCCTGTCTGCCGCGGCTCTTTCCGACACGGAGCTCATCAATTATGCCACGATCGCCCGTGAATGCGGTGTTTCGGGACCTGCCGTCAGGGGATACTTCCAAATACTGGTTGATACGATGTTGGGCCGATTTCTTGAGGCCTGGCGTAAACGGCCCAAGCGCCGTGTGATCGGCGCATCAAAATTTTATTTTTCGGATGTAGGCGTCGTGAACTACTTAGCCAAGCGCGGGAAACTTACGCCCGGTTCAGAGCTTTTCGGAAAGGCTTTTGAGAATTGGGTATTTCATGAGTTATGCGCGCATCGGGCTTATAGCGGAATGGATTATGATTTGAGCTATTGGCGGCTTGCAAGTGGTATCGAAGTAGATTTTGTCGCAGGCGAAATGGATGTGGCGATCGAGGCCAAATCGAGCGCCCGAATTATCACTGACCATCTGCGTGGATTGCGTGAGATCATTAAAGACCAGCCGAATGTAAAGAGAAGGATCGTGGTGTCGCTCGAGGAGCGAGCAAGAAAAACCGAAGATGGGATCGAGATTTTACCTCACTCAACATTTACCCGACATCTTTGGTCAAACGAATTAATCTCCCTAAAGTAACGAAAGCTTTTCGCCCGCCTTTTTGATATACTACACCTGAAAATTGGTCTGATCATAGAAAACATAGGAGTTTTTATGCAAAAACGCTTTCTTAGCAAAATTTATTTAGCCGGCGCGCTTGTCCTGTCATCCTCATTCCTTTTAGCGGCGCAGACGAACCTTTCCCAGAAGGGCGTGACGCTGTGGCAGCTTTTGGTTTCCGGCGGCGTCATGGTGATCTTCCTGGGACTTTTGTCGATCATCGGGACGGCGTTCATTATTTACCACTTCAAGTACATCAAACTCGAGAAATTGGTCCCGCAGGATTTTGTCGAAAACCTCATTTTCCTTTTGGAGAAAAAAGAGTACGAAAAGGCGGTCTCGGTCTGCAAGCAGCAGGAAAACATGGTTTCCACGATCGCCCTTAAAGGGCTTTCCAAGAGGTCCAAAGGCCCCGCCGTCGTCGAAAATGCGATCCAAAACGAAGGCAAAGCCCAGCTCGAGAAGCTCTGGCAGAACCTGAATTATATCAGCGATATCGCAGCCCTTGCGCCGCTCATGGGGCTTTTGGGGACGATCCTGGGAATGATAGACGCGTTCCATTATTTCAAGGCGGGTTCCGTGCACCCCGGCGTCTTGACCCAGGGACTGGCCAAGGCGATGGTGAACACGGCGCTGGGCCTCGTGATCGCCGTGCCGTGCTTGGCTTTCTACTCCTACTTCCGAGGGAGGATCAGCCGTATCACCTCAAGCGCCGAAACGGCCGCCTCGGAAATTTCGCATCTTTTAATCAAATGATCAATTTTAAACAAACCGAATATGTGAAACCGCTTCCGGCACTGCAGTTGGTGCCGCTCATCGATGTTTTGTTCGTGACCCTTTCGTTCTTTATGGCTGTTTTTCTCACGTTCAATTTTGAGTCGGAGCTCAATATTTCAGTCCCTACCGCTGCCGCTTCGAGGGAGTCGCGCATTTCTCCCAATGAAGTCATCGTGAATATCCTGCGGGACGGCACCGTGATCATCAACCAAAAGCAGACCTCTCTGGAAAGCCTAAACGCCCTTTTAAGGAAGACGGCTCAGATCTATCCTTCGCAGGAGGTCATTATCCGTGCCGATGAAAAAGCGTTCCATGAATACGTGGTCAAGGTGCTGGACGTTTGCGCGAAGGCCAATATCTGGAATATTTCGTTTGCGACCACCAGAGAAAAATGAGAAAAGCACGAAATTCGAAATCCGAAACTCGAAACAAATCCAAAATCCGAATGTTCAAAAATCAAAACCCTTGTTTTAATCATTCAAATTTCGAACATTTGAATTTGTTTCGGATTTCGTGCTTCGGATTTTGGATTTAAAGTATGTTTTTCAGAGTTCTTATATCTACTTTTTTATCTTCCGCTCTTTCGTTTTCCATCTATGCCGCCGATAGCCAACCGTCCGCCCAGAGTCCGCAGGATCTATCCCAGCCTTCGAACCTTGACTTTGCGAACGGGCTGTTTTCCCGCAGGATGTACGGCCCCGCGATCAGCGAATACGAGAAATTCATCCAGTCCAATCCCTCCTCCGAAGAGGTCGCCTCGGCCCGTTTCCGCATTGCCGATTCCTATTACTTCATGAGAAATTACGAGGAGGCGATCCGTCATTTTGGATCTTTCGTAAAAGATTTTCCCGAGGAGAAAAGAAGACCCGTCGCTCTTTTCAGGCTGGGGGCTTCCAGATTCAACCTGAAGGATTGGAAAGCCGCGGACAAGATCTTTATCGGTCTGGCCGGACAAGCCGAAGATCCCAATATCAAAAGCGGCGCGTTATTTTATATGGCCAAGATCGACGGTGCCCGCGGCCGGGCCGGGCAGGAACGGGTCCTGCTGGACCGGATCCTAAAGGGTTTCCCTCAGACGGAGTACGCGGTCTATGCGTCGCTGATGCTGGGCGATTCGCACGCGGCCGAAGGCAAGAGGGACGATGCGATCGCCGCCTACCGCATCGCTGTGGACCGCCAAATGCCCGCCCAGATCGCCGATGAGGCGACCTACAAGATAGCCGAGCTGTATTATGCCGATAAAAAATTCCCGGAAGCCAGGAGTTTTTATGAAAAAATTTATGACAAGTACAAAGAGGCAGCCAAGGCGGAACCGCAGGCCCGAGACAAAAAAGTGAGTCCGTTCTTTGACCGGGCGCTTTTGGGTATCTTCTACGTCGATTATCAGCTAAAGAATTCGGAACAGGCTTTTAAATTCTTGAACGACAACCCGCGTTTCATCTCCCAAGGCTCAGGACGCCATGAAGCGCTGTATCTCGTGGCGGCCCTTTCCGCGGACCGTAATGAACACGTGCAGGCGCTCGAATATCTCGAGCGAATTCTGAAGGACCCCGAGGCCGATATAGGCGTGGTCGAGAAGTCGCTTTTCAAAAAAGCGTCCATCCTCAAGATAACGGACAGAAAAGAAGAAGCGCTTGCGGAACTTCAGAAGATCTTGGGCTCGAAAATGAAAAGCGCCGCGAGGGCCCACTTTGAACGCGCCGAGATCCTGTCGGAGATGGGCCGCTTGGACGAGGCGGCTTTGGCGTATCAGGCATCACTCGAGTATGAAGCCGACGATTTTTCGAAAGCCGCGCTTTACAATCTGGCCGGAGTGAACCTGAAATCCGGCGTCAAAGCCCAAGCCCGCAATACTTTCATGGCCTATGTGGAAAAATACCCGGAGGAACCGGATGCGCAGAAAGCGTATTTGCAAGCGATCCAGATAGAGCTCGACTTGGAACATTTTCAGGAAGCCGCCCGGTCGGCCCGGGGTTTTATCAAGCGCTACCCCGAAAACGAGTGGTTGGATGTGGCTTATTACAAGCTGGGTCTGGCGCTCACAGGCCTGGGCCAATACGAGGAAGCTTCGCAGGCCTTCCGAACGGTGGTGAGCCGGTTTCCACAGTCGCAGCTTTACCCGGAAGCGATCTATGGCACGGGCGCAAGCCTTGAGAACAGCGGGAACACGAAAGGCGCCATTGATTTTTATGAGAAGCTTGCGAGTGATTATCCGGACCATGCCCTTTCCAAAAAGGCGCTGCCGCACCTGGCTTTCCTGTATATTCAGGACAATAATTTTGAAAAAGCCGCCGCGCTTTACGAGGATATACTTTTGAATAAACCGGACGTTTCCGTCAGCCCCAAAACGGCATTCTGGCTCATCCAGTACCGTCTGGACCACTCCCATTATGAGGCCATGCAGAAAGTGCTCGATGTCCTGCCGAAGCGCTTTCCACAGGAAAACCTGTCCCACGCGGTCAATTTTTTCATTGGGGAGAGTTTCATGGGCCTCAAGGACACTGCGAAAGCCGCGGAGTTTTATGACAAATCCATCGAGGCGGATCCGAACGGCGACTTCGTAGCTCACGCGCTCCTGGGATCGGGGGTGGCCTATCTCGTCCGGGACAATATTAAGGACGCCGAGGTCCAATTTGCCAGGGCCTTGCGGTATGACCACGAAGTGGACGTGGCGCTTCGCGCGCGCTTCGAGATCGCGAATATCAAACTGAAGGTCGGCAATATTCCGGAAGCCGCCAAGGCATTCATGATGGTGGCTGTTCTGTACGAGGATGACAAATACTGCCCGGTCGCTCTTTATAAAGCGGGGGAGTGTTTCCGGCAGCTCAACCAACCGGAGGAAGCGCAAAAAGCGTTCGACGAGCTTAAGACCCGCTACCCTAAGAGCGAATGGGCCAAAAAAGCGCCCGTGGAGACGACTGGAACATGATCTTTCGTCTGGATGATAAGGAAAGACAGAAATGCGTCGAGTCCCTGGCAGGGGCCGTTGCGGTCCATGTGGTCCTGCTGGTTGCGGCTTTGTTCGTCCATTTCTACGGGTACTTTGATTTTAACAAGGAGCCGGATATTTCCTTCCGCTTAAAAGAGGTCGACACGACGAAATACGCGGCGGGCTCGTCGAACAAACCCCGCATTAGCCCTTATCTCGCCGACAGGATGTTTGCTTCCGACAAACCCGGCGACATGGCGGATTCGCTGAAATCCCGGCCGTCCTTTCTGCCTGAGGGAAAAGATTCCTCAAATGAGGCGTCTGAGGAGATCGTCGTTGAAAAGAAAACCGACCTTGATTCGGTCGTTTACAACGATCTTGACACTATTCTGATGGAAACCGAAAAAAGAGAGCTCAGTGACACTGTCGAGGTCTCGCCAAGATCCACGGCGGGTTTTTATCATAATAAAGCCGTGAAAAGCGCGCAGGTCAGTGCGGTGACCGGCGCGGGCCTTTTGAAAAGCCTCGAGGGCCCCTTGGCGAGGTTGCAGCTTTATTCCCCCAAGAATGTGACGATGGACCCGGAAGAAGGGATGCCTGGATTCACGCCCTCAGGCAATTCCGGCGTGGGCGGCATTTTTGGGAGCCTCGGGAATGCCGGCGGTTTCGGCAACTCGGCCATCAACCCTGGAGGGGTCGGAGAGGACAGGGAAGGGATCGCCAAATATGAACCGCTCGATGACACCGTGGATATCGAGGTCTATACCTATGAGGAACCCAAGTCCGCGGAAAAATATTTTATGATCAAAATATTTGCCAAAAAAGGCGTTAAGGCTTTCAAAGTGATGCCGAAAGAGATCATTTTTACCATCGATTCTTCCTTAAGCATCTCTCCCCAAAGATTGGATGAGGTCAAAAAGGGCATACGTTACTGCCTGTCTCATTTAAATAAGGAAGATGTGTTCAATATCTTGGCTTTCAAGGACAAGACCATCCCTTTTTCTCCTCTTTCGACCCCGGCGACGCCGGCGTCCATCAAAGCGGCCGAGCGGTTCGTTTCTGGCCTCGAGGCCAGCGAGCAAACGGACGTTTATGCGGCGTTTAAGAAGATCGTGAGCCTGCCGCTTGCTCGCAGGCCTTCCAACGTGGTGCTCATATCGGACGGACGGCCGACGCACGGGCTTGTGGGTTCGAGAGAGATCATCAACTCCATTTCCAAGATCAACCAAAAAGCCAGGCCCATATTCGCCTTCAGCGGCGGCGCAAGGGTCAACCGGTATTTGCTTGATTTTATTTCCTACCAAAACCGAGGCTGGTCTCAATTTATCAAGAACACTTCGAATATAGATAAAGGGCTCGCCCAGTTCTATGACAAGATCAAGGACCCCCTTTTTGTGAATCTTCGGTACCGTCTGAACGGGTTGGATGAAGCCCAGGTGTTCCCAAAATCTCTGCCGGATTTTTACGCCAACGCCGAGTTCACGCTTTTTGGCTCCTATCAGGATGAGAACGCTTTTTCAATGCAGCTTTTAGGGGATGTGGACGGCATAACCAAGGAGCTTATTTTCTCACGCTCGCTCGGCGAAGCCAAAAAAGGGACCGAGGAGATCATGCGCGGGTACGCGTTCAACCGGATCTACTACCTCATCAGCCGCGTCACGGTCGAAGGCAGGAAGCCGGAACTTTTAAGTCAAATTTCGGACTTAAGCCGCCGTTTTGCTATCACGACACCCTACTCACCGGAACTCGAAAAGCTCGATTGACCCTAAGTTATGTCAAGTCATAAGTCGTTTAAAATACTTAACTTAACAACGCACTTGAATATCGGAGGGATATCCAGCTACCTTTTAATGTTGGGTTCGGGGCTCGTCGAGAAACATTACACCATCGGCGTGGTTTCTTCCGGCGGCGTCTTGGCGGAGGATCTCAGGGCCAGGCATTTCAGAATTCATGAATTTCCGATCAAAACAAAGAACGAGCTGCACCCCAAGCTTTATTACACCCTGCCGAAGATCATCGCTCTGGTGAAAGAAGAAAAGTACGAGCTGCTGCACGCCCACACACGCGTGACTCAGGTCCTGGCCCACTTTATTTCCATGGCGACCCAAGTCCCCGTGGTGACAACGGCCCACGGGTTTTTCAAACCGCGTTTCGGCCGCAGGATTTTCGGAGCATGGGGAAAACGCGTGATCGCGATCAGCCCGCTTGTGGCCGAGGACTTGAAAAAATCGCACGCCGTCGACGAGTCCAGGATCCGCGTGGTCCAGAATGCGGTCGATGTGGCGTCGCTTCAAGCGGGGCTGGCCGAAAAAGACCGGCTTCAAATAAGAAAAGCGCATGGGATCGAGCCGGACGCGATCGTCCTGGGTTCCATTTCAAGGCTTGTCGAGGACAAAGGCCACGGCTATTTGATCCAGGCCATTCAAAGGCTCAAACAAAAATTTCCGGCGATCTTTCTCATGATCCTTGGCGAGGGCCGCGAGAAGGACAATCTGGAGAAGCTCGCGGCAAGTCTTGGGATCGAAGACAAAGTGAAAATTCTTCCCGCTTCCAAGGACACCACGGAAGTTCTTTCGATGATGGATATTTTTGTGCATCCGGCCACGCACCGCGAGGGCTTCGGGCTCACGATCGCGGAGGCCATGATCGCGAGAAAGCCGGTGGTCGCCACGAACATCTGGGCCGTGAATTCGATCATCCAGGACGGCGTGAACGGATATCTTGCCCAACCCAAGGACGTGAACCCGCTGGTCAAAAAGATAGCGCACGTGATCCAAAACCCCATGGAAGTGCAGGCCGCCGTGGAGCGGGCTTATCGCATGGCGGAGAGGCTTTGCTCGCTTGAGCGCATGGTGCAGGAGACCGAAGCCGTTTACGAAGAAGCCATGAATGACAGATAAACTCGAAAATTTAAACGTCGCGATCTTTGAAAGTCGCCTTGCCAAAACGATGACGGAGCTTGTGGCGCTACAGGGCGGGATCCCTCATTCGGCGCCTTCGATGAAAGAAGTGCCGTTGGAAAATAATCCCGAAGCGTTCGGGTTTGCCGAGAAACTTTTTGCAGGCAAGATCGACGTTCTGATCTTGTTGACGGGCGTCGGCACACGGACCCTGGTGTCCGTTTTGGCGACCCGCACCCCGAAGGCGAAGATCGTCGAGGCGCTCAAAAAAACAACGATCATCCCACGCGGTCCGAAACCCATCAAAGCCTTGAATGAGCTGGGCGTGCCTTTCGCGCTGGCGGTGCCCGAGCCCAATACCTGGCGGGAGATCCTAAGCGCGCTCGACCAAAATCGGGACAAGATCGCCGTGAAGGGGCGCGCGGTGGCCGTGCAGGAATATGGCGTTACGAACCCCGAACTCCTGGCGGGGCTCGAGGAGCGCGGCGCCAAGGTCCTTCGCGTTCCCGTTTACCGCTGGGCGCTGCCGGACGATACGGGACCCCTGGAAGGAACGATCCGTAGGATCGTGGACGGCAAAATAGACGTGGCCATCTTCACGACTGCCGTTCAGATCGACCATGTGTTCCAAGTCGCGCGCCGGATGGGCCAGGAATCCGCGCTTAAACAAGCGTTCAAAAATATCGTCGTTGCCTCCGTAGGACCCGATACGACAGAATCAATCCGCTCGCACGGCTTGGCCGTGGACATCCAACCCAAGAGCCCCAAAATGGGCCCGCTCGTGACGGAGACGGCCGAACGCGCACGCGCGATCCTAAATGCAAAACGCAAATAGTCCGTTCCTGAAGGCCTGTCGCCGCGAAAAAACCTCTTTCACGCCGGTCTGGCTCATGCGTCAGGCGGGGCGCACCATGAAGGACTATCGCCTCTTGCGTGACCGGTTTTCTTTCCTTGAGCTCTGCAAAGACAAAGACCTCGTGACCCAGATCACGGTCACGGCCCAGGAAAAGATCGGCGCCGACGCGGCGATCATTTTCTCGGACATTCTCCTGATCGTTGAGGCGTTCGGCCTGGGGCTTGAGTTCGCCAAGGGCGACGGACCTTCGATCCGACGCGTGTTGAGGACCGCAAAAGACGTGGAGGGCCTTCCCGAAATCCACCCGGACGAGAGCCTGCATTATGTTTTTGAGGCTCTCCGCCAAACGCGAAAAGCGCTGAAGCCCGGCGTTCCCCTCATCGGCTTTGCAGGAGCGCCTTTTACGGTTGCTTCCTATATGATCGAAGGCGGCGCCTCAAAGGATTTTGCCGCAACCAAGCGTTTCATGCTGTCGGATGAAAGCGCGTGGGACGCCCTGATGCGGAAAGTCACGCGGTCGACCGCGGCCTATTTGAACGGCCAGATCGACGCGGGCGCGCAAGCGGTTCAGGTTTTTGACAGCTGGGTGGGGGCGCTGGGCCCGGCCGAATACGAGAAGTACGTCCTGCCGCATTCGAAGAACCTTATCCAAAGTCTTCGGCAAGGGACACCCGTGATCCATTTCGGCACGGGGACCGCGCCTTTTTTGGAAAAATTTGCCGACGCGGGCGCAGGCGTGCTCGGCGTCGATCATAGGATCGGCCTGGGCGAAGCGTGGAGTAGGATTGGCGCTGACAGGGCCATCCAGGGGAATCTCGATCCGGCCGTGCTTTTAAGGCCGCTTCCCGAGATCAGGGCCGAAGTGCGGAAGATCCTGAACGAGGCGGGAGGCCGCGCAGGACACATCTTTAATCTGGGGCACGGCGTGTTGCCCGAGACTCCGCTTGAGAATGTGATTGCGCTGGTTGAGATGGTGCATGAATTGAGTAGTAAATAATGGCGACGGGTCCTGCCGCTGCGGCAGCCCCATTCGTTCTCGCGTAACTGCGGATCGCTGCGAGCGAATGGGGCGCCCCGCCTCCGCGTCACCCGTCGCCATTATTTACGTTTAGAGGAGTTATGAAAGTAAAAGAAAACACAGCGGTTTTGTTGATCGGTTTTGGAGGCCCTACTTCGCTAGACGAGGTAAAGCCATTTTTGGCGAGCGTGCTGGAGGGCGTGAAGGTCCCGCAGGAACGGATAGAGGAGGTTTACCGCCATTATGAAGCTGTCGGCGGCGTGTCGCCGTACAATGAGATCACTTTAAGGCAAAAGCGAGCGCTTGAGGCCGAGCTTGGGTCACGCGGCGTGAAACTGCCGGTCTTAGTGGGTTTCCGCCATGCCTCGCCGGGTTTTGAGGAAGTTTTTTTGGAATTGAAGAAAAAGAGCGCGCAAAAAGCCGTCTGTTTTGTGCTGTCATCGCTGCGCACGTACACGAGTTTCGAAAAATACCGCGATAAGTTGGCCGAGGCGCAACAACGGTCGAACAGCAGCGGCCTCGAGCTCGTTTACACAAGGCCGTTCCATGCGCATTCTTTATTTGTCGAGGCGCAAGCAAATAAAGTCGAGCAGGCGACGGATATGATACCCCCGTCGGAGCGACGCAAGACCTTTTTCATCTTCTCTGCGCACTCGGTGCCGGTGGCGATGTCGGATGAAAGCGGCTACGCGAGCCAATTTCTTGAGAGCGCCAGCCTTGTGGCGGAACGTTTGGGCCTCGGCCATTGGATGGCAGCCTACCAGAGCCGCAGTGGCGATCCCAAGGATCCGTGGCTGGGGCCCGATGTCAAAGACATCCTCCGGGCCATGGACACGTCCCAGTTCAAAAACGTGGTTTTAATACCCTCCGGATTTCTATCCGACAATGTGGAAGTCGTTTATGACCTGGACACCGAAGCCCGAGAAACCGCAAGATCAAAAGGCCTCAACTACTTTCGCGCTTCCACGGTGATGGATGACCCCCGTTTCATCCGGATGATGGCCGATCAGGTCCTGGAAATAGCAGGCTAATGGAGATCCCCAAGATCGCGGTGATAGGCGGCGGCATTTCGGGCCTGGCCTTGGCCCATCGGCTTTTGGAGCTTCGTGCGGGGAAAGAGCGCCCTTTCGAGGTCCTTTTATTTGAAAAGGAAAACCGCGCCGGCGGCACGATCGAGAGCTTTGAAAGGGACGGATTCACGTTGGAAATGGGCCCTGATTCGTTCATTTCGGAAAAACCCTGGGCGCTCGAGCTTTCCGAAAGGATCGGCCTCGGCGGCGAAGTGATCGGGACCAAGAGCGAGAACCGGAAAAGTTTCGTTGTTCAAAAAAGAAAACTTATTCCGCTGCCCGAGGGTTTTTATCTGGTTGCGCCGGTGAAGGCCGGCACTTTTCTGAAGAGCCCGCTTTTTTCATTGCCGGGGAAAATGCGCATGATGATGGAACCGCTTGTTCCCCGCCGCCGCTCGGATCCCGATGAAAGCGTGAGCTGCTTCATCCGCCGCCGTTTCGGACGGGAGGCGCTCGAACGGGCGGGGCAGCCGATGCTCGCGGGCATTTACACCGGTGATCCCGAAGCCTTGAGCATCGAAGCCACGATGCCGCGATTCAGAGAGCTTGAGAAAAAATACGGCAGCGTGATCCGGGGCTTGAGGAGGACGGCGGATCCCAGGGAGACGCTTAAAAAAGCCGGCGGGCCGCGCTACAGCCTGTTCCTTTCCTATAAGAAGGGCATGGAAACGCTGACTAAAAAATTGGCCGGGGCGTTGCCGCCCGGCGTGGCCCGCTTTGGCGCGCCGCTTAGGGAAATCACGCGGGAGGCTGTTTCCGGGAAGTGGAAATTGGTGATGAGCACGGGTGAATTAACGGACGTGGACGCGGTCTGTTTGACAACGACGGCCAGAGCTGCGGTTTCTTTCCTAAGGGGTGTCTCAGCCACATTGTCCGAGAAACTCGGCTTCATTTCCTATGAATCCGTGGCGACGGTCAACCTGGCTTACCGGCGCGGCCAGATAGCGCACGCGCTCGACGGCTTCGGATTTGTCGCGCCGCGCACCGAAAATTGCGCGCTTGCGGCCTGCAGTTTCACGGACCGGAAATTCGATCATCGAGCGCCGGAAGGATGCGCGCTTTTGCGGGCGTTCGTGGGGGGCGCATTCGGGAAAGGATTTCTCGATCGTGACGATTCGGAGCTTCTGGCGATCGTTGAAAAGGAATTGTCGGAGCTTCTCGGCATCCGGGGCCGTCCTTTGTTCTCGGTGCTTCGCCGCTATCCGGACTCTATGGTACAATACCGCCTCGGGCATATGGAGCTCGTGAATCAAATTGAAAATGAAGCCGCCCAATACCCGGGGCTTTTTCTGACAGGCTCTTCTTATAGAGGGGTCGGTATTCCGGACTGCATTCATGACGCTGAAGAAACGGCTGAAAAAATTTACCAAAATCTGTCATTCTGAGGTCGCCGCAGCGACCGAAGAATCTCAAAAACGAGATCCTTCGCTGTGCTCAGGATGACGGCTTGCGAGGTGTTTTTATGTTAAAACTTTACTGTTTTCCCAGGTCAGGTAACTCGCGCGAGGTGAAGATTGTGCTCGCGGAAAAGAATATCCCGTTTGAACCCATTGATGTCCACGCGAATAAAGAGGTCAAAGAATCCCCCCAGTTCAAGAAGGCCAGTCCCAAAGGGACGGTCCCTGCGATCATAGACGGCGAGGTATACCTCTCGGAAGCGTTTTTGATCAATCAGTATCTTGACGAAAAACACCCGAGCCCTCCCTTGATGCCGAAGGATCCCTCCGGGAAAGAAGAGATCAGGCAGTTTGTCACGCGGATCGACAAGGCGATGGTTTTGAACATCGGGCTTTTGGTGATCGAGTGTCTCCTGAAACCGAAAGACCAGCAGCGTGACGATTTTAAGGTCAAAAAGCGCGACGAGGTCCTGAACGCGATGCGGGAGCTTGACCGGCAGCTCGAAGGCCGCGAGTACCTTTTCGGGGATTATTCATTAGCGGATGTGGCCGTTACGCCGCATCTTGCGGCGCTTCCACTATTAGGCAGCGGCATCCCGCAGGAGTTGAACAACATAACGGCCTGGTTCAAACGCATCCAGGCGCGGCCCAGTTTCAAGCAATCTTTATTATGATTACACTGATTTTTAAAAATGATTACGCAGATTAAAAGAATCAGTTTTTATCAGCGTAATCATTTTTTGGATCTGCGTAATCCTTATGGAAAATTTTCATGGAACTTTTGAAAGGCAAGGAAAACGCCGAGAAGGCCAGATCGCTTGAGGTCGCGGAAGAGGCGCGCGAGGACACGGGCAAGCTCCCGAGTTTTGTCGGGGACCTTTTTATGGGTAAGCTCCGCTGGGAGCTTGTGTTCCCTTTCCCCGAACAGGACGAGAATGACCGGAAGATCGGGGACGAGTTTTTACAAAAGCTTGAAACGTTCCTCAAGAAAGATGTGGACGCCGACGCGATCGACCGGACGGGCCAGATCCCCGACACGGTGATGAAGGGCCTGGCGGAGCTTGGCTGCTTCGGCCTTAAGATCCCCAAGGAATACGGGGGCCTGGGTTTTTCCCAAATAAATTACAACCGCGCGGTGGCGATGGTCGCCAGCCACTGCGGTTCGACCGCGGTGCTTCTTTCGGCCCACCAGAGCATCGGCGTGCCCCAGCCTCTAAAGCTCTTTGGGACCCCCGAGCAAAAGAAAAAGTACCTGCCGCGTTTTGCCAAGGGCGCCGTGTCCGCTTTCGCGCTGACCGAGCCCGAGGTGGGCTCGGACCCGGCCAAGATGAGCACCACGGCGGTGCCGGTCGAGAACGGCGACTTTTATCTCATCAACGGTGAAAAACTCTGGTGCACGAACGGCACGATCGCGGACGTCCTGATCGTGATGGCGAAGACCCCTCCGGTGGTCGTAAACGGAAAAGAGCGTCCGCAGATCACCGCGTTCATCGTGGAAAAAACGATGCCGGGTTTTGAGGTCGTGCACCGCTGCATGTTCATGGGGTTGAAGGGCATCCAGAACGGGCTCCTGCGCTTCAACAATGTCAAAATCCCGAAAGAAAATATTATATGGGGACTCGGGAAGGGCTTGAAGCTTGCGCTGATCACTTTGAACACCGGTCGTTTGACGGTGCCGGCGGCATGCGCCGCGATGGCCAAGAAGTCGCTTGTGATCGCCAGGGACTGGGCCAATAAGCGCGTGCAGTGGGGCGCGCCGATAGGCCATCACGAAGCGATCGCTTCCAAGATCTCGCTCATGACGGCCACCACGTTCGCGATGGACAGCGTCACGTGGCTTTCCTCGGCGATGGTGGACCTAGGAAATGTGGACGTGAGGCTGGAGGCGGCGATGTCAAAGCTCTTTTGCACCGAGGCGTCCTGGCGCATCGCGGACGACAGCGTGCAGATCCGCGGCGGCCGCGGTTATGAGACCGCGGATTCGCTGAAAGGCAGAGGCGAAGAGCCGATCCCCGTGGAGCGCTTCATGCGCGATGCCCGGATCAATTTGATCATTGAGGGCACGAGCGAGATCATGCATCTTTTCATCGCCCGGGAGGCGATGGACCCCCACTTGAAGCGTATTTTCCCGATCCTAAACCCGAAGATCCCTTTCTCCAAAAAACTGCCCATGATCTTGAAAGCGATAGGATATTATGCATTTTGGCTCCCCGCGCAGTGGTTTTATCTCGGCCACGGCATTCGCGCGAAGGTTCCCCGCAAACTTAAAAAGCACCTCGATTTTGCAGAAAGCACGAGCCATAAGCTTGCGCGCGAGCTTTTTTATGCGATGGCGGTCCACCAACAAGCACTTGAGAAACGCCAGCAGGTACTGACGCGGTTCGTGAATATCGGCACGGATCTTTTTGCGATGATCGCGGCTTGCTCGCGTGCCGCCTCCCGGATGAGCCGGAACCCTTCCGACTCAAGCGCCGAGGAACTGGCGGATCTTTTTTGCAGGGAAGCGGCGCTTCGGATCCAAAAAGAGTTTAGATTGCAGAGACAAAATGATGATAAAATAATTTACAAGGTCGGACGCAATATGCTGGAAGAAAAATACAAATGGCTTGAGACGGGGATCGTGAGATAAGGGATAAGCGGTAAGCGATAAGTAATCTTACTTAACGCATAACGCTTGTCGCTTTACGCTGATGAAGAAAATAGCGCTCGTGGTTTTGGCTGAGGGTTTCGAGGAGATCGAGGCGGTGACACCGGTGGATGTGCTCCGCCGCGCCGGTGTTGAGGTGATCGTGGCGGGGGTCGGCCAACGCGAGATTGTGGGCTCCCACGGCATCACGGTCGAAACGGACATCATGCTCGAGCAGTACCAGGGGCATCCGGACGCCGTGGTCCTGCCCGGAGGCATGCCCGGCGCCGCAAACCTCCGGAAATCCCAGTCGCTCCAGGTCTTGCTTGAGACAATGCAGAAGGACAAGAAGCTGATAGGCGCCATCTGTGCCTCACCTGCCGTCGTACTTGCGCCGGCCGGCATCCTCGATGGGAAAAAAGCGACCTGTTTTCCGGGATTTGAGAGCCAGCTCGGTCCCAAAGTCAAATTCCTGACGGACCGTGTGGTTTCCGACGGGATGGTGGTGACGAGCCGCGGCCCCGGGAGCGCCCTCGAGTTTTCATTGGAACTGGTTTCTCAACTGGTCGGCCCGGAAGCGGCGGAGAAACTTTCACAAACGATGGTTGTTAAGTCAAACGAAAGGGAAAACAACTCATGAAAAAATCAGTCGCAGGTGTTTTAATATTTTCCTTTGCGATCTTGACGGCTCAGGTTTCCTGGGCAGCCGAGCGCGGAACAGAAGAATACCGAAAAATGGTCGAATATAAGAAGGCGCAAAGGGAGAAAAAAGCCGCCGCGAAAGCTCAAGGTCTGCCTCAAGAGAAAAATTTTTGGCAAAGGGAGGCCGAACGCTCCGGGTTCGCCGGCACGGCCGCGATGTTCGGCAACGCGATCGGCAGCGCCATCCCGCTCGACAAACCGAATTCCAGAAAAAATCAACAATAGATGGATTACGTTGATTTCAAAAATGATTGCGCAGATTAGGTTTTTAATCAGCGCAATCTTCTTTTAAATCTGCGTAATCGTTTATGTCTTTAGAAAATACCTTCTCATGGTCCAAGTCGCGTGATGAGCAGTTCCGCGAATGCCAGCGCCAGTATTTCTACGACAAATACGCTTCTTGGGGCGGATGGGACCGGAAGGCCCCGAAGGAAGCGCGTCTGGCCTATATTCTAAAAAACCTGAAGAACCGCTGGGCCTGGAAGGGAGAGACGGTCCACCATCTGATCGAAGAGGCGCTGAAGTCCCTTCGCGCCGGCCGCCCGCTTTCTTCCGGGGCGGTTTTGGACCTATTGACCCAAACCATGCGCGCTGATTATAAGTCCTCGAAGGCCGGACGCTACTACGAGGAGCCCAAAAAAAGTTCCGGGCTTTTTGAGCATGAGTACAAGAAGCCTGTTTCCGACGAGACGTGGAAAAATATCCATGACACCGCCGCCGATTGCATAAAAAATTTTCTGAACTCCCAGCTTTACGCGGAGCTCACCGCCGACGACAAAAATTCCTGGCTTGTGATCGAGGACCTGGAAGAGTTCGATCTTGAAGGCACCAAGGTCTACGTGAAGCTCGATTTCGCGAGGAAAAAAGGCGGCTTCATTGAGATCTACGACTGGAAAACAGGAAAGTCGGATCCGGAAGGAAGCCCGCTCCAGATGGGCGTTTACACGATGTACGCGATGCAGAAGTGGGCGGCGAGGCTGGAGAGCATTCGAACGTACCTCTTCAATTTGAGCGAGCCGTCACCGGTGCCGGTCGGATCGCCCGTCACGGCCGCCGAGATCGCCCGGACGCGGGAATTCATGGCAAAAAGCATCGAAGCGATGCGTTCGCTTTTGTCTGACCCTCTCAAGAACATTCCCCTGCCGCGCGAGCATTTCAAATTCACCCAGAACGAGAGGATCTGTCAATTCTGCAATTTTTACAAGATATGCGAGAAATACAACGGATGAGGAGACAAACGCCATGAAAACAAAACCCAAGGATGGATTCACGCTGATCGAACTAATGCTCGTCGTCATCATTATCGGCGCGCTGGTAGCAATGGTGATGCCGCGCCTGGCCGGCCGTTCCGAGCAAGCAAAAGTAAGCGCCGCGCAGGCCGACATCAGCGCGAATATTGCCACTGCGCTTAAACTCTATGAGCTGGATAACGGCAAGTATCCTGGAGCGGAAGACGGCGGGTTGAACGCGCTTTTAGCGAAACCGGCGGCCGCGAACAACTGGAACGGGCCGTACCTCGAGAAAAGACCCATCGACCCCTGGGGGCGTGAATATCAGTACCGCTCACCCGGGACCCACCGGACTTATGACTATGATCTCTTCTCGCTTGGTCGCGACGGGCAGGAGAGCGGTGACGATCCCAAAAACTGGGAGTGAGCCACCGCCGTTATTTCAGACGGAGTTTTGTGATCGTCTGGTCGCTGAGCGGTTTGTCGCTTGAATTCGCCGGGGTTTCACTGATCTTTTTGACGATCTCATAACCCTGGGTCACCTCGCCGAAGATCATATGCCGGCCGTTGAGATGAGGCGTCGGCGCCACGGTGATGAAGAACTGGCTGCCGTTCGTGTTGGGCCCCGCGTTGGCCATCGCGAGGATCCCGGGCTTGTCAAACCGGAGCTCTTTTTTCACCTCATCCTCGAATGCTTCCCCCCAGACGGACTCGCCTCCGCGGCCCGTGGCCGTCGGGTCGCCGCCCTGGATCATGAAATTTTTGATCACACGGTGGAATACCGTGCCATCGTAATACCCCTTTTCCGCGAGCCTCGTGAAGTTCTCGCAAGCCTTCGGCGCCGATTCCGGGAACAGTTTCACTTCAAACGTGCCCTGCGTTGTTTCGAAAACCATTGTTTTATCCCCTTGGGTGTCATTGACTTCCGCCGAAAGCGCGGAGGAAGAGGTGAGTTGGCAGACAAATAAAGCGACCACGACCGCGGTTTTTTCATCAGGGTACGGCTAAACTACTAGAAATGTATATTTTTGTCAAATACGCTGTGCTAAAATAAAAACTAATCCCCATGGAAAAAGGCCTGAGTGAAAGTATCAAGAAGACCGTCCGCTTGGTACGAAAGGCGGATAAGGTCCTCATCGTTTCTCACGTGAACCCGGACGGCGATACCATCGGCTGCCTCCTGGCGCTCGGCCTTGCGCTCATTTCTTACGGAAAAAAGGTGATCCTGCTGAGCCAGGACGGGATCCCGTCCCGTTTTCAGTTCTTGCCGGGAAGCGAGCTCATCCTGACAGAAACCCGTGAAACGGCGGACCTGGCGATCGCCGTGGATTGCGGAAGCGAAAAGCAGCTGGGAACCGCCGCCAAGGCGTTTTTTCGCGCGAAGATGACCCTCCAGATCGATCACCACGATTTTGGGAGCGCTTTTGGAAAACTTCAGGTCGTGGAGGAGGCAGCCGCCGCGGTTGGCGAGATCGTTTTTGAGTTGATCAAAGCTTTGAAGGTCGAGATGACGCCCGCGATCGCCACCTGTCTTTTGACGTCGATCATCGTGGATACGGGCTCTTTCCGGTTCTCGAATATCCGCCCAAAGACATTCGATATTTGCAGTGCGCTGATCAAAAAAGGGGTCGATCTCCGATACCTCATAGAAGAGTCCTACTGGAAGAAGAGCCGTTCGACGGCCAGGCTTTCCGGGCATTGCGTTGCCGGGACACAATTTTCGTTCGACGGGAAGATCGCCTGGTCCACCGTGACTCAGAAGGATTTCAAACGGTTCGGCGCGCAGCTCTCGGATGTGGATTCGGTTGCGGACGATTTGCGCTCGATCGAGGGCGTGAAGATCGCGGCTATTTTCAGGCAGACTCCGCGCGGCAGCTTTCGAGTGAGCCTTCGCTCAAGCGACGGGATCAATGTGGCGCAGGTAGCCAAACAATACGGAGGCGGCGGCCATCACAATTCGGCCGGGTGCGCGATCCGAAGCTCCGAGAAGGAAAAACAGGGGCTTTTGGAAAAGCTCGCGGGTTTGGTAAGTTAAATCGCAACATTTCGTTATGCAAGAAAAGGTGGATGTGCTTGTGGTCGGCGGAGGTTTTGCGGGGCTTTCGGCCGCTTATCACCTGACGCGCCAAAGCGCGCTCGGCGTCGTGATCCTTGAACAGGAGGCGGCGTTGGGCGGCCACGCGTCCGGCCGCAATGCCGGTATGATCCGACAGGCGCTTTCGGACCCGCATTTGGTGTGTTTAGCCAAGGAGGGACGTGAGGCTTTGCGGGATGTTGCCGTGCGCGGGTGGAAGAAGATCCGTTTTCAAGCGAACGGTTCGCTCCTCTTAGCCCGCGCAGGCGCCGTCAAGGAGCTGCAAAAAGTTCATGAGATACTGAGGGGACAACGTATCGCTTCCCGATGGATGTCCCGGAGGGCCGCCGGGACTCACGTGTCGGTTTTGCGCGCCGCCGATTTTGAAAAAGCGCTTTTTTGTCCGAGCGACGCGACGGTCGACATCCGCGGGCTGCTCAGTGAGTTTGTGAGGGGGCTTCGGAGCCGCGGCGTGCGTGTTCTCTGCGGTCATCGGATCCTGGCCATTCGGAAGAAGAACGGCGGTTTTCAAGTCCGCACGGCCAAAAATATTTTCTATGCCCAAAAAGTGGTCAATGCGGCCGGCGCATGGGCGGGGCCCGTGGGCCGCAAGGCCGGCGCGACGGCGATCCCTTTCAGCGCTTACCGCCGGCATCTTTTTTTTGCCGATGCGGTGCCCGGTTTTCGAAGGGACTGGCCGTTCGTGTGGGACTTAAGCCAGGACGTTTATTTTCGGCCCCAGGGCAGGCAGTTGATGTTAAGCCCCTGCGACAAAGTATTGTTCAAGCTGGAAGAGCATAAAAGCAGGAATTATGGCGTAGACCCGGCGATGCAGAAGGTGCTTCTTAGGAAACTTGCCCGCTTCTCCAAAGGTTTTGGCCCGATCAGGATCCGGTCGAAGGTCGCGGGCCTGCGGACGATGGTGCCCGACGGCCGTTTCGTGATCGGCGAGGACCCTAGGCTTAAGGGTTTCTACTGGGTGGCGGGCTTGGGCGGCCACGGCGTCACGACCGCCTTCTCCGTCGGAAGGATGGCAAGTGACATGATCCTAGGCAAAAAAGTGGATCCTAAACTGAAAAAAGTTTTCTCACCAGCTAGATTTTCATGAGGATTACGCAGATTAAGAAAATGATTACACGGATTAAATCGCTTGATTTTAATCAGAGTAATCTTCTTTTAAATCTGCGTAATCAGTTATAATTTATGCTGCCTAAGGTTGACTATCACATGCACACGCCGCTCTGCGGACATGCGGTGGGTGAGCCCGAAGAATACGCCAAGCAGGCGCTCCGCGTGGGCCTGGAAGAGATAGGGTTCTCGGACCATGCGCCGCTCGTGACGGGCCCCGACCCCCGTTACACGATGAACTATCAGGAGCTTCCGCTGTATCATGAAAAGATCGAGAAACTCCGAAAGCGGATCCGCGCCTTAAGGATAAAGATCGGCATCGAGGCGGATTTTGTGCCCGGATTTGAAGCCAAGACCAAGGCGATCCTATCCAGTTACCCATACGATTTTGTGATCGGCTCCATTCATTTTATCGATGCCTGGGCATTCGACGACCCGGACCAGCAGGTCAAATGGAAGGATAAGGATATCGACGCCGTTTACGCGGATTACTACAAGCTTTTACGTCTTTCCGCTAAGTCAGGGCTCTACGACATCATGGGCCATGTGGACCTGGTGAAAAAATTCGGGCACCGCCCAGGCGCCGACATGACCGGTGAAATACGCCGCACGGCCGAGGTGTTTAAGGAATGCAGAGTCACGGTGGAAGTCAACACTTCGGGGCTGAGAAAGCCCGTGAAGGAGATATACCCGTCGCTTTCAGCGCTTAAGCTCTATTGCGAGGCGGGCGTTCCGATCACTTTTTCTTCGGATGCGCACGACCCGAAGGACGTCGGCCGGGATTACAGTCAGGCGTTGACGCTTGCGAAGGACGCCGGTTACACCGAATACAGGGTTTTCAAGAAGCGCAAAGTGGAGGCGACGGTCAAGTTATGACCCCATCCCCTCCGCCAGCGTCTTCGACGCGTGCAACACAGTTTTTGGGAGTTCATTGCGCAGAATCGCGCGAAAGCGCGATTCTGGCGGAGGGGATGGGGTGATCAAAGTCCTGGGTATCGACCACGTCGCGATCAGTGTGAAGGACCTCGACCAGGCACTCGCATTTTACACAAAAGTACTCGGGCTTTCGGTGACCAAGCGCGAGCACTCCAAACCCGGCGTCGAGTACTTTTTGGACTGCGGCGGCGCGCTCGTCGGGCTGATCCAGGGGCGGGCGGAAGAGGGCGTCCACCACTTGCAGGACGGGGGACTCGGCGGCAATCATGTGTCGTTCCGGGTGGAAACAAAGGACTTCGACCGCGTCGTCGAGGAGTTGAAGGCTCGAAACGTCACGATCACATTTCTGAAAAAAAGAGACAAATCCTGGTCCGTTTACTTTTTGGACATGGACGGGAATAAACTGGAGATGACCGCATGGCCGCTGGAGGACTAAATGAGCGCGCGGCTTACGGAGCGAAGCGACGTCAAGCCGTCCGCGCGCTCGCCACAAAGCTTCGGCGAGTCTGTCCACAGAGCGTCGACGAAGCTTTGTGGACAAGTCCGCCGACGCTCTGTGGCGGAAATTTATCCTGAGGAGGCGCCCAAGCGCCGACGAAGGATCTAAACGGCAAGGAGGAAATCAAGCGATGGGAATAAAGGAAGGTGTGAAGGCGCCGGAGTTTAAATTGCCGGCGAGTAACGGTCAAGAGGTATCGCTCAAGGATTACCAGGGCAAGAGCCGGGTCATCCTTTATTTTTACCCCAAGGATGACACGCCCGGCTGCACAGCGGAAGCGTGCGGTTTTCGCGATGCGATAAAGCATTTTTCGAAAAGCAATGCCGTGGTGCTCGGCGTGAGCCCCGACGGGGATACTTCCCATAAAAAGTTCATAGAAAAGTTCAAACTCCCGTTCATTCTCTTGAGCGACGCGGAAAAAGAGGTTTGCGGAAGTTATGGCGTGTGGGTCAAGAAGAGTATGTACGGCCGGGAATACATGGGAGTGGCCCGGACAACTTTTGTGATCGGCAAGGACGGCAGGATAGAGAAGATATTTGAAAAGGTCAAGCCGGAAGGACACCCCGATGAGGTTCTTGAATTCTTAAATAAATAAATGCCAAAAGTTACTTTTAATGGGGACAAGAACTTGAGCTTCGAAGTACCGGCAGGCTCATCCCTTTTGGAAGCTGCCATGGAAAATCACGTGCCGATCTACCACACCTGCGGCGGAAACTGCTCCTGCAGCACCTGCCGAGTTCTTGTCTTAAAGGGCGCCGAAAATCTGTCGTCGATGGATCCTTCCGAGGCCCAGGTTCTCGATGCGTTCGACCTGAAAACGCCTCACCGGCTGGGCTGCCAGTCAGTTTTGTTGAAAGGGGAAGTGGTCGTCGAGATCCCAAAGCGTTCAAAACCGCCCCGTCCCAACAAGACCCCGCCGTTGCCTCCTTGAAATGAGCGCCGGCCAAAAAACCGGTTCATTGCTGTCTGTCACGGGCCTCTTGGGAGCGTCGCTGGCGGTCCACAGCGCGATTCTCTTTTCGCTCGAGCCCCTTGGCCGATTGAACGAAGCGGCGATGGCTGAGCTCCAACAAAAAGCCCGGCTGGAGAAAAAAGAGAAGCTGGAATTTGAATATGTCGAAGCGCCGCCGAAGGCGCATCCCCAGGCGCCGACCCAGTCCGCCAAGAAAATTTCCGATCGTGATGCGCTGAGCCAAGATCTTGTAAAAAATAAAGCCGCCGCCGAAGAGCTTCCGGGGATCAAAGAACTCGGGCCTTCGGATCAATTGATGCAGAAGCAAAAAGCCCCCTCGCAGCCTGC
Organism: uncultured Planctomycetia bacterium; assembly: GCA_964373505.1. Classification (GTDB taxonomy): domain Bacteria; phylum Omnitrophota; class Gorgyraeia; order 2-02-FULL-51-18; family 2-02-FULL-51-18; genus CAYJVC01. Next base: position 41,805 of record CAYJVC010000011.1, read on the forward strand.
CGTCCCGCCTTCAGAACCCAGGCCCGAGATAAAGCCCTCGGAGATAAAACCCGAAGTTCCGGGAGAAGGCCTTTTAAGCCCGAAGGCGCCGGAAGACAAACCACAAGAGGTACCCCCGAAACCCGGATTGAAACCTCAAGCGCCCATGGAGGGGTTGACCGGCGAAGATAAGATCACGACCCAAGAGATGGCAAAGGCGAAGTCCCGCGGAGCCTCGCTGTATGGTTTCACTTCGTTCGAGGCAACCGGCTCGGGCATGGGCGAGTACATGAAAAATATGAAGGAAAGGATCTGGCTTGCGTGGTACCCGTACCTTGCGTTCCATTACCCCCAGGATTACCGGGGTGCGTCCGTGCTCTTAAGCGTGGTGCTCAACAAAGAAGGCCAGGTGAAGATCGTGAGAGTCATCGAAAGCCGCGGCAGCGACATCTTTGCCGCCTACTGTATGGAGGCCATGCAGCGGGCCTCGGGCTTCGGGCCGGTCCCCGAAGAGGCTCTCGCCATCATCGGCAAAGACGAGCTCGAGATTAGGTTCGGGTTTCACTACTTGTGAGTAATGAAGGATCGCTTGTGGTGGGTCCTGCCGCAGCGGCAAGACCCACCACGAGCGCTACGAGTAAATTTCGGCGCCTTTTTCGCGGAATTCTTTGGCTTTTTCCTGAAGGCCCCGTTCGAGCGCTTCCTTCTCGTCGAGTTCGAGCTTAGCGGCGTAGTCCCGCACGTCCTGCGTGATCTTCATGCTGCAGAACTGGGGCCCGCACATTGAGCAGAAATGCGCGACCTTCGCGGCGTCCTGAGGGAGCGTTTCGTCATGGAAAGACTTGGCCGTCGGCGGGTCCAGCGACAGGTTGAACTGGTCCTCCCAACGGAATTCGAAGCGCGCTTTGGAAAGCGCGTTGTCGCGCAGCTGAGCACCCGGGTGGCCTTTGGCAAGGTCGGCCGCGTGCGCGGCGATCTTGTAAGTAATGACGCCCGTTTTCACATCGTCCCTATCAGGAAGCCCGAGGTGCTCCTTGGGCGTCACATAACAAAGCATGGCACAACCGTACCAGCCGATCATGGCGGCGCCGATGCCTGAGGTGATGTGGTCGTAACCGGGCGCAATGTCCGTGGTGAGCGGCCCGAGCGTATAGAAAGGCGCTTCGCCGCATTCGGCGAGCTGCTTTTCCATATTGATCTTGATCAAATGCATCGGCACGTGGCCCGGCCCCTCGATCATGACCTGTACGTCGTGCTTCCAGGCGAGTCTGGTCAATTCTCCGAGGGTTGCGAGCTCTCCGAACTGCGCCGCGTCGTTGGCGTCGGCGATCGAGCCGGGCCTCAGGCCGTCGCCGAGGGAGAATGAAACGTCGTAGGCCTTCATGATCTGGCAGATCTCCTCAAAGTGCGTGTAGGTGAAATTTTCCTTGTGGTGCGCCAGGCACCACTTGGCATGGATCGAGCCGCCGCGCGAGACGATGCCGGTCACGCGCTTGGCGGTGAGAGGGACGTACCGTAAAAGCACGCCGGCGTGGATCGTGAAGTAACTGACCCCCTGTTCGGCCTGTTCTATCAGCGTGTCGCGGTACATTTCCCAGGTGAGCTCTTCGGCTTTCCCATTCACTTTTTCAAGCGCCTGGTAAATGGGCACCGTGCCGA
>CAYJVC010000012.1:0-43175 GCA_964373505.1 uncultured Planctomycetia bacterium
GGCTCACGTTAGTTTACCATAGAGACAGCCATTGTCAAGAAAGGGAGGAACAAATGTACAGCCAAAATAGAAATGTCCTAGTTCTACCAAATTAGAAATGTCCTAATTTACCTCATCAAAGCGATCGAAGAAGTGCGTCTCCAATAACTGTTTTTTGGAGGAACAAAAAAGCAGCCTGGGGTCAGACCCCTTTTGGGTCTGACCCCATTGTGCTATGACCCCATTGTGCTACAATACGCCCATGATAAAGCTCAAATCACTTACTCTTAACTCCGGGGTTATCTCGTCTCCGATGGCGGGCTGCACGGACCTCGCCTACCGGCTCATTTCTCGCTCGTATGGGATGGAGTTCTGCTTTCTTGAAATGGTGTCCGCCGAAGGCCTGGTCCGCGGCAATGACAACACCGAAGAGCTCATGCAAACGCTCCCCGAAGACAAGCCGCTAGGCGCGCAAATATTCGGTTGCCGCCCCGAAGCGATGCAAGAAGCGGCAAAGAAAATAGAGGATATGGGTTATGACCTTTTGGACATCAACTTCGGCTGTCCAGTGCCGAAGATCGCCGGCAAAGGCGCCGGCTCCGCCCTTCTGGCAAAGCCCGACGAAGCGCGCGAGATCTTCAAAGCAGTCGTGAAAGCCGTCAAAAAAATCCCGGTCACCGTCAAGATGCGCCTCGGGGTCAAGGACGCCTCGGGCCAAGAGGCTGCCACGATCGCCGCCATCGCGGAAGCCTGCGGCCTAGATGCGATCACAGTGCACGGGCGGACACGCGAGCAGGGCTATTCGGGGAACGCCGACTACGAAGCCATCGGCCGCGTAAAAGCGACCGTCAAAATTCCCGTGATCGGCAACGGAGATATTTTGAGTGGCGAAGACGCGTTGCGCCTCAAAAAAATATCCGGCTGTGACGGCGTTATGATCGGCCGGGGAGGCCTGGGCAACCCCTGGATCTTCAGGCAGGTCGAGCATGCGTTGAAGGGCCTGGAAGCCCCGCAGGCACCGAGCTTCGAGGAAAGAAAAAAGGCGCTCTTAAGGCACTTGGACCTGGAACTCACCTATCGGGATGAGCAAACCGTCGTCTTTCAGATGCGTAAGATCGCCTGCTGGTACTTTAAGAACCTCCCGGGCGTGGCGGAATTCAGGGGGAAGATCAACGTTTGCGGGTCCATCCGGGAATTCAGAGGGCTTATTGAAGATTTTGACCCGGGAAATTATTTGAACACTAGCGGGTTATCTTCAGGACCTTGTATTTCAGGATCCCGGCAGGAATCCTGATCTCGGCGACATCCCCCACTTTCAAACCCAAGAGCCCCTTCGCGATCGGGGAACTCACCGAAAGCTTGCCTTCGTCAAAATTGGCCTCATCATGCGGCACGATCGAGTAGCTCAGCTCTTCGTTTGTTTTCATGTCTTTTAGCCGCACCGTTGCGCCGATAAAAACCTGGCCCTTCGGGATCTTGGTGTCATCAAGGATTTCGGCGCGCGTGAGCCGGTCTTCAAGCTCGGAGATCCTTTTTTCATTGAACGCCTGACTGTTCTTCGCGGCGTCGTACTCAGCGTTCTCCTTCAGGTCCCCGAACGCCCGAGCCCGCGCGATATCCTCCGCGATCTCGCGGCGCTTCGTGGTCTTGAGATATTCCAGGTCTTTGCGCAGCTTTTCATACCCCTCCCGGGATATCAGCATTTTGTCGGACATTTATCTCCTTTTCCTCTTTGAATCAGTCTAACATAAACAATTGTAGAATAAAAATAGCGCCCTCTCGGACTTATGGTCTGGACAAGCTCTGCACCGCCGCGCGGCCGGCGACGGCGCCGCTCGACCAGGCCCATTGGAAATTGAACCCGCCGATCCGCCCGTCCACGTCGAGGATCTCGCCCGCAAAAAAGAGCCCCGGGACTTTTTTGGATTCCATCGTGGAGACATTCACCTCTTTTAAGTCCACGCCCCCGGCCGTGACTTCCGCCTTCTTGTAACCCAGCACCCCCGTCACCGGAAGCGGGCAATTCAGGAGAAGATGGATAAACCTCTTAAGTTCCTTTTGTGGAAACTCCTTCAGGGAACGCTCGCAGTTCAAACCTGTTTTTTTAAAGAGCACCTCCACAAAACGTTCGGGCAAAGAAAAGTCCCGGCACAGGATGTTCTTCAGCTTTTTATGGGGATTTGAGTCTTTCTTTCGCTCCAAAGCTTCCCCGAGCGTCGTCTCATTTTGATACGGCAGAAAACTAGCCTCGAGTCGGGGCGTTTCTTCGGCCCGCGCGCTGGCCCAATGCCGACTGATGTCCAGCGCCGCGGGCCCGCTGAAACCAAAATGCGTGAACAAAAATGAGCCTTGCGCCGCGGAATGCTTGCGGTTTTCTTTGTAGAAGGAAAGTCTTACGTCGAGTGTCAACCCGCTCAAAGCTTGCCAGTCCCCGTCATCTGTCGTCAGCGGAGTCAATGCGGGGTGCGTGTCGACGATCGTGTGCCCGAAAGACTTGGCGATCTTGTAACCCGTGCCGTCACTTCCGGTTTCTGGATAAGAAAGCCCGCCCGTTGTGACGATGACTTTCTTTGCGGTGAACTCGCAGGCTCCTAGCTCCTGCGCTTCCCATTTTCCGGAAAGGTGAAAAACATCCCCGAGCTTCTTAATGTCGGTAATGACGACCCCCGTCTTGAGTTCCACTCCCGAACGCCCCGCCTCTTTCACAAGCGCCTCCAGCACGGTTTTCCCTGAATGGGTAGTCGGAAAATACTTTCCGGTAGGTTCGAGCACAAGCTCCACGCCTATTTGCTTGAAAAAATCGACGCTTTCCAGGGGCGTAAAAGCCTCCAGCACATGCTTTACAAAATGGGAGGCCCCGCCCGCGTAGTGGGAAGGCAATACTTGGCGGTGGGTGACATTGCAGCGCGTGCCGCCGGAGATCAGGATCTTCGCGCCTATCTTTTGGCGGCGGTCGAGGAGAAGGATCTCAGGCTTACGCCCGCGGGTATTTAGGCGACCGGCCTGGATAGCGGTCACCAGGCCCGCGGCACCCGCGCCGATAATTACGAGTTCGGCGATCTAAAACCTCGTTCCGACGCCCGGCTCGCCCTGGTCATTGAAACCGACGACCGTGTTCTCGTCCTGGTAGAATTTGATCCTCTCCTCGGCGTCGGTCTTTCGGTTCAGGTCAAACGGCTCAAGCTCGGAACTTGTCACGGTGATATTCGTCGACCGGTGGGAGGAAAGCGGCGCCTTGGCCGGGTCGGTGGATGCACCGGCGGAAGCGGCGATGAAGACTCCACCGAGAAAAAGCAGAAAAATTTTTTCGTTATTGCTTTTCATCGGACGCATGCACGCTCTGCTTTTTACCGAAACGATCGCGCGTATAGCTTTGTTGGTTGAATTCTTCTCCGGTCACTTCGAGAGACTGATGAATGCTCATGTGCGCCTTTCGTTCCAATTTATTGAGCGATCGGTGTGTAGTCACCCCACCCCCTCTTTGGCCCGCATGCGCGGGCCGATTGTGAAACAATCGTTACAAAGAGGGGGTGGCGTCACAAGGCTCATAGTGTATCAAAACCGCTCCGCGCTTGCAAACAGCTGACTGTTAAGATTTGACTAATTTTAGGTACTGATGATAAGATGTACTGATATCAAGGAGCGAGGTTCGAAGCAGTGACGCTTGAAAAATTGTGCTCCGTCTGCGGTTCAAACCAGGACGTTGAAATTGAAACCGTGACCAACGTCATACCCCAGCCCGAAGAGATGTTCCCGGTGCTTCTTTGCGGGACGCACCGAAAAGCGCTGCAGGAGAAGTGGTTGGATATCGTGCTGGATAAAACCGGCAAACTCAATTTTATCCTGAAAAAGAACGCCCGTTAGCGTTTTTCTCCCCCACCCAAATACGCCTCCTGCACGGCCGGATTATTTTGAACCTCTTCGGCGCTCCCCTCCAGCACGATCTGCCCCATTTCCATCACATACGCGCGCTTGGCAATTTTAAGCGCCATGCGGGCGTTCTGTTCGACCAGCAAAAGCGTCTTGCCCTCTTTGTGGATCTCCTCGATCATCCTAAAGATCGCCGAAACCAAAATGGGCGCCAGGCCCAGCGACGGCTCGTCCAGCAAAAGCACCGAAGGCCTGGACATCAGCCCGCGCCCGATCGCAAGCATTTGCTGCTCGCCTCCCGAGAGCGTGCCGGCTTTTTGCTTGAGCCTTTTTTTTAAAATAGGGAACAAACGGAAAATTTTTTCAAGGCCGTTCTGGATCTCTTTCGGGTCGTGTCGCACAAAGGCGCCCAGTTCCAGATTTTCCAGCACCTCCAGCCTCTGGAAGATCTTGCGCCCCTCGGGCACATGCACGATCCCGAGTCTCACGATCTCCTCAGGACGCCGGCCCGCGAGGGATTGACCGCGGAACAGGATGTCGCCGGCGGTCGGGCGGATCAACCCTGAGATCGTTTTTAAAACGGTGGTCTTGCCGGCGCCGTTGGCGCCCAGGAGTGCCACAATTTCCCCCTCATCTACATGGAAGGTGATGCCTTTCAGGCATTCGACCTTTTCATAACGCGTATAGACGTGGTCCAACTCCAGCATGCGTGGCCTACGCCTCCCCCAGATAGGCCCGGATCACCTTGGGATCATTTCGGACTTCCCGCGGAAGGCCTTCGGCGATCTTTTCCCCTTCGTCCATCACCACCACGCGGTCTGAAAGCGGCATCACCACCTTCATGTCATGTTCTATCAAAAGCACGGCGATGCCTTTTTTTTGAATGCGCCGGACAAGATCCGCGATCTGGGCCTTTTCGTTCGGGTTCATGCCGGAGACCGGCTCATCGAGGCACAAGAGTTTCGGACCGCAAGCGAGGGCCCTGGCGATCTCCAACCGCTTTTGATGGCCGTAAGGAAGGTTCGCGGCGATCTCATTCGCGGACTTCTCGAGGCCGACAAAGTAAAGCAGGAGTTCCGCCTTTCCGAAGATCATTTCCTCCTCCGTTTTAAATCGGCGGGTCCTCAAAAGAGCGTCCCGCAGGCCCGAGGAGGTGCGGGTGTGGTATCCGATGGATACATTCTCCAAGAGCGTCATGTTCCTGAAGATCCTTAAGTTCTGGAACGTTCGCGCGACGCCGCTTTCGAGAATTTTATTGCTGGCGAGGCCATTAAGCCTCACCTCACCGTCCTTAAAAAGGATCTCCCCTTCATCGACCGGCACCAGGCCCGTGAGGCAGTTGAAAAATGAGGTTTTTCCCGCGCCGTTCGGGCCGATAAGGCCCACGATCTCGCCGGCGTTCACGGTGAGGCTCATGTTCTTCACGGCTGCCACGCCGCCGAACCGTTTTGAGATCGAGCGCACATCAAGAAGCGGCATCGCCCCCGGCCTCCTTTTCTCTGGGTTTCAACTCCCGGCGGATCAGCTGGCTTCCCAGGATGCCCTGCGGCCGGAAGATCATTATGAGGATCATCACCAGGCCAAAGAGCAGCATGCGGTAAGCGGCGAAACCCCTTAAAAGCTCGGGTAGGATCCCGAGCACCAAAGCGCCCAGCGCCGCACCCCAGATATTGCCCATGCCTCCGAGCACCACCATCGCGAGGATGAGCACCGAGAGCACAAAGTCAAAACTATCCGGTGTGACGATCGTCTGTTTCGACGCAAAGACGCAACCGGCCAAGCCCGCAATGAATGCGCTCACGCCGAACGCCATCAGCTTGATGCGCAGCGTCGGAACGCCCATGCACGAGGCCGCCAGCTCGTCCTCGCGGATCGCGACAAGCGCGCGCCCGATCTTGGAATCGCACATCCTAAAAAGAAGATACGCGGTGACGGCTATCAGGAAGAGCACCAAGTAAAAATAGGGCGTCGCATTCACCGAAAATTTATACCCCCACACCGAGGGCCTGTCGATGCCCAATAGGCCGTTCGGCCCGCCGGTCCACCGGGATAAATTATTGAACGCGATCCTCACGATCTCCCCGAAACCCAGCGTGGTGATCGCCAGATAATCGCCCCGCACGCGGATTGAGGGAATGCCGATCACGAGACCGAATATCATCGACACGAATCCCGACACCGGGAGCGCCAACCAGAACGGCCAATTCCAGTTTAGGTTCAAAAACGCGTAGCTATAAGCGCCAAGCGCGAAAAATGCCGCGTACCCCAGATTCAGGAGCCCGGCGCTGCCCACCACCACGTTCAGGCCCATCGCCAGAAGCACATAGATCCCGATATTGGTCATGAGATCGATGTGGTAAGCATTCCGGTCAATCCAGGGAAAAAAGATGAACGGGAAAAGGATAAACAGGACCTGCAGCGAATAGGGATGTTTTTTGAAGGCGTCCACTTTATACCTTTTCCGGGAGATTTTCGCCCAAAAGTCCCGAGGGTTTCAGAATAAGGACCGCGCCCAGGAGCAAGAACGCGAATACGTCCTTCCATTCCGAGGAAATATAACCGGCCGCCAGCGCTTCAAAAAGACCCAACAAAATCCCCCCGAGCATCGCCCCCGGAATGCTCCCGATCCCGCCCAGCACCGCGGCCGTGAACGCCTTGATGCCCGCCAGATACCCGTCGTGAAAATTGATGCTGCCGTAATACATTGCAAAAAGCGCCCCCGCGACGGCGCCGAGCGCGGAACCCAGCACAAATGTCATGCGGATCACCCGGTTCACGGACACACCCATGAGGAGCGAGGCCTCGGGGTTCTCGGCCGTCGAGCGCATGGCCCGCCCCATCGAGGTATTCTTAACAAACCACGTAAGAAACAGCATGAGACCTATGGAGACGAGAAACACGATCGCCTGGATGAGTGAAAAGAAAACAGGGCCTATCGGAAATAATTTGTTGGGGATCACGTCGGGCACCGTTTGCTCCTTGGAACCGCAGAGGAGCATGACGGCATTCTGCAAAAAAAACGAGACACCGATCGAAGTGATGAGCGCGGCGAGCCTCGGCGAGCCGCGCAGCGGTTTGTAGGCTGTTTTTTCGATCACAGCGCCCAAGAGCGAAGCGCCGGTCATTGCGAATAAAAACACGCCGGCGAGCGCCGCCCAAAAAGGCGCCCCGGGCAGGAACGAGGAAAAGAGCCAGATCATGAAGACCGCCAGGTACGCGCCGACCATGAATATTTCGCCGTGCGCAAAATTGATAAGCTGCAAGACCCCGTACACCATCGTGTAACCCAACGCGACGAGCGCGTAGATCATGCCGATCGTGAGGCCGTTCAGGACTTGCTGGAAGAAAAGCTCTATTTGAGAAGACATATTCTAAAATCCGAAATCCGAAATTCGAAGTACGAGACAAATCTAAAAAATCTAAATTCAAATAACCAAAACACTGGTTTTGAACATTGTATTTCGAATTCGGTCATTGTTTCGGATTTCGTGCTTCGAGTTTCGGATTTGAAACTACGATGGCTTTACTTCTTCGATGAACTTGAATTGTCCGTTTTCAATTTTGAAGATCCCGACACTCTTCCCGATCGCGTCACCCTTTTCATCAAAATTGATGGGACCGAGGATCCCGGGAAAATCCCTCATGCCGCGGACTTCACGCAAGATCGCCTCCCTGTCATTTTTACCGGCCAAAGGCCGGCCGGCCTTCTGGCCGGCGCGGCGGATCGCCTCGATGAGCAGGCTCGTCGCGTCATAACCGTAGGCCGAAAAGGATCCGATCTGTCCGTAACGCGCTTCGTAACGTGAGACAAATTCCTGCGCGGAGGGAAGTGAACGAGGATCGACGCCGAGCATCGTCGCGTAAGTGCCCTCGGATAATCCGGGTGTGGCGATCTGGATCAGCGTCACGTCATAAATGCCGTCGCCTCCCATCCAGGGGGCCTTAAGCCCGAGCTTTCCCGATTGCTTGATCAAAAGCCCAAGCTCCGGATAAACACCCCCGTAATAAATGAGTTCGGGGTTGACGGATCTTACCTTCGTAAGAAGCGGAGTGAAATCCTTTTCCCCCTGGGTGATGCCGTTGCGAAGCAGGACCTCTCCACCCAGCGCCTTGAATCGTTTTTGAAACTCATCCGCGAGGCCTTTTCCGTAAGTCGTCTGGTCGTCAAGGATCGCTATTTTTCTTTTCCCGAGTTTATGCCAGGCAAACTCCGCCGCCGCCGGGGCCTGCACATCGTCGGTGGCACAGACGCGGAAAAATGTGTCGAATCCCTGTCGCGATATTTCGGGATTGGTGGAAGCCGGCGTGATCTGCACCATGCGCGCTTCGTGATAAATAGCCGAAGCCGCTTTTGTGCAGCTGGAATTGAAATGGCCTACCACACCGACGGCGTTAGGGTTGGCCACCAGTTTATTGGCCACAAGCACGGCTTGCGTCGGGTTGTGCTGGTCATCGAGGCCCTCCAGCTTAAGCCTCGTGCGGCCAAACACGGGCCCGCGGACATTGGCCTCTTCGACGGCCATCTGTGCACCCTGCAACACGCCGACTCCAACATAGGCCTGGTCGCCTGTCAGCGGCGCCGCAAGGCCTATAACGGCCGTATCCTCTTTTTCGGCGGCGCCGCATAGAAAAACGACGGCCAGAAAAAGGAACAGCATGCGCGGGAAATTCAAGACGGCCCGCCCACCGATGATTTTGTCCTTCTGAGGCCCCTCAGAACCACGTCCAGCGACTGCTGAAGCTTGTCCAGTTTCTCAAGCTTCGAAAAAAATCCGGAAATATTGTAGCGTTTAATCCCGCGCACGATCACGCTGTCGGCGTAGGCCGTGATGACAACGATCGGGATCGTTTTGTTGAACTCGCGGATCTTCATGATCGTCTCAAGACCGTCCATGCCGGGCATTTTAAAATCCAGGAACACGATGTCGAATTCCCCTTTCTTGAGCGCCATGATGCCGTCTGCCCCGCACGAGGCTTCGGTCACTTCATAGCCCTTCGTGCGAAGCCAGAAGGATAAGGTGTCACGAAACTCCGGCTGATCATCAACAACCAGTACTTTGACCCCTATTATCATAGGCCCTGCGCCCTCTTCTCTGATACCGCGCGATGCTTTCGCACAAAGATTCTATGCTTATTAATTCTTAAAATCAAATTTTCCTAAGGACACGTGGATACTCGTCCGTGAGCAAAAAAAGGCCCGCCACATACCGTGGCGAGCCTTTTTTTGAGGCTTTACTGAATGGAATTTATTAAAGAATTACTCGGTGGCAGCAGCCTGTGCTGTCATGTAGGACTGCATAGCCGCCCACGTTTTCGGGCCGACTTTGCCGTCAACCTTCAGGCCCTGATTGGCTTGGAACTGCTCGATCGCCTGTTTCGTCTTGGGCCCTATCTTGCCGTCAATTTTGCCCTGATAAAAGCCCGCGTTCTTCAAAGCCGTCTGGATCTGCTGTTCACGATTCAGATCGATCGTGGACGAAGTGATAGCGGTGGGCATCGTGGCGATGGCGGACTGGGTGACCGGCGCGACCTCGATCGGCAGCACTTCCACCGAAGCCTGTTGGTTGTAGGTGTTGTTTTGAGGAAGCTGCGCCAATTCCTCCGTTGAAGAGAGCGAATCGAAACCCGTGCCTGAGAGGCCGGCCTGATCATCGGATTTTTTGCCGCATCCGGTCACGATAAGCGCCAGGCCTAAAAATACGACCGCGATAAACTGAGCTCGTTTCATTTTTTTCCCCTTATGGATGATGTTGATTTATATTTTTCAAAACACACTTTACATTTCTTCAATGCAAATGATCACAAACCAATAATTTTTTTGGAAATTGAAATAATGACATTGAGTCAGCGGGGAGAAAATCTTGCGGAGGGTTCTCGCGCTTCCCTCTTTTAAGAGCAGCCTCTTGAAATTTCACCTGGTTTCGTCCGACCGCATCAATATACACGCGTGAGTTATTGTTGTCAAGGTCGGGCCCTTTACGACTTGCTCACCTTCAGCACGCCGTCAACGCCGATCTCCTTGCGCATGCGAAGCTTGAGAAGCTGCTCTTCCACCTGCCGGCCGTCTTTCGCGCGCGGATCAAGCCTGAGATAGGCCTGGTAATGCTCGACCGCTTTGTCAAAATCCTTTCGGTCCGTTTCATAAATGCGGGCAAGGTTGTAATGCGTCAACGGATCATTGGGATTCAACTTAAGGCTGCGCTGCAGTTCTTTTAAAGCCAGATCGTAATTCCCGCTTTTAAGATAGATCACTCCCAGATTGTAATGGGCGATCGCGTTCTCTTTTTTCAACCGGTCCATTTCGCCGGTGGTGGGCAACGGGAGGCGCTCGGAAGCGCCCGAGGTGTTCTTCTTGGCCGGGGGCAAGGGAAGCGCGCTCAAGGTCTTCTCGAGCTCCTGGTTTCGGACATTGGCTTTCTCCGCTTCGGCCTGCGCGGCACGCGTCAGTTCCTCTTTTTTCCGGTTGAATTCCAAACTCAGCTTTTCTTTTTCTTTCTCGAACGAACTCTTCAGCTCGCGTATTTTGCGCGCTTCTTCCTTCGCCAGCGTGTCGCGCTGCTCATTTAATTTGAGGACGAGCGCACTTTTCAATTCCTGGTTGGCGTTCAAAAGCTCTTTGGTTTTGGCAAGCTGCTGGGTGTTCTCGGCTTCAAGCTCCTCGTGCTTGACCAACAGGTTCGCATATTTATTGTCGATCTCATCATAGTCCGCCTGCTTGGCTTCGGCATCGGCCTGCCGCGTTTCGAACCGTTTCATGCTCTCCTGGGCAACCTTCAGCTGGTCGGCAAACGACGCGTTCCGGGAATTCAACTCAGTATTTTTATTGAGCGCCTGCAATAAAAGCCACGAAAGAAATAAGAGCGACACGACGCTCACCACGAGCGTCACAAAATAAGCGGTTATGAACGCTTTGCGGGTCATGACACCGAACCCTTGGCGCCAGCCGCCCCGCCGGCGGCTTCATAACCCTGAGTGGGCGACTGCGGCGGATAGGCCTGCAGGTCCTTGATCGCAACGTCCGGATTTTCCGAAAGACGCTCGTCGCCTTCAATGATGCGCGGCGTCAGGAATACGACGATCTCGGTCTGTTCCAATTCTTCATTGCGGCTCTTGAACACCCGCCCGAGCACGGGAATGTCCCCAAGGATGGGTATCTGATCGACCGTTTTGCCCTTGTCGTCTTTTCTTAAACCCCCGATCACGATCGTGCTGCCGTCTTTGACCATCACGCGCGTCTCGGCTTCCGTCTTGTCCACGATCGGGATCTTGTTGCCCTGCGCGGTGGTCAGGGTACGGACCACGTTTGAGACCTCGGGCTTGATCTTCATGGTCACATAGCCTTTGTCGTTGATAATGGGCGTCACGCTCAAAATGATCCCTACGTCCACGAACGTGACATTCTCCGAAACACTGGTCGTGCTGCTCCCGGTCGTGGTGGTGGAAGTCACGTACGCTTCGCGGGTCCCGATATTGATCCTCGCCTCCTCGCCTTCTATGACCGTCAGGCGCGGATTGGCCAGGATCTTGGATTCGCCCAAAGTCTCGAGATACGAAGCCACCGCTTCAAAGCCCTCCGCCGCAAACGTGCTGTAGCTCAGCGAACCGAACCGGGTCGCAATCGCCGAGGAAGACGTCGGCAGCGTGATGTTCAGATCCAGGGGCTCCAAAAAACCTTGTTGGGCCATCAAGCGCCAATCGATCCCTTTGGCATGGTCGTGACTCAGGACCACCTTCATGATCTGAGTGTCGATCGACACTTCCCTTGTTTTTCTGTCCAGGCCTTCCACGATCCGTTCGATCTCGCGCATGCGTTCCGGCAGCGCGGAGACCACGATCTGGTTCGAGCGCTTGTCGGCGTGGATGGAGCTGATGCCTTTGCTGCCAAGCTTGGAAACCAAAAGCACTTGCACATCTTCGGCCTTCGCGTAACTCAGATCGAACACCCGGGTTTCAAGCGGCAGATCGACTTCTTTGATGATCCTAAGCATGAGCTCGATCTTCTCGGGGATGTCCACGAGCACGATCGTCCCGGTCTCCTCGTCCACCACGAGATTGCCCACTTCGCTTTTGGTGGGTTGCAGCATTTTGAAAACCTGGTCCGGTGACGCATATTTGAGTTTTATGATCTTCGCCTCGCGCGCGTCGCCGAACGACTGGCCATAACGCGCCTTGTATTCCTCCTCCGTCATCACGTAGACGACGGCGCCCCGTTTATAAAATGCGAGCTTGTTGGTGACGAGCAAAATGTCAAATACGTCCGAGATCTTCACGTCTTCCAGCAAAAGAGAAACCTTGCCTTGAACCTGCGGGCTAGTGACGACGTTGAATTTGCCTTTTTGTGCGAGGAATTTCAGGACATCGATCAAGTCGCTGTCACGCAGATTGATCGAGACGTGGCTCTGGCCGCCTTCGAGAAAGCTCAAAGTCGAACCGCCTTCCGCAAAACCCAAAGACGGGCCTCCGAAAGCATGGAATAAGATGAGGCACCCCGCCAGAAAAGGCGCCGCCTTCTTCATTGCAGCACAAACTCCGTGACTCCGTCGCTCAAAATGACGGCATCCGATCGGACCGCTTTCACGGTCACCCCTTTGATCGTGCCTCCTTCGGGCACGGAAACGGTGCGTTTCTCGTCCAAAAGCTCGATCAACGCCTCGTTTCGATCGCTTAAAAAAGTGCCCGTGAGCTTGAGATTCCCCGCAACCGCCGACAGGTTGGAGGAGGTCGGTTGAAACTCGGGTGTTTGGACCGCTCTGGGCTTGCCTTGGGCCAGGGTTGGCTGAAAAACATTCCTTTCTTCCAGCAGGTCGCGGCGACTCTCGACTTCCCGGACGGAAAAAAGCTCCGCGGGGATCTCCAGCGAAACGACCGACGGCGCTTCGGCCCTCGCCTTCAACTTATCTCCGGACGGCTTCCTGAATAGCACCTGTCCCACGACAAAATAGGAAAGAAGCGCCAAAAGCACGACAAACAAAATACCGTTCAGCGTATGAACCGATAAAACCGGCCCGCCCGCCGCAGGACCGGAGGCCGCGCCCGCGTGTCCGAAGCCGAACCCCAACGGCAGACGCCACTTCCACCGGAAGCGTCTGGGCGCACTACCCCCTTCCGATTCACCGTGCGCAAGCACCGCGTCGCTTTTGTTTCCAGAGGCTTCGTTGTCCTGAATGACTTTAAATAACCGCTCTTCGGGTGTCAGATCCATGCGACGCCGTTTCTTTCAACAAAGTTTCGGATGAGAATTCTGCGTTCCTTGCCGCCACTTCCTCCGCCATACGACCGTCCACAAAATTTCGGCCATACATCACCAGACACTCCAGGCAGTCATGGCAGAGCTGAGTGATCTGGCGGGGCGAGCCCCTCGTCGCGCGGTAGATCACCCCCAGCGCTTCTTCGGAAAACAGATCCACCGGCGAATGGTAACCGGCCCTCTGAAGCCGGAAGCGGATCATGCGGCGGGTCTCCTCAAAATTCAAGGGCCTTAAAAGGCAGCGCAGGCTGATCCGGTCCCAAAAATTGCGGCTCTTTTGGAGCCTCGGAACGATCTCAAGCTGCGAAACTAAAATAAGCTGCAGGATCTTATGCTCGTTCGTCTCATAATTCAAGAGCACGCGAAGCGCCTCGAGGCACGAGTCGCTCAATGTCTGGGCCTCATCGATCAGGAGCACCACCGTTTGGCCTTCTTCGACTCCCTTTTGAAAAAGATAGCTCTCGATCCGTGAAAAATAATAGGCTGCGTTCCGGGCCGGTTCGCACGGGATCGTGAAGCGGTCGCACAGCGCTTGCAGAAAATCAATGTCGCTGCCGTAGAAGGGGTTGAGCATCATCTGGATGAGCACGCGGCGCTCCTCCGAGACCAGTTGCGCAAAACGGCGGCTGAGCGTAGTCTTGCCTGCGCCGACATCCCCCAAAAGCAGGCTCAAACCCCGTTTCAATTTCACGGAAATTCGGAGTCGCATAAGCGCCGAATGGTGGTCTCGGGATAAATACAGAAGGGAAGGATCGGGGCTGGTCGAAAACGGCTCCTTTTGAAGGCTGAGTACTTTGTAATAGCTCATGCGCGCTCCACCTGCAAAATACTATAAATGGCCTGTTTCGTCAATAAGATATCACTCATCCACTACATCTTGTATCTTATGAGAAACAAAGGACTTCCGTGGCTGGGAAACTCAGTGGGAAAAAATGACGCGGTTCACCGCGACCGTGGCCTTGATCTTATTGACATCCTCGGGATGCGGCACAATTCGCAGGCTTTCCACGAGATACAGCTTCTTGGTGCGCACTAGATCCGCTAAAAACGAAAGCATGTCCTTCATCGTGGCCTCGGCCACGAGGCGGATCCGGTATTCGGCGCGTCCGCCGGCCTGGGTGGGAGCCTGCGGCTTGACCTCGGTCAGATAAATTCTGCGTTCCCGCGCGTATTTTTCAATGTCTTCCAGCATCGACACGCGCGCCTCTTCGTCGCTCACGGGGGCAAGATCGACCGTTTGTTTAAGCCGCGAAAAAAGGTCGTCGATCTGCGGCTTCTGCTCGACGCTTCGGGTGTTGTGGATGAATTTTTTCTCCTGCACCAAAATTTGCTGGTTCAAGCTCACGATGTTTTTTTGGATCGGCTTGAGGACGGCCGCGTCAATAAAGAAAACGAGCACCACCGCCGCGGCCGCGGCCGCGGCCTGCTTTTCCCTTTTGGAGAACTGATCGAACAGGCCCCACAGGGCCTGCAATTTAATTTGCAGAAAGTCGACAATGGATCTCAAAATCGACGACCTCCTTGTTTTGCACGATGCGCTTGGTCAATTGCTTCGTCTCCACTTCCAGGAACGTGGGCCGGGATTTCAGTTGATTCACAAAATCAAATACGCTCGTCATCTTGTCGGAACGGCCGCGCATATCCACTGTCCGCTCCTTGCCAAGGTTGAGTTCCGTCAGGTACATCTCGCGGGGCAGCGCGCCGATGATGTGAAGCAGGTCTTCGAAGAAACCGGACGTGAAGCTGTTCAAACGCACGATCTCTTTGATGAGGAGGCGTGTCGATTCAACCTGTTGGGCATCCGGGTCGGTCGCATGGATATTCTGGTCCAGCCAATCCGAGTAACTCTGCTGTAAATAATATTTCCAGCCGAAAAACCCGATGCCGGCAAGCACGATGAGAAGGATCAAAACTCCCATCACGAGCACTTCCCGGCCTTTTGCCACAAGCGCCGATTGGATCAAAACCTCCTGGGGCACAAGGTCGATCGTGGATTCTTTATTCGGGCGAGACAGACCCATCACCGAGGTGAAAGACTGTGCCTCGAGCCAGCCGGGGTCCGACTCCTCTTTCTTGCCGTCGAGAATCGCCCGGACACCGGCCGGCAGAGGTAATTCGCGCGGCGCCTGGCCGACGATCGTTTGAAGGGGGGCTGTGAGCGGCTTCAGGACCTCCAACGCGCCCGTAAATAAAAAAAGTGAAATGTCCCTGGCGACCTCCGCTCCGCGGAATATTTCAAGCGCCCGCGCGACCTCCGATAAAAATTTTTCCCGCCACTGTTCCGGCTCTTTGGCCAACTTATCGAACCCTATGGATATATTCTGGGTGAATAAAAGCTTGCCCTTGTCGCACACGAAGAAGTCGGTGTCTTCCGAATCGATGTCCAACACCGCCGCAGGTCCCACACCGGCCTTGCCCTTCCCCCCGCTCAGCTCATGCCAGACCCAGGATGCGCTGTCGACACTGCTTAAAGACACGCGCTGAGGTTTTAAACCCGCTTCCTGCAGGATCCGGAGGTGCTCGTTGACGGACTGCCGATGGGCCACGACGAGCATGATGTTCGAGTAATCCACGTGCGAGGAATCGATAGGGTAGTAATCCGAAACTATCTGGTCGGCCGCATACGGGGTTTGCTTGGCCGCCTGGAGCTCGAACATCTTGCGGATCTCCTCGGGGTCCGTGGAAGGAAGCTCGAGGTTCCGGGCCGTCACCTGGTTCCTGGAAATGCAGCCGACGACGTCTCCGGCTTCGATCTTGTGCGCTTTGACGATGTTGATGATCTTCTGATTGAGGACGTCGCCGGAGCCCGATAAGGGGAAAGCGCCGATATCCACGATTTCGGCGCCTGCGCCTTGGCCTTTAAAGACCGTCCATTTGAATGAAGTCGCGTCTATCTCAACCGTGAGCTTCTGACCGCCGCTTTTAAACCCAAGCACGAATAAGCTTTCCTCTACTGAGTTACGTGGTCACGCGTCACCCGAAGGAACAACAAACGCCCCTCATCCCGGCTTGCCACGCATTCCATGCCGCGCCGGGTGATCCGGCCGTTTGAAGCCCTTGACACAAAACGGACCGTTTTGGATTCGAAACCCCAGATCGAGGCGATGTTTTGAAGCTGGTCAATCTCCCCGGCCGACACGCCGACTTTCTGCGTGAGGTCGCCCAGATCATTGAACGCTTTCAGGTCCGATGCGTCATCCGGTTTTAAGGCCCCGAGTTGCGCCTGGCGGACCTGATCAATCCTAAGCGCCAGTGATTCGCTTACGCCCAGAGCTTTCAGCGTTCCCACAGACACGGTATTCATATTCACGCGGCCCTCGCCGAACACCGTGAGGTGATCCGCAAGCCTCTCTAAAAGCGCGCTGGTCATGCCGGGCACGAGGAGCAGTTCTTCGAGACTGCCGAACCCCGCGCCGTCTTTTCCGAGCTTGTGGCCAAATTCCAAAAATTCCTTTTGCCGCGCGCGCCATTCCACCGATGCATGGGCCAAACCTTTGGCCTGGTCTTCGGATAGTTGGCCGGCGTTCTGGTAAACCCGGGCCAGCACCTCTTCGGCAGCCTTGTTGACGTTTATTTTACTTTCTTCGTCCTGAAATCCAAAGACAAATTCGAGTTCCCGGGTTTGGCCGTTCATTTCATAATGGCCTATCTGGAATCCGGTCCCGCCGGGGCCCATGAAAGAATTTTTTTCGAATCCCCGAAAGCGTGCGTCGCCCTGCGCCTGAGCTTCTTCCACCGGGGCCTTTTTTCTCAAAACCTGGATCGCATAGGAAATTCCGGAAGAGGCGGTTTGTTCAAGACGGCTCGAGTCCTGAAATCGCTTGATGAACGAGATCTGGGATTGGATACGGGCCGCGAGCGTCACGGTGAGCATCGCAAAAAAAGTAAGCGCCCAGAGCGCGACGATGGCGATCGAGCCGCGGGACCACGCCCCTTTCCGGTTCATGGCGCCGCCTCTTCTTCGTCCGGCGGCTTGGTGGCATTCAACGGATGCCTCCGAACGACCGGGAAAGTTTTTTGAATGCCGGGGATCGAAACCTGGGTGAATAATGGGTCGAACAGAAGCCTAATCGTGACGGCCCCCAGCCGAGCTTCCTCGCCCTTCGGCGTTTCGGAGCTCCACCGCCATGCGCCGCTTTCGGAATCGCTGACCGCGTACGAAAATTCGACGCCTGCGAGGCCTCGCAGTATTTCTTTGGGTTCGCCCTCACCGGTGCGTTTCAAGAGAAGCTTCCGGTCCCCGTCAAAAGTGTATTCGACCCTGCGGGCCGCAAAAGAGCCCTCCTGTCCCACGGTTTGCACCTGGCCCAGCCGGAAATCCTTGAGGGTTTTGTCGTCATCGGTGAGTTCGCCGAGGACCGGAAAAGCCACGCGTTGGCTTTGACCTTCAAAGGCACTCTCCGGAACCACCCGGCTCGATCGGATCTCATCGGACATTTTCTCGAGCGCGATCACCGCATTCTCAAGCCCTGCCTTATTCCGCGCGTCCAGCATTTTAAAAACCTGGGACGCGCCCATCAAAATACTGCTGGCCGCGCCGATGAGGATCGCGGTGATCACAAGCGACGCGAGCATTTCCACGAGCGTGAACCCCTTTTGGCGGCGCCGCGTCATGAGGAGTCCTGCTTCCGGCGTTCCGGCATCAGCCACGCGCTTTTTACGGAGGAGCCTGAGGGCGTTTTGAGCTCCACGTCACAGCGGATAAAATCCAGATCATTCATCGATTCCAGCGTAGACTCGATCTCGAAAGAAAAGCCGGGGTAATTCTCAAACGCGCTCTGCGACCGGACGGGAGCGGAGGCATTTTCCACTTGCCAACTATCCAACTGCGCCAGCACAAGCGGCTCCGGCACAAGATGCGAAACCAGGAGCGCTTCTTCCGAATGTTTGACGGCTTGGATCGACCGGCCGAATGCCTGATGGATCGCAAGCGTCCCCATTGAAATAATTACGAGCGTCGTCAACACCTCGATCAGCGTGAATCCATTTTTGTTCATATAACATTCCTAACAATAAACTCGAAATCCGAAGCACGAAATCCGAAACACGTGTTTCGGTCATTTGAATTTTGAACATTCGGATTTGTTTCGTGCTTCGATATTCGAATTTCGGATTTGTTGAATCTCACTTGACCCAACTTAGATCGAATATTGGGAGCATCATGCCCGCGACGACGAAACCAACGACAAGGCTGATGCCTAAAATGAAGAGCGGCTCTATCAAAGAAGTGACGAGTTTGATCCCCCGCAGGCTCTCACGCGAATAAAACCGGGCAACCTCACGCAGCGACCGGGGAAGCGTGCCGCTTTCTTCGCCGACGGCGATCATATTGACGACAAATACGGGGAAAAATTTCAAGCCCTTGAACACCGAGCTCAACATCTCGCCCCCCATGATGCGGGATTGGGCGCCCCGCAGTTCTTCCATCAAAAGTTCATTCGACAACACAGGCCGCGCGATCTCGATCGACTGGAAAATGGACACGCCGTTCTCTATGAGCATCGCGAGCGTTTCACAAAAGCGCGCGATATCCGCCTTCAGCTTGATGTCCCCCAAGAGCGGCAGGCGCGCCAAAAAAATATCGCGTCGCCTTTTTTGTTCCCCCTTGCCTAGAAAAAGGATCGAAACCGCCAGCGTAAAAACCGCCAGGCCCACCCAAAGCCCGATCTGCCAAGCGGGTTGGCTCAACGTCAGGAGGATCTTAGTGGGAAGTGGGAGGTGCGTGGCTTGGGCGAAAAGCGTCGAAAGACGCGGAACGCAATATGTGAACAAGAAGAATAAGGTGGCGCCGCCCACGAACACGATGAGGAGCGGGTAGGCCATCGCCGTCCGGATCTGGCCCTTGGTTTCCTCCTCCTTGTCGATACTTCCGGCCAGTGCTTCAAAAACCGCATCGAGCGATCCGCCTGCCTCACCGCAGCGCACCATGCTGATATAACGCGCGTCAAACCCGTCGGACCCGAATTTTGCAAGCGCCTCTGAAAAACGGCTGCCGTTGTGCATCTCGGCCGCCACCTGTTCAAGGATCGCCTTGAGGCGACGGTTGGGGGTTTCGTTCTTTATGAGCTCCACGCCCCGTAAAAGCGTGACGTTCGATTTTAAAAGGCTTGAAAGCTGGTTCGTAAAAATGGATAGGTCACCCGGGGAAACTTTCTGGTGGAATAGAGATACAGGTTGTCTGGCCGCGGCGGAGGGAGCTTTCACTTTGTGCTCAACGGTCTCGGCGATAATGCCCGCCGCGCTCAAAACCACTTCGATCGGAATATACCCTTTGGCCTCGATGATCTTGATGGCCTCTAGGCGGCTTGGCGCCTCGACCGAACCACGCACGATATCCACCGGCCCTTTTTTAGCCTTATAGGCGAACGCGGACATAAAATTCTTAAATCCGAAATCCGAAATCCGAAATCCGAAACAAATCTAAAATCCAAAATTCGAATGACCGAAACACGTGTTTTGGATTTCGTGCTTCGGATTTCGAATTTGTTTCGTGCTTCGTGCTTCGGATTTTCATAATTTTAAACATGGCTCCCTTGCACCACGCGATAGATCTCTTCCGGGGTCGTGAGCCCTTGCTGCACCATGAGCCATCCTGATTCGAAAAGGGTCCTCATGCCTTCCTTGACGCCGACTTTCCGGATCTCATCGGCGGTCGCTTTTTTCATGATCATTTCTTTGAGGGCTTCCGAAAATGGCAGTATTTCATAGATCGCCATGCGTCCCACATAACCGGTGAAGCGGCATTTTTCGCAGCCTACCCCGCGTTTGACCGTTTTCAAGGCGCCGACCGGCGGCGCGGTCACCGAAGGCGGCAAGCTCACGTCTTTTGCGCAAGAAGCACAAATTTTTCTGACAAGGCGTTGCGCCACGACGCCGACCACTGACGAGGACACAAGGTACGGCTCCACCCCCATGTCGAGAAGCCTTGTCACCGCGCTCGGCGCGTCATTCGTGTGGAGCGTGCTGAGCACCAGGTGCCCCGTCAGCGAGGCCTGGACCGCGATCTCGGCAGTCTCCAGGTCCCTCACCTCACCCACCATGATAATGTCCGGGTCGTGCCGCAAGACGCTCCGCAATATTTTTGAAAAAGTCAGGCCCGTCTTCGGGTTCACCTGGATCTGCTGTATGTATTTCATGTTGTATTCGACCGGGTCCTCCACGGTGATGATCTTGACCCCGGGATTCTTCAGGAAATTGAGACACGCATAAAGCGTGGTGCTTTTGCCGCTGCCGGTGGGCCCGGTTACGTACACAATGCCGTGCGAACGCTGGACGATATTTTTCAGCATCTCGAATTCCTTCGGCGGCATGCCCAGCTGCGAAAGGTCCATCATCATCTCGGTGGGCAGGATACGGATCACGACGCTTTCCCCGAAGATCCCCGGAATGACCGAAATACGCAGGTCATATTCGTGATCGCCGAGCTTGACCCGCGCCCCGCCGCCCTGCGGGATGCGCCGCTCGACGATATCCAGCGTCGTCATGATCTTGATGCGCGCCACGATCGCCTGGTAAAGGTAGCGGATGTCCTCGGCGACCTTCGTGGGCTGCAGCACCCCGTCGATGCGGTAGCGGATCACCAGCTCGTTCTCGAATGGTTCAAAATGAATGTCGGTGGCGCGGTTCTCAATGGCTTCTTTTAAGATCTGATTCACGAGTTTAATGATCGAGGCCGCGCCCGCGAGCTTCGTGACGTCTTCGAC
This sequence comes from uncultured Planctomycetia bacterium, assembly GCA_964373505.1. Classification (GTDB taxonomy): domain Bacteria; phylum Omnitrophota; class Gorgyraeia; order 2-02-FULL-51-18; family 2-02-FULL-51-18; genus CAYJVC01. Next base: position 20,800 of record CAYJVC010000012.1, read on the forward strand.
CTCCGCTTTCGGCAGGGCCTCCGCCGCCTTTTTCTTTTCTCCGTCGCTCGAAAGGATCTTTTCGATCGTGTCGGCGCCAACTCCGTAATACTTGTGGATAGCCTCTTCGATCTCTTCGGAAACCGCAAATACAGGTTCGATCTGCATCTTGAGGTTCACCTTAATGTCCTCGAGAGTCCAAAGATTCGCCGGCTCGGCGAGCGCCACTGTCAGCGTCTCTTTCTCGAGCCGGACGGGCATCACTTTGTAATGCCAGACGTATTTTACGGGCATTTTCTGCAAAATATCTTTCGAAATGTCCATGCCTTTGAGCGACACAAAGCCGATGTGCATCTGGGCCGCCACGCACTTCAAAAGGTCCTTCTCGGTGATCTTGCCCGACTGGACGAGAATCTGGCCCAGAGGCGAACCCGTTTTCTTCTGCTCGGCCAGCGCCTTGTCCACGTCGTCTCGGGTCACAAGCCCCGCGTCTTGAAGCACCTTCCCTATGCGGATCATAAGTTCTCCACGCCCATAGCGCCTATCATGTAGAGGCCGTCCTCCGAAGCTTTATCCAGACGCCCCTCGAGGATCCACCGGCAGCCTTCCAGCGTTTTCTCAAGCGGCACATACTCGCCGCGCCGCCCGGTGTGAGTTTGCGCCACGAAGAACGGCTGCGTTAAAAAGTTCTGGAGTTTCAGCCCACGGTTATACAGCGTGCGGTCCGAAAGTGAAAGTTCTTCAAGGCCGATGACCGCGACGATGTGTTTCAACTCCGCGAGTTTGCTGAACGTCCTTAAAACTTCCTGGGCGACCTCGAAATGTTTCTTGCCAACCACGTCCGGATCCAGATTCGCGCTGGAGGAAGCCAGGGGGTCGATCGCCGGATAAAGACCCTGCTGCACGCGTTCGCGCGACAATACGAGGATCGAGTCCAGGTAACTGAAGATCGCGACCACCGCCGGGTCGGTCAGGTCATCCGCAGGTACGTAGACCGCTTCCACGGCCGTCAGGGAACCCTGTTTCTGAGAGCGAATGCGCTCATGAAATTCGCTCATTTCCGAAGCCAGCGTCGGCTGGTAACCGGTCTCCGACGGGATGTGCCCCAGCAATGTGGAAATTTCCATGCCGGCCTGCGCGAAACGGTAAACACTGTCCGCGAAGAACAACACATCCTCTTTTTGCTCCTGTAAATACTCCGCCATCGTGATCCCGGAGAGCGCCACCTCAAAACGCGCGCCCGGCGATTCGTTCATCTGTCCGTAGACCAAAGCCACTTTATCCAAGATGCCCGCCCCTTTCAAATCGTGATAAAGCTCATTGCCTTCGCGCACACGCTCGCCGATGCCCGTGAATATGCAAGCGCCCTGATGTTTCACCACCACATTGTGGATAAGCTCGAGTGTCAGCATCGATTTTCCCAGCGCCGCCCCTCCCAGGATGCCGTTCTTGCTGCCCTTCACAAAGGGAAATAAAAGGTCCACGACCTTGAGGCCTGTCTCCAGGATCTCGAATCCCTGGCGTCCGGCTTCTTCAGGATTCAGGTACAATTTCTTTTCCGGACGGCGGATCGGTCGGCGCTCTTTGGCATCCACCGGACCTCGGTTGTCGATCGACTCGCCCATCACGTTCATGACCCGGCTGAAGGTCTCTTTTCCGACCGGCACCTGGATGACATGGCCGGATGCCTCGGCTTTCGCGCCCCGCTGAAGATCGATCGTCGAGTTGATCGCGATGCAGCGCGTGATCGTTTTTCCCAAATGTTCCATCACTTCCAGCACCACCGGGCGGCCCATGCGGGACTTGGCCCTTATCACTTCATATAATTTCGGCAGGTCCTCGGCGCCTGAAAACTCCACGTCCACCACCGCGCCGTAGACGGCGATTATCTCACCGGTCATGGGAAACCTCCCGGCTCAATTCCGCCTCACCCTTCAGCTCGTTCGCAAAACTCAAACTCGCATAAACCTCCCGGATGCCCGCATCGATCACTTCATGACAGGCGCGAAAATAACGGACCCTGGTTTTTTGGCTCGTCCGGGACAGGCCTTCATGCCTTTCGCTGAGTTCGATCGTACGGCTGGCAAGTTCGGACAACTTCGATTGCCAAAAAAGCTCGTAAAGCCTGCGCCCGAACCAAAGCGCGATCGTGTAATCGATGATAGATCTCGCGTTCGGCTCCACGAGCACATGACCGGAGTTCTCCGACGCCCGGGCGATGCCGGCGGCTTGGGTTTCAAGCCTTAAAATATTAAAAGGCAATAGTTCGAACGTTTCCACGCTCTGCCTCGCGAACGAATGACAGCGCGCGTAGATGACGCGCAATTCCCCGATATTCCCTTTCAGGTACTGGTCGAGCAGATAGGCCTTGACCGGCAGGATGGCTTTGTATTCCAGCGGGAAAGGCACACCCCCGAATTCCCTCGGCTCGACGCCGTGGTCCCTCAGTTTTTTTGCGCCCCGCCGCCCCATCACGACCACGTGCGCGTTGGGGTGCTCCCTGTAAAATGCGAGCGTTTTTTCAATGATGTCGCTGTTTAGGGCCCCCAGAAGCCCCTCATCGGAAGTGACCGCCAAAACACAGGGCGTTTGGCAGGGGCTCTTCACGAAAATGCTCTCGTTAAACGCCCACTTTTTGTAAAAGCCGAAGAAAGCCTCCAGGGCGCTCAGGTATTTTGAGAACTCGCGCCTTTGTTTATCCAGAAAGTGGAATTCCGAGATCGCGATCTGCTTGAGCACCGACAGCATGTCTAGGATCTGAATGTCCTTTTTTAACCGGTTCCTCAATTGAATGACGGCAGTCCTGGCCATTTCACTGACCTCCGCTCACGAGCGTCACAAGATACCCCTCGACGAGCGAATCCAGCTCCGCCTTGGTCGCTTCCAAAAGATTGGGCTCCGACTGGATCCGCTCGAGAAGCCTCAGGTGGTTCTTTCGCAAAAATGGAAAAAAAGTGCCACAGAATTTCTGTACCTGCGCGGGCGTCAAGGCATCCAACGCGCCTTTCCTAAGAGAATAGAGCAGAACGATCTGCTCCAAAAGACTGACGGGCTTGTTTTTGTCCTGCTTCAAAACTTCGGAAATGGTCTGCCCATGTTTCAGTTTGGCCTGCGCCTCCTGCGAGACCGTCGAGCGCAGCTTGGAAATGTTTGCCAGCTCCCGGTACTGCAGGTATTCCAGGCGCAGCATGGCGCTTAAATTTTTCATCATCGGGCACTGGATCTTGTTCCCGATACGCGACACGGAAAGCCCAAAATCGATCGCGGGCTTCAAGCCCTCCTGGAAGATCTCGGCGTTCATGTAGATCTGGCCGTCCGTCATCGAGATGAGGTTCGAGCAGATGTAGCTTGTGACATCCCCCTGCTGGGTCTCGACGATCGGGAAAAATGTCATCGAGCCGCCGCCGAGCTCGGGTTTCAACTGCGCGGCGCGTTCGACAAGCTGCGAGTGGATATAAAAAATGTCCCCCGGATATGCCTCGCGGCCCGGGGCCCGGCCCAATAGCAGCGAGATCTGGCGATAGATCCATGCGTGCTTCGATAAGTCGTCAAAAACGACGAATACGTCCTTTCCCTCGCGCATGAAATGCTCCCCGAGCGTCGCCGCCGTGTAGGGTGTCAGAAATTGCTCCCCGACCGGCGAATCGCCGGTGGCGCCGACTAGGACCGTGTAGTCCAACGCGCCGTGCTCATAAAAAAGCTGTGTCAGTTTCATGAGAAAATTAAAACTCCTCCCGATAGAGCAATAAATGCAAACGACGTTCTTCCCCTTTTGGTTCAGGATCGTATCGGTCGCAAGCGTTGTTTTGCCCGTCACGCGGTCCCCGAGGATCAGTTCTCTTTGTCCCTTCGCCACCGGAATGACCGCATCCAGGATCTTGACGCCGGTGTGAAGCTGTCTTGCCAGGGGCACCCGGTCCATGATCCCGGGAGCCTCCGCGAAAAAGGGCATCAAGTTATCCGCTCGGATGGGCCCTTTGCCGTCGCAGGGCTCGGCCAGCCCATTCACAATGCGCCCGACAAAACCGTTCCCAACCGGGCACAGAAGGCTTTCCTCACGCGAGTGCACGAAATCGCCGGCCTTCATCTTTGCGACATCGCCGAAGACCAGCGCCAGCGTATCGCGCTTGTCAAAACCCACGACCATCCCTCGTAAGCCCCCGGGAAACGAGAGGGGCTGGCCATACGCGCAGGAGGGGAGCCCCTGGATTCGCGCGATGACCTTGCGGATCTCGAGGACCGTGCCCACTTCTTTGACGTCAAAACCCTGAGTGGTTTGAATGGCCGTTTTCATGCGGGCTCTCCCAAAAATTTCCGGAAACGATTGGCAAGGCTGCCGTCAAGCTCCGTTTTGTCCAGAATGAGGATGAACCCGGCCACGAGGCTCGCATCGGACTCCTCACGGACCTCGATCTGGCCTTTTTTTGCCCCTAGATGCAAGGCCAACCGCTGGTTTAAAATCTCTTTTTCACGCGCGGACAAGGGATAGGGGGTGCGTACCTTCACTTCGCCATCCTGCCGATGGATCTTGGCAATGTCCGTTTTCGCAAGCGCCTCCAAAAGTTCATTCACGAGCTCATGATGAAGGAGCTCCTTCATCTTGGGGCTCAAGGAGTTCTCGATCACGCGGCAGGCCGCCAGCTCGCCCTGTTTTTGGGTCTCCTGCTTGAAACGACGCTCCAGACTTTTTTCTTTCTCGAGCGCTTCCGCGAGGATCACCACCCTTTCCTGTTCCACTTCTTGGAGCATGGCGTCGCGGTAGCCCTTAAGTTCTGCCTCTATCTGGCTGCGGCGTTTCGCAAGCTCCTCGCTTAATTCCTTCGTTTTTTTCTCGGACTCGGACTTGAGCGTCTGTTCCCGCAGCTTGAGATCGCGCTCTTTTTGCAGGTTCTGCTGTTGAAGGCCCTGCACGCGGGAGACGGCGTTCAAAAGGTTGCCGCGAAAGAATTTTTGCAGCACCCAAAGAAGGATGACGAAAAACGCGACTTGGATCAGCAGCAGTTGCCACCACATAGCCCGCTCCCCATTAGAATTTGCCCGCGAAGAGGTGAAAGATCACTAAAAGCGCTATGATCGCGATCGCCTCGGCGAAGACAAAACCCAGGATCATCGTGATCTGTATCTTAGGCGCCGAAGAGGGATTGCGCGAAAGCGCAAGAATTCCCGCGTAGCCGATCACCGCGATCACGGCCGACGGCCCCGCTGTGCTTAAGAGCATCAACAAAATAATGTTAGTCATAAGTCATGAGTCCTAGGTAGTAAGTAAAACATTAAGGATTAAAAGTCCTGCCGCCCAACTTTTTATAAAATGCATATATCATCCGGCTGAGCTCTATTCCTTCTTGAAATAATTTTTCTTGAATAACTTTACTATGATGCAGTTCCAATCTTCCAGTTAAATCAATACACGTCAGCACTTCATTGACCGATCTATATGCATATCCAATAAACTGAGCAAATTCCTTCTCTGAACTGGTACCAGCTCCTTCAGATATATTCAGAGGCACCGAACACACTGCCCTTCGAATTTGAGAAACAATGCCATATTTTTCATTATCCGGTAGTAAAGCTGAAAATTTATACACTTCCACGCAGTACTTCATCGCCTTTTCATAGATTTGCAGTTTTTTATAATCTTGCATTTTAGCCTTTACTTATAACTTAAGACTCATGACTTAAGACTCTACTCCACCACCGCATATAACCCGTTCTCGTCAAAACGCATCACGCCTTGCTGGATCTGGACAAACCAGTTTTTTTTACTGCCGTCCCGGATCATCACTTTTCCTTTGGCTAGGAGCGACATGATGGGCGCATGGTCCTCGCCCACCTCAAACTCGCCCATGACGCCCGGCAAAAGCACATTAGACGCTCGGCCGGCGTAGAGCACTCTGTCGGAAATATGCACTAAGTCAACTTGATACATTATAGCCACTCTTATATAATTATACATTATAGCTATCAAAAATCAATTATTTTAACTATAAATTATCAATAGCTTGCACACCCGTATCCTATTGTAATAAAATGAGTTACAAAAATTACGCCGAGTGGCGTTCCTCAGGGGGAAGTATATTGATCTCTTTGGGCTTTATGAGGTCCTTAAGTTGTTGGCTCCATAGGATAAATGAGGCCGCGCTAACAAGCCCCAGAAAGGCGATGATCCCCAGCATAAGCTTCCAGGTCTGGGAGGTGGAAATAAGCGCGGAAACGCCACCCTGTGTAGAGCCGCTGAGGACGCTGCGCTGGGCGACTAGTTGTTCGAGCGAGTCTAGGTCTTTGGTCGAATCCTCGAGCATCTTCACATTCATGCGGTAGTTGGCGATGTGCTGTTGAGGAAGTTCCGTGTCATTTTTCTGGCGTGAATCGATGACGTCGAGCGTGGACTTCACATTGTTAAATAGGATCTTTGCCATCACCATGACTTCGGGTTTAGTCTCGGCGATCTTCATCGCATTCTCCACACGGGTCCGTAGGGCGTTTAACTGCTCATCCGGAACAAGCCAGACATCCTCGATATGCACCATCATCGTGTAAGTTTCGCCGGGTTGCAGTGTGATCACCTTCTCGACATAATAAAGCTCTTTAGCGGGATCATACTGCAGCTCCACATCTTCCTTATTGAGAATATCCTCGGGTTTGGCCTCCACCGGCAAATAGGCGCGCACCGGCACTTCTTGCTCCTCCTCCTGCGAGGGGTTGATGGCCAAGGCCTTTAGGATGATGCTGCCGGACTCCATCCACTGCTGGACGACGGGTTTATTCGTGCCGACCGATTTCTTGATGGCGTCAAGCACGGCTTTCATTCTTAAGACGTCGTTTTTCAATTCCTTAAGGTCAGATGTTTGTGACTTGGATTCCTCCATGAGGGGTCGGATATCGACCTGATATTTTTCAGCCATCGCCGAAATTTCTTCTTTAGTGCTTGAAAGGTCCTGTTGTACGGTCTCAACGGCGGGCAATGTTTCGGCCGAGCTGCCGCCGGCAACCGCCGAGACACCCAAGGACTTTTTCTGGATCTCCACAAGTTTTTCATACATGCCGTCGAGCTGTAGTTTCACCGTATCCACCTTCTTCTCGGTTTCCCGCGCTGCGGCCGTAGCCAAATTGGCGTCTCCCACGGCCGTCGAACCGCCGCCGCTGCCGCCTTCCAGGGCTTCTACTTTTAGTTTAATACCCGTTACATCCTCCCAGCGAATGGTATCCGTTGCGGCTTTGACGGCCGTCACGTCGGCCCACTTAATGGAGCCGGTAGCGGTCTTGATCTCCGCAATATCCGCCCAGTTCACCGCATCCGTCTTGGCCTTTATCTCACCGGTCGTGGTCACGAGCGCCGTGACTTGATTCCATGGGACCGTCTGCAGCGTCGTGCTGATCGCATCAATGGCGGCCATATTCACGCTCAGCGTGTCCATATCATCTTTAATGTCTTCGACATCCTGCCAAACCATAAGGTCTGTTTGCGTTTTGATCGCGGTCACGTCCGCCCAGTTGATCGAGTCAGTTTTGGCTTGGATCTGGCCCGTACGCGTCACAACGCCGGCAATGTCATTCCAGTTGATCGTGTCCGTTTTGGTCTTGATCGCGGCGATGTTGCCGGTACCCACTTCGTTCATGAGGGACGTCACGTTGGCTCTTACGGTGGCCATATCCGCCCAATCAATGGTGTCTGTTTTGGCCTTGATGCCGGTGACATCGGCCCAGTTGATGGTATCGGTCTTGGTCTTGAGGGCCGTGACATCCGCCCAGTCAATGGTGTCGGTCTTGGTTTTCACAGCGGTGACATCGTTCCAGTCAATAGCGTCGGTCTTGGCTTTGATCTCACCCTGACCGGTGACAAGGCCTGTGACGTCATTCCAGTCGATCGTGTCGGTCTTGGTCTTGATGGCCTGGATGGAGGCGGAATCAAAGGCTAAAGCGTCTACAGCGGCTTGGATGTCTGTGACATTCACCCAGTTAATGGTATCTGTTTTTGTCTTGATGGCGGCTACATCCGCCCAGTCAATGGTGTCTGTTTTGGCCTTGATCTCTCCGGAGGCCAAGACGAGGCTGTCAACATCGTTCCAGTCAATGGTGTCTGTTTTTGTTTTGATGGCAGCGATATTGCCGGTGCCGATCTCATTCATCACGAGGACGGCGGCGTCCTTAGCAGCATCAGCGCTGGTTTTAGCGGCGAGCGCGTTGTCCCTGGCGTCGGTGACGTCCACCCAGTTAATCTCGTCAGTCTTGGCTTTGATGCCGGTGACATCGGCCCAGTTGATGGTATCGGTCTTGGTCTTGAGGGCCGTGACATCCGCCCAGTTGATGGTGTCTGTTTTGGTCTTGATCTCTCCGGAGGCCAAGACGAGGCTGTCAACATCGTTCCAATCAATGAGGTCTGTTTTTGTTTTGATGGCGGCGATATTGCCGGTGCCGATCTCATTCATCACGGCGCCGATGCTGGTTTTGACTTCATCCATATCCGTCCATTGGATCGTGTCTGTTTTTAATTGAATATTGCCGAGTTTCCCAAAAAGCGTCGGACTGCCGGCCGCGTCGGAAATATCGCCTATTTTGTTCAAAGTTTTGGTGGCGTCACTGATGCCCACGCGAACAATCATGCTGTCCACGCTGCCAAAAGTTGTTTCTTGGATGATGACGTTGTACTCCCCTTCGGTGGCGGGGGCGGTCCATAGCATCTCGTAAATACCTGTGGACCCAATCTCAATCATAGGGACACCCGTTGCCACCACGCTGTTATCGGGGGCATAAATGGTCGCGGTTGGGGTCAGACCCGATTCCGTACGAAAGCCGATCCTGGCTTGAGCGCCCGGAGCCACGTCGAGCGCGCGCTGGGTCACCGATGCGCCCTGACGGTTGACGTCGGTCCCAAGATCCGTCAGGCTTTGCCTCATTTCATTGATCCGTCCCTGAACGGTCGGGTCCGTCGGTAGATCGGTCGGCGAACCCAGGGCCGTCAACACGTCCTGCGTATTCTGGTTCGTGGCGTTCAACTTGCCGAAAAGCGTGTTGTTCAAAGCGGTGTCGCCGGCGGAGCCCACGGCCTGACTCACGGCCTCGGAAGCTGTTTTGGCATCGTTGGCGGCTGATTGCGCTCCGGTCGCGGCATTGGCCGCTAAAACCGTATTTGTATTCACGGTCTGGAGGAGTTGATTTTGCGATGCTGATCTTCCAAAAAGAGTTGCCTGAAGTTCATCATCGGTGGAGGCGCCGATCCGATTTAGTATCTCTTCGGTATTGGTCAGCACCGAAGTATTGCCCGTATCTGTGCTCTTGGGCTCGACGATCAAAACACCTGCACCTTGCTTATCTGCTCCGGCATAGTTCACCGTAAGCCTCACGAAATAGCTGTTGGCATCGGCGAAATTGTTAGCATCTTGGTCCACAAAATTATTTTGCACCGCGCCAAAGGCTGGGAATTCGTAAGCGCCCTCCGAGTTTGGGGCCTGCATTGTATCGGTGTACATCACTTGAGATCCGTTGTACACCGTCATCGTTGCAGGGCCGAGAAGACCGTCCTTGATCAGCTGCCCCGTCTTTGTTAAAAATACTTTGGCCTGCACCATGTCCGTGTCCGCATCGTAATAGCCGGTGAATTTGACTTCGAAAGGCAGTGGGCTTTCGCTTTCCAAAACAACGATCACAGTCTTGTCGGAGTCCGCTAAAAAATTTACCACTTTGGGAAAATACCCTTGCCTACTCCAGGTGGCGCTGATGAACTCGTTCGGATAGTACCTCTTGGAATTCGAAGGATAGAAAGAGCCAGCCGGCATCTGAGGATTGAAACCGTCGTCCAGACTCAAACCGCCCAGGAGACCTCCATCACCGCTGTAAACTTCGTAGGTAATAAGATGCCACTTCACCTTAAAGGCTGGGGATGAATCGACCGCTTGAGCACCGCCTGTGTGGGTCAGATCCGTGATCCTCACCTTGACTTGACGGGAACCATTCGCAGGATTTTGCATCGGCGACGGCGGATTGGGATTGGGCCCGCCGGAAAGCAGAATGTTTTCGAACGGATCCCAGGAAACATTGATCGCCCCATTGTTCACAGCCGCATTGGCGGCAATGGTGCTCCACGTAGCATAATTGTCAGCCTCCGTAGCGTATTCCACCTTGGCGTTAAATACCTTGGCGCTATTTACAGCGCCCGTCACAACGGGAACAGGTAATTGTTTTTCAGCGAAGACATCACTTGAAGCGGGCGTCGTAAAAGTGAACCTCGCTTTTATGGAAAAATTCAAAGACGTAACGGACGCGCCCGACCATTCACTTGTTATTTTGATGAGGTGACCATTGCCGGGCTCATCGGGCACGAGCCAATCAACGGACGTGCCCGTCACACCTTGAGCGATCGTCGACCATGAAGTCCCGTTGTTGGAAAAATATTCGATCGTCAATGGGTGATCCAGCTCATTTTCAAAAGGCACCATGACCTGGTCTCCCACGACATACGGCCCAAGGGCGCCGATATAAAGTACACGCGGAATTTCGAACACCGCCGAATCCGCATAAAATTGGTCATAATCGGTTCCTTCACCCTGCACACGGATCACCGTATTCGAATTTAAGGGTAGTGCGATCCAGTCAAATACACCGTCATTTGGCGTAGAACCAGCAATGACGGGATCGGCCGAAAAGTTAGCACCTCCGTCCACAGAATACAGGATCTTTACGTTGGGGATGACCGAATCATGGTTCCATCGTATCGGGACCGTTGTATTTGCGCTGTAGCTGTCATTGAGCGCAGGTGATGTCACTTGCAGGGAAGCCACTTTAAAATTAGCGGGAGATTCTGAGAAAAACTGGTCAGACACACCGTTTCCAGTGCAAGTAATCTTGATTTTCATCAAATTGGAAGCTAAAGGAAGCACTGTCCACTCATAAGTTCCCACAGACGGGCTCACGTTGGCCGCTATTGGATTGTAATTAATGCCACCATCGGTAGAGTACTCAATTTTCAAGCTGTTGGCAGGCAATCCGGCGGATGCGCTCCAGGTAATATTTTTTTTCTTTCCCGCTTGCCACTGCTCGGCCCCCACCGGAGAGGTTATATCCAAGCTCTCAATGGCAAAATTGCTGTTAGACGCGTCCTGCACTGTCGGGTGAGCCGCAGATTTGAACCGTAATCTGGCGGCGCTTGAAAGTGAAAAATTGCTAGGTATGCTCCAGCTGCCCGTGCCGCTGCTGGCCGCAAGACCCGTTTGAACCGTCGTCGGAGACAGCCACGAACCGTCAGGTGAGTATTGAAGCTGGATATCGCTCAGCGCCATAATGCCGCCCGTACCGTTTATTGACCAAGTCACCGGTACTGTACTGCCCGCTCTCAAAATTTCAGCTCCGTTGGGGTAAGTTAGGTTTGCCGAATTCACCTTTTCATAATTGATATCGAGTTGGTTGAGTTGCGGCGTTGCATTCCCGTCTGCCGTATGGAGAAATGCCCGGCTCTTCAAAGTCCCGAAGCTTGTTGCGGTTACTTTTCCGTCGGTAAACCATGCATTTTCAAGGGAACCCATCACTGATGGCGTTAACTCTGAAGCCGTATTGGCTTGGGTGTAAGTTCCGTTTGATGGAACCCAGCCGGAGCCGTTGTAGTAGTACCAGGCTGAGCCACTGTCCGGCGAAAGGGCGTATTTCACCGCTGTGCCGGAAGGATTCGGAACGCCAAGGGTTTCCAAAACAGAGGTCAGGTAGCTAAAGGATGCGGTGTTGATGGAAGTGGCGTAAGGTTTTAATGTCGAATAAGTTCCCGGTCGGTAGTCAACGCGGACGCTTTTAAGCTCAGGGCTCAAGGTCAGGTCGTTTCTAATAAGCTCGATTTTGTATTGACCGTATTTTAGGCCGTCGAGTGTGCTATGGATACCCCCTCCGGACCCGATCGAGCTGCTACTTGTTTGCAACGTCTGATTAAAAACAGGCCCCCTATAAAATGTCGAAGGTGGGGCCGCGGTACCGGCGCGAAACTGCAGATTGATCTCTGCGTGGGGCTTCTGAAAATAAACATAGATGCTGCTCAAGTCCTTACAGGCTACGGCGATATCCTGATACCCGTCCCCGTTAAGATCCGCCACCGCGAGTCCGGACGCACCCGTCAGGTTCGATGCGATCGTGTGCTTGGGGCTGAACTCACCCGCGCTCGTTTGATACCAGCAGTGGATCTCTCCCGTAGTGGAAGTGCCAACAACGTCTAGGTCGCCGTCGCCGTCGATGTCGCTTGGAAGCGTATCCACCGGACTATACGCCGCACCGCTAATCGTAAATTCGAGCCAACCCGTAGTAGGCACTGCGCCGGCGACGCCTGTACCGTTGTTTTGTAGCCAGTAAATTTGGTTTTTTACCGTCGAAGCGACCAAGATATCTAAATCACCGTCCTGGTCGAGATCCACAAGCTTCATATTGGTTTCAATGCCCGTCCGCCCTGTGATCATTTGAATTTTTGACCAGGGGTTGCTTGCGGGATTCGCAGGATTTTTATAGATGCTTATTGTGGACGTATTCGAATAGACGATATCCGGTTTCGAATCATTATCCATGTCGCCAATGGCGATCCCGTATAGAGATGCTGCTGCATCTATGGCCCAAATGTCGCCCGTAGCGAATGCCCCGCTCGCATTGTGGTAGACCCTCACGTAACTCACACCGGAGACAACCATCTCAGGGTAACCGTCTCCGTCCAGATCCGCGGCGTCCAGACCTCTGAGATTAGTCACTGAACTTCTGTTGAGAGTGCCAAAAACCGCGTTGCTAGCCGCAGATTTTACCCACCAGCCGACACCGGTATCCTGCTCACTTGTGGCCGCAAAATCTGGATAACCATCCAACGTAAAATCAAATATTTCTCCGTAGCGGATATCTCGGAAGTTGGAGCTCATACTAAACTCTGTTCTTCCCGTAAAATTTCCCGAACCGTCATTGACCCAGCTCGAAAGATAGAATGGTGTTGGTGGCCCATTCGTCGCAGTTTCCATGGTAGAACCGATTAGATCCGGATATCCATCACCGGTAAAGTCACCGGTAAAAACTCGATAAGCCTTCGTATAGCTGGCATCGACTATCGAACGCCCATAAAACCCATTCCTATAATGGACTATCTTTCCGGAAGCGGCGTTGTTGCCTGCTACAACGTCCACGAAGCCTTTTCCATTAAAGTCACCGACCGTGATCGTGAAAGCATTCGTCAAAACACCTGTAGGTGAGGAAGGCCCGGCGATATCCCTGGGAGTTGCGGGATTGATCGACCCGTTGACATTTTCCCACCACGTGACCTTATGGTCCGTGTTGCTTGCAGCCACAACATCTTTATCACCATCACCGTCAATATCGGCAAATGCGACTTCCGATGCTCCGGGAAAAGTCGTCGATATGAGTAGAGGGCCAGTGCCAAATATTCCCGCAGTGCTTTTCCACAGATACACCGAACCGGAAGTGCTGGAGGTGGCTACAACATCAAGCCAACCGTCTCCATCTACATCGGCCGCATCGACCCCAAAAGCGCCGTCGAACGGCGAGCCGGCTATCGAAACGCTCGCGGGAGTCCAACCGCCGCCACTGCCGTCATTTTTGAAATAAGTTACCTTGCCGGAGCCTCCTGTAGCTCCGGACGCGGCAACAATGTCCGTATCCCCGTCATTGTCCATGTCCGCCGCAACCAACCTTTTTGGACTCCCAAATCCGGAAAGGACAACGTCGGTGGGTGTCCAGCTTGAGCCGTTATTCTTAAAAAGAACTATCTTGCTCCCTGTGCTGTATGAAACCGCCACATCCGGATAAATGTCTCCGTCAAAATTGGCGGCTACAATAGACTCAGCGCCGGACGAAGATGGAGAGCTGTATGTTGGCACAGAAAACAGTCCGTTATTATTTTGATAATAGGCGAAATAAGAACCTCCTGCGGCGACCACATCTAAATCACCGTCCCTATCGATGTCAGACAGTGCAATATCGGAAAGTCCTGAAAAAGAAGAGGCAGCTGCGATCTGGACCGGTGAACCAAAGTTGCCGTAGCCGTCATTTTTAACATAGTAGACATAATTTCCCGACACGAAAAAAACGTCAAGCGCGCCGTCTCCGTCATAATCGCCTACATCCGTTCCCTTGAGATTTGCGAGAGTGGACAACACCGGAGCTGCGCTAAACTGTGCGCCGGATTTGACGCCCTCGGTTTCGAGGACTATCCGGTCCCAATTGGGAGAAGAGATTTCGCCGTCAAGCACGGAAGATTCATAAACCCCTTTCTGATACTTTAATCCGGCCAGATGAGCAATCTCTTCGGCAGGTAAAGCACGGCTGAAGAAGGCCACTTCATCGATCGAACCCGTAAAATAAGTGCCGGGTTTGCTGTAACCGCGCGTTCCGATATTCGCAACGGTCGTGCCCGTGTTGAATGTGTAGTTAGCGATGGTGCCAGTGGTCGTGAGCGACGTCTGCTCCACGCCATTGACGTAAATCTTGACCGACGTCCCATTATAGGTAGCCGCAATGTGATTATAAAGAGTAGTAGAGAGAACCGTGACGGGAACATTGACTGATACCGTTCCAGAACTTGTACCGGTGCCCACACGGACCATCACTTTATCCGCATTGAGGAGAAGCGCGTAACCGTCCGTATCAGCGGCTTCTAGTTTTTCAAAAATGTATTTTGTGCCTATCAGGTTGCTAGGCTTCACCCAGGCGGATATCGTAAAGCGATTCCGATCAGCAAAATCTGTTAGGAACACATATTGACTTGTGCCGTTCAGCTGGATCGCGCGTCCTAAGAAACCTGGAACAGTCAATGTGAACGACTGGAAAGTACCTCGCGCCGAGCCTGCCAAATCGGCAGTTATGGAATTTGCAGCGTTGTCTAACGGCCAATAACCCACAAGACCAGGATAACTGGCCGACAACTTTGGCGCGGTCTTGGGGGGTGCTGCGACGCCCTGCAAGCGTATACGCGGCGATGTCACGCCCGGTGCGATGACCTTCTGGTAGATTTCCGTATCCGTGAACGAACCCGGACTAAATTCCGCGTCGGTATCATGAAGATAATAGGGTCGATGAGCTTTCAATATTAAAACACTGTTGGCCTCAATTTTTAAGAGATCGCTTATGTCATACTGTGAGTTAGAGGTGTAACTTTCTGACTGGATAACCCCATAGACCACGGAATGCACAAATAAAGGAATGACAACAAGGGCTCCGACGAGGAAAAGCCTTTTTCTCAACCTCTCCATAAACTCATTCAGGACTATGAAATACCAACTCACTGTTTGGACCTTTCTAGCACAATAATTAGCATTGCTTAACTTTCATAACTAAATTATACATTATTTTATTCAATAATCAAGTAATTGAATTAATTTTTACTATATATCGTAACTTATTTAAATATAATGAGTTAGGAGATATTAGACCATCTGATCGGTCATGAGATCAAGCAGACTGTGTTTTTGGTGAGATCCGGTAGGTAGGAAAAAAGAATGGCTACCCGAAGGAAGTAGCGTCTCTCGGCTAGAATTTATCAGTAAAACTCTCCCGGCGTCAACCCGAATCTGTCTCTAATCGCTCGAATATAATTCCTGTCGTACTCTCTTTTCATGGGTATTGGAAAGGTTTGTTGAATACCATCTTTATCGTAGCCGAGTAATTGAAATATATGGGAACCTGGATTACCCGTAGTTACAATGACAATTTTGTGAGATTTGAGAATCTTTCTTAACGCGTGGAGTTTGAGAGGTTTGTCTTGCTTAGGCAAGACGACGAGACGGAGGGCTAGTTAGATCGTAAACGGGAGAACGTCGTAAAACTTTTTTAAGTTCACTGCTGCTGTTGGATTTCCTGAATAAATCTCCAACAAGATGCGCTGTCATCTTTTCACAGATCCTCTGCCAAAAACGAGTGGGTGCGGGATGATTGATAGCTTCCGGCATGCCATTATTAATGGCAAAATTAATCTGATTTATTGTTAACTCCTGCAATTCCTCAAGAGCTTCCGATTTCTTCTTAGAAGTTGCGACAATATCAATGGACAAATTGTGGGCCACCCACTTGCCTTGGTCTTTGTATAAGGCAATGGCAAACTTATCATCGTACTTTGTCTTAGAAACTGATTTAATCAATGGCGCCCCTTTAGGTCGAATTATACCACCATAATGTCCAAAATAGTAGGTTTCTTGTCAATAACATTTTTAAACTATTAACAAACGACCGGTACCATCCTCCGAAAGCCGACAAATAGGTTTATTCCTGCGAAGCCGCGCCGTTAAGCCTGCCTGCCGGTAGGCAGGGACATGGCGAAGCAGAATAACACCGATAGGAATAGCGGGTTCAACTGGAGCTTGTCAGTCTTTTCTTAAGAAAGGCATGCCCCGATCCGGACTTTAGATACCTTTCAAAGCTAGCAGCTAATTGCGGACTCGTAAAAGTCAAATACGTCTCGATCCGCCAAGGAGCATAGCCCGTTTCACTCTGTGATCGTCGGAATCCATGACAGTATCTCTGCCTTTCTAAATCAAAAAAACCGTATTTTGGCTCCCTCAAGCGATTCGGGAGCCTTGTAATCTTTGGCCTTCGGATGAAATTGAAAAAGGCATTTGGGCGGGTTTTTACCTTGTTTCCTAGTTAATATACCATTCAATATACCATTCATAAAGTTAGGATACCATTCGCTTCCATTTGGCCGATTGACCCTTGCCGAGACTTTTGATCTTCTTGTCTTTTTTCATTTGAAGGAGAACTTTTTTAACCATAACACGACTGACATTCGGACAAACCCGTTGAATATCAGAAATAGAAAATTCTCCTGCTTCTTTTTCAATCGCATCTATAACAAGTGCGGTCTTTGATCCACTGCCGGGTTTTAGATGCGATGCTCTTTCTTCAAACTCCTTATAAGCTGACAAGACCATGCCAAGAAAATAATTTAGCCACGGCGTGACGTCGTGTTTGGCTTTGTGCCATTCTTGGGAGCTCTTGTTTAGAGATTCATAATAGGTTTCTTTTGTCTGCTCAACGATGCGCTCGAGACTGATGTATTTGCCGACGCTGAAGCCATGATGATATAGCGCAAGAATGGTCAGAAGCCTCGAAACCCTTCCGTTGCCATCCCGAAAAAGTATTCTAACACGGAAGCGGCTTGGCCCAAGCAAAGAATTTTTCTACCTTGAATCCGGCCCAAAATAAGCTATAATTAGCCTAAAAGCTATATTTCACTTTTAACGCTATATGACGCGAAAACTGAAACCTGTACAAGTCCAGGAAACATTGAAGGAAAAGGGAATCCGGCTCTTTTCGCCGGAAGAGCTTCGTCGTCTTTTTTCGGTTACTTTAAGAGCCTCCCAGGAGTTTATCAAGGACCATCAGGAAGATCTTTTTGTGAAACTCCGTAACGGTCTCTACGGCCTTAAAGCGGATCCTCCGGCCGAACTTGAAATAGCCAATCGCCTTTACCTGCCGTCTTACGTTTCTTTTGAGTATGCGCTTGCCCGCTACCGGATAATCCCTGAATCCGTCTACACGATCACTTCTGCGACACCAAAGATCACGAGAGAATTCACGGTTCGGGGAAAATCTTTCGAATACTATAAAATCAAAAAAGAAGCCTACCGAGGCTACCGATCAGAAAAGAAAGACCCAGGAACGATCCTCATCGCGGAGCCCGAAAAGGCGCTCGTCGACACCCTTTATTTCGTCGACTTAAAACGAAGAACGCTGAACGAGAGACTAAACCTCCGAAACATCAAAAAGAAATCAGTCCTTTTTTACACCTCTCTCTTTGAAAGAAAAAGCCTCACGAAGCTTGTAAGGAGCATTTTATGATTGAAGCACGAACCCTCAAACAATTCTCGGACCGTTATCAGACGACAATGGATAACGTCGTGAGGGAATACGTTCAGCATCTTTTTCTTTCTTTTTTGTATCAAGAGAAGAAATCGGAAGCGCTTCTCTTCAAAGGCGGGACCGCTCTCCGGCTTGTGTGGCGAAGTCCCCGCTTTTCGGAGGATCTTGATTTTACGGGTTCAAAAATCTCCATTTCTCAGATCGAATCTTTGATGGAAGCCGCGTTGGAAAAAGTTGAGAGCGGGGGAATCAGGACGGACATCGAGGAATCAAAGAAAACGTCCGGAGGATATCTGGCTATCTTCCATTTTAAAACGGACGAATATGAGAGCGGGATTCAGATTGAAGTGTCGCTCAGAGCCGAGCCTAAAGAGGCGGGGGTCGCGGCTCTTATCCAATCGGACTTGCTGCCACCTTATACCTTGATGCATCTTGATCAAAAAAGGCTGGTTAGCGAAAAGATTCAAGCCTGTCTCACTCGCGCCAAAGCTCGCGACTTCTATGACCTTTACTTCATCTTAAGAAGCCGAATGGCCTTCAAGGAAACCTTTTCGAAGGATAAAATCTTAAAAGCAAAACTTTTGGCAATGATCAATCGTCAAAAACTGGATATACGAAGTGAGCTGAAGCGGTTCTTGCCTGTGAACCAGCACATGCTACTTAAGAATCTCAAATCCACACTTCTCGCTGAAATCGAAAGAAACCTGCCCTAAGCTACCTAATCCCCGTCATGACACCTTCCGCCCGCCTCGTCAAAAGAGAGGTTCTTGATATTAACCAAAATGGTAGCCCCAACGGGAGTCGAACCCGTGTCCCACCCGTGAGAGGGGTGTGTCCTAGGCCACTAGACGATGGGGCCAAAAAAGTATATATTATAGGGCTTCCGAGGCTTATGTCTACATCATTGTACGCTAAAAACAGTTTGTGGCAGTTCATTGACGACCACGCCAGTTTCAGGGTCGAAGCGCCGGATTCGGTGAGCCGTCTATACTTCCCGCTCGCGAATGAGGCCGGCATCCTCTCAAGCATCACGCCGACCCTGAACGGGGACATCAAGACGAGCCACGACTCTTTCCTCACACTCCCGGTTTCCATCGAGGATCTCCACAATACAAAATCCGGCCGTAACTTCTGGCTTTATATCCAGGGACACGGCACCGGGCAGTCAGGCCGGGTGTGGTCGGCGACGGGCTCATCGGCCGTTCAATTCGCCGATAAGTTCCTGCATCGGGACAAGGAGAAAGTGACCCTCGAAGCCGGCATGCTCTGGCACAAAGTGACGCGTGAAAACCGGGAGCTCGGCCTAAGATCCGAGATCACCAATTTCGTGCCTGTCACGGACGATACGGTGGAGCTTATGATGATCAGCATCGCCAACACCGGCCGGTCTACGCTTAAGATCACCCCGACCTCCGCGATCCCCATCTTCGGGAGGTCCGCCGACAACTTAAGGGACCACCACCATGTGACATCGCTTCTGCACCGCATCATCCCACACGCGGCCGGAGTCGCCGTAAAGCCCACAATGTCGTTCGATGAAAGGGGCCACAAGCTCAACGAACTTCTCTATTGTGTCCTGGGCGCCGAAGGGAATGAGGAATTGCCCCAGGACGTATTCCCCACGGTGCCTGATTTTATCGGTGAAGGCGGAAGTCTCGAGGCGCCGCAGGCCGTGATCGAGAACCTGACGCCGCCGCAGAAGGACGGAAGCCATTACCAGGGCAAGCCGGCAATAGGCGCGCTCCGCTTCAGGACCGTATCACTGCCTTCGGGCCACAAAGCGCATTATATCCTGATGCTGGGCATCGCCGAAAAAGAATCAAAGTTCGATGAGTGGGTTAAAAAATTCGGCTCGTGGGCAAAAGCAGATGCGGCTCTCAAGGAAAACAAGACCACCTGGACGAACAAATCACGGGCGATCTCGTTCCATACGCAGGATAAGAATTATGACGGGTGGACCCGGTGGGTCTCGCTCCAGCCTATTTTAAGAAAGATCTTCGGCTGCTCCTTTCTGCCGGATTTCGACTACGGCCGCGGCGGGCGCGGATGGCGTGACCTCTGGCAGGACTGTCTGGCGCTCATTCTCACCTCTCCCCTCGAAGCCCGGGAGTTACTGCTTAACAATTTCAACGGCGTACGCATCGACGGCTCCAACGCCACGATCATCGGTCCCGCCTATGCGCGCGCGGGCGGAGAGTTCATCGCCGACCGCAACAACATCACGCGGGTGTGGATGGACCACGGGATCTGGCCGTATCTGACGACGGAGCTCTACATCCACCAAAGCGGCGATATGGAGTTCCTCTTCAGGAACGTCCGTTACTTTCGGGATAGGCTGCTCTCCCGCGCCCAAGAAAAGGACTTGAACTGGGATGAATCCCAGGGCAGTTTCCTGAAAAACAAGCGGTGGCGAGTGGTGGAAGGCACGGTGCTGGAACACATCCTCGTGCAGCACCTCGTGCAGTTTTTCAATGTCGGCGAGCACAACACTATCCGTCTCGAAAACGCGGACTGGAACGACGGCCTCGACATGGCCTATGAGCGCGGGGAAAGCGTCGCATTCACCACGCTTTATGGCTCCAACCTCGGCAGGCTTGCGTCGCTAATCGAGGAAAGCGCCGCGCAAAAGAACATTAAAACCGTCGAGGTCGCCAAAGAACTTTTGTTGCTCCTGGACCGCGCGGACGGCAAAAAGGTCAACTACGATTCCGTACGGTCCAAAAGGAAGCGTCTGGAAGCGTACTTTAATGCGGTCCAGCCGGTCCTCTCAGGTAAAAAAGTCAATGTGCCGGTCAAAAGGCTCATCCAGGATCTGAAGGAAAAAAGCGGATTCATCACAGCCCACGTCCGTAAAAGGGAATGGGGGCAAACACGCGCCGGCGAAGGTTTCTTTAACGGTTATTATGACAACCACGGGCACCGAGTCGAAGGCGAATTCCCGCAGGGCATGCGCCTGACGCTGGCCGGGCAGGTATTCCCGGTCATGAGCGGTGTGGCGGACACAAAGCAGGTGCAGGAAATATTCAAAACGGTCAAACATTATCTGAAGGACAAACAGCTGGGCGGTTTCCGTCTCAACACGGACTTTCACGCGATCCGCGCGGACCTGGGCCGCGCCTTTTCGTTCGCGTACGGCGAGAAAGAGAACGGCTCATTTTTCAGCCACATGGCCGTGATGTTCGCCTATGCGCTTTACCAACGGGGGTTTGTGAATGAAGGCCGCGAGGTCATCGACTCGATCTATAAAATGTGCCTCCACACCCAACGAAGCAGGATCTACCCCGGTATCCCCGAATACTTCAATTCGGAAGGCCGCGGCATGTACCATTACCTCACGGGTTCCGCGAGCTGGTTCACCATGACATTGTTGACCCAAGTTTTCGGCGTGCGCGGGCTGCACGGCGATCTTCTCCTGACGCCCAAGCTCACCAAAGCCGAGTTTGAGCATGCGCCGGAGCTGGCCGTCGAGACCCACTTCGCGGAAAAAAGGATCAAGGTGTCCTACCGGAATCCTAAAAAAATGCCCTACGAACACTACTGCATCACAAAGGTGACACTGAACGGGAAGGAACTGAGGGGTCTTGCGCTCAACCAAAAAGAAGTCCTGATTAAAAGAGAGATCCTATCCAGCCTGTTCAAAAGGTCCTTGAACGTGATTACGGTGACGCTGGAATAAACAACAAAAAATCGTGCGGAAGGAGGGATTTGAACCCTCAAGCCTTGCGGCACATGCCCCTCAAACATGCGCGTATGCCAGTTCCGCCACTTCCGCAGAAACTCTAAGTCTCTAATACTAATTCAGTTATGGTATTTTCGATTTCTTGAGGAACTCCCGAATCTTGTTTTGGTGTCCAAATAGTGTCCATCTGACCCGCCAGAACGTCTACGGCACGGGACTTGTGATCCCTTGAAAGATGAGCGTATCGCATGGTCATTTCCAAGCTCTTGTGTCCTAGAAGCTCCCTAATCGTGTTTAAATCAACCCCTGACATAGCCAAATGGCTGGCAAAGGTGTGCCGAAGGGTATGAAAATTAGCCTTCATAATACCAGATTTCTTTAAAACTGTCTCGTAAGTATGCCTGAATTTCCGTTTCTGACCTTTTGCATCGGTGAAGACATAGGGGCTCTCAGAATGCTTGGGAATTGCCATAAGCGCCTGCTTGGCGGGCGCGTTAAGTGGGATATACCGCTTGGAGTTGTTCTTTGTCTCAAGAAGCTGAATGAAATCCTGTTGGAAGTCGATATCCGTCCATTTAAGGCCGGCAAGCTCTTCCTTCCTCATGCCGGTATTGAGAGCGACTATGACGAGCGCTTTGAGCCAGAGCGGGCAGTTCTCAAGCAACCGGGCGATTTCTTCCTTATCAAGAAATCTCAGGCGCTTGTTGTCCTCTCTGAATAGTCTTACCCGCCTTACCGGGTTCTCTTTTGCTTTGCCCCAATCAATTGCCCTCGAAAACATGCAACGCAAGCACGACAGTTCCCGGTTGACGGATGCCGGGCCTACTTCCTGCCGCCTCTTGATCTTGTACCGCTCGATAAGGTCAGGCGTTATCTCATGCAGATAACGGTCGCCGAAGAA
>CAYJVC010000013.1:0-42819 GCA_964373505.1 uncultured Planctomycetia bacterium
CCGCCAAAGTCGTCCGCGCCGTATTGCAGCGCCAGCTGCGAGAGCTTCGGCCCCTCGGTGACCCACCCGGCCTGCAGGTGCTGAATGTTGTCGAGCATGATCCGCGAGAGCGCGATCACGCGAAGGTACTCGCTCCCCGTGCGCCTGGGCATCGACATCTCGGTGGACTCGGACTCAAAGCTCCAAGGAATGAACGCGCGGAACCCTTGCGTTTCGTCCTGAAGCTTCCGGTAAAGATCAAAGTGCGTCATGCGCTCCTCGATCGTCTCGCCCAAGCCGTAGACCATCGTGCCAGTGCTTTTCAGGCCGATCTCATGGGCCGTGCGGTGCACTTCAAAATAATCAGCGACCTTTGTCTTAAGGGGGCTCACGATCCCGCGCACGCGGTCGGAAAGAATTTCGGCGCCGCCGCCCGGAAGGCTGTTGAGGCCCGCAGCCTTGAGCCGCAACAGCACCTCGCGGATCGATAGTTTCGAGATCCTGGAAATATGAACAACTTCGGACGCTGAAAAGGAGTGTACATGGACCTGGGGAAAGCCGGATCTTACGAAACGCACGAGTTCCTCGTAGTAGTCTATGCCCAGATCCGGGTTGTGTCCGCCCTGCAGGAGCACCTGCGTTCCCTCGAGTTCGACGAGCTCCGTGATCTTGTCATAAATTTCCTGCCTCGTCCTCACGTAACCCTCATTTTTGTCACCGGGCAATCTGTAAAATGCGCAGAACTTGCAGAGCGTGTAGCAGAAATTCGTGTAATTGATGTTCCGGTCAACGACAAACGTGGCTTGCGTTCTCGCGGACGGGTTTTTTTGCGCGCAAAGCTCGTTCGCCGCAAAACCAAGCGTATGCAGATCCGCCTCGTAGTAAAGTTTAACGCCCTCATCGACCGTGACGCGCTGTCCCCTCAAAGCGCCTTCGACAATGTCCTCGACGGATCTTTTGGTACGGATGGATGCCGACTGACTTGCCAAAAGCGGCGTAACCTCTTCGAACATCACGGCTTTTTTCAAAAACCCGCACTGCGCCGCATATTCGAGAAAAAGCTGGATGCCGCGGCGCGCCGATCCATCCAGATCATAGCGAAGGCTCGAAAAATAAGCGCGTAGACTTTCCTCAGAAAGCTCCGTTTTCTCGCGCGATCGCCGGATCACCTCTTCAAGATTTTCGTAGCCCCAGTCCCTTGATCTCACAAGCGCTTCGCGGGCGGCAAAGACCAGGTCCGGGGTGCGCGCGAAAAAATCCCGCCGCGCGGCCCAGACCGCGAAAACGAACGATGCGCCGGTCCAACGCTTCCATTCTTCGGCCAGGTCCGTGACATAAAGTGCGCTTGCTTGGTGCCGTTCCTTTGCGCACAATGCCTCATCGCCGATGAGCAGGATCGCGTCAAAACCGGCCGGTATTTCGCCGAAGTTCGAACCACTCGTCTCTAAATGCGGCGTAAAACCGTATTTTTTCCGGCAAATGATCTCGAGAAGCACCGGCGTCGTGCTGCCCTTCTCGGTGACGGCTATTTTCCTACCTTTCAGTTCAATCAAAGGATAACGGCTGAAAAGAAGCACGCTGTGGACGGCGCTTTCCGAAGTGATCGAAAGGTCGGGCAGGAGGTAAAACTCGTCCGAATGGGTCGCGAACCAATAAAGCGATACGGGACTTATGTCTATTTCGCCTTTTAACAGAAGTTCGTTCAGCCGCGCCGGCGTGCCCTGCGTGATCTCGGCATTGAGCGGGATACTTTTGGACAAAATGCCGAGGTCCACAGGAAGCGAATTGATGAACTCAATGGAACCCAGGCGGAATAAACTCGGTTTCATACGCTTAAGAGGTGCGCCTTGTCGATTGGGGTGTAAGTGCTATTGATCTCGATGGGTTCACAGTGGCACTTTTTGATAAGCTCCACAAGCTCGCTGTGGGTGAATCCTTTGGATTGGGAGCCGGCGGCTTTTGCGATCGTCTCGTCGAAATTTGTGCCGCCGAGGTCATCCACCCCGTACTCCAGCGCCACATGGATCAGTTTTTCGTCCACGTAGTTCCAGAGCTGACGGATATGCTGAAAATTATCGAGCACGAGCCGCGACACCGCCAAAACCTGCAGGTCCGTGATACCGCTTGTGCGCGGGATGTGAGAAAGCTCAGTGTGATCCGGCTGGAAGGCCAGCGGCACGAACGCGAGGAACCCCCGGGTCTCGTCCTGGGCCCTGCGGAGCCTCACTAGGTGGTCCACACGCTCCTCGGGCGTCTCCACGTGGCCATAGAGCATGGTCGCGTTGGAGCGGAGCCCCGCTTCATGCACGAATTTATGCACTTCCAGCCAACGGTCCGCGCTGATCTTGGGAGCGCAAATGAGCGCGCGGGCGCGCTCGCTGAATATCTCGGCTCCCCCGCCCGGAACACCGCCGAGCCCCGCGTCACTGAGGCGCTGGATCACCTCTTTCACGTCGATCTTTTCGAGCCTGGCGTAAAAATCGAGTTCAACGGCCGTGAACGCCTGGATCAGGACGCCGGGACAATTCTTTTTGATGCGCCTAAGCATCTCCTCGTAATAAGAAAGTTTGAGTTCAGGGTCCAGGCCCCCGACGATATGCACTTCCCAGACACCGTGGCTTGCGGCCACCTTGACGCGCCGCTCGATCTCGTCGAGACTGAGTTGGTAAGCGCTTTTCTCGTTCTTCTTTTTGGCGAACGCGCAGAACTTGCAGGACAGGACGCAGATATTGGAGTGGTTCACGTTGAGGCTGTGCGTGAAATGGGCCCGGCGGCCGTGCATTCTCTGTTTCACAAAATTGGCCATCGCCCCAAGCTCAATCACGTTCTTGCTTTTAATGAGCCGGATGCCGTCCTCTTCGGAAAGGCGGATCCCCGCCTTTACTTTTGTAAATATGTCTTTAAACTCTCGAATAACTTCCATAAACTATCCCCTTGTCATTCCCGCGCAAGCGGGAATCAGCTCGTCATCCTGAGGTCGCCGTGGCGACCGAAGGATCTCGTCTTTGAGATTCTTCGTCGCTTACGCTCCTCAGAATGACGGCTTGGGTTGATCCCCGCTTTTGCGGGGATGACAACTTACTCGTAGGCGCTTCCATCCCAACGCTTAAACAATTTATGTTCTATCTTTAATAAATCAAGCACACGCCCGAGCGTGAAATCCACGATCTCTTCGATCGTCTTGGGCTTGTGGTAAAAAGCCGTCGTCGCAGGCACGATGTGCACGCCGATCTCCGAAAGGGTCAGAAGGTTCCTCAGGTGGATCGGGCTTAAGGGGCTCTCGCGCGGCACGAGGATCAAGGGCCTTTTTTCCTTGATCGAAACGCCGGCTGCGCGGTGGATCAGGTTGAGCGTCACGCCGTGCGCGATCGACGCGGCCGTCGAGAGGCTGCAGGGAGCTATCACCATCGCGTCGATCTCGGCCGACCCGCTTGAGACTTTGGCTCCGAAATCGTCCGCGGGAGCGACTTGAAGGCGCGAGTTATTTTTATAGTGCTTTAAGAATCGCTTCTTAAGCGCAGCGAAACCGTCGCCCAGATTCACACCCAGCTCCTCCTGAAAAACCTTTGCGCCGCTTTGGCTCACGACCGCATGGACCTCATAGCCTCCCTCCAGCAAATGCCGGATAAGCCGCTCCCCTAAAATGGCTCCGCTAGCGCCCGTAACCCCTACAATGATGCGTTTCATTTGAAGCCAATATTATACACAAGTGAAGACCTAATAGACAGACTTGGTGGATTCAATGAAGCCATGTGCGGATTCGGAAATGCGTCACAAAACAGATCATCCGAAGACCAAGCTGGAACGCGATCCAGCGATTGCCGGTCACCATGCTTTTCCCTATGCGACGCTGATAATTCACTGGTATCTCGATAACGCGGGCCTTGGAAGACACTGCCAACAGCATCAACTCCGGTCCAAAATGCGACCCCCCGACCCTCCAATGCCGCTGGATATGGTTAAGAACATCCCGTGTCATCAACCGCATCGTGCAACCGACATCCGTCAAGGATGTCGTGTTAAAAAGAAGCTCGATGTATTTGGCCACCGCCCAATTGCCCCACTTCATGAACCAACCCATGTTGGCACCGGTCCAGATGAACTCTCTTTGCGTCCGGCTGCCGAACACGACGTCAAAACCGTGCGAATAAGCCAGCAATTTTAAAATGTCGAGAGGGTCGAACGATCCGTCCGGTTCGGATAAGATGATCAGATCTCCCGTTGTTTCCGACAACGCCTTCCGGCAGGACCATCCGTATCCCTGGCGCGTCTCGAACACCTCTCTGGCAGCCGTTTTGGCCACTTCCTCCGAAGTACAGGGCGCCGCATTGTTATTGCATACAATGACTTCATCGACCACGCCCGTCCGGAACAGGTCTTCGATATAACCGCGGATCGACTGAGCTTCGTTATACGTCGGAAGCGCCACTGAGACCTTCTTACCTTGCCACATCAAGGCCCTTCTTTCTTACGCCCGACGATCAGCATCTGCTTGGCGAAAGGCTTGACGGGAAGACGCAGGTACAGGGCCACTAGCCAGGACCATTTCGGAAGGCGGCTTTTGAGAGAGAGTGGAAGAAAACGGGGTTCCGCTTTCTCGACAGTGAACCCCGACACGGTCAACAGGTCCGCCAGCGACACGTGCGTAAACACGCGCCGGTGTGTGTAATCGTCGAAATACTCGCGATAGGCATATTTGAAATTAGGTTGAAGCAGGATCAGGCGGCCGCCGGGCTTCAGGATCCGTACCGCCTCGGCCAGCGTGCGTCGTATCATCTCATCGGTGAGATGCTCGAGTAGATTGCTCGCAAACACCAAGTCAAAATGGTCCACGGAGAAACGGCTCAGGTCGTCGCAGCTGCCAACGTGGGTCTTGATGGACGGCGCCGCGAAACGCTTGAAATCCTCGGAAACGTCCAACGCGTGTTTGTCGCGTGCGCCGATCTGGTTAATGAATGAGCAATAGCCGGCACCGAGCTCCAGCACGGCTGCGTCCGGCCCGATGAACTTCCGCAAATAGCCGCACAGCGCCCGCCAAACACCGTCCCGGTCCGGGTCGAAGACGAAACGGCTTTCGTAATAAGGATCCATATCGCTCATGGTATTTCACCGGCCGTTGTTTTGCAACCATTGTGTTTTGCAACTATCATGTTATAATTTTCTTTCAAGATGAGCAGAACTTCCGTTTGTAAAATCCTTCAATGGACGCTTGCCGGCGTCGGCCTGTGGTCCATCGCCGTTTATCTCTACGTGTCCCTGGCCCGAATGCGTTTTCCTTACCAATTGGAATGGGTCGAGGGAGACATCGCCAACCACGTGATACGTGTTTTGCACGGCCAACCGATCTACGCCCGGCCGAACATCGATTTCATAGCCCAGATCTACCCGCCGTTGTATTT
Source organism: uncultured Planctomycetia bacterium (assembly GCA_964373505.1). GTDB lineage: Bacteria > Omnitrophota > Gorgyraeia > 2-02-FULL-51-18 > 2-02-FULL-51-18 > CAYJVC01. Next base: position 5,379 of record CAYJVC010000013.1, read on the forward strand.
CTACCTTTCCGCTTTTCTGATGAATTTCACCGGCGTCAGTTTTCTACCGTTGCGCCTAGTCTCGTGGCTGGCATCGCTTGGCTTTCTGTCGGTGATCTTTCTGTGGGTGCGGAAAGAGACCGGGCGGACCGAATTCGCTCTGGCTGCGGCTTCGCTGATGGCGGCCTGTTACAAGATCACGGGCTCCTGGTACGACGTGGCTCGTGTGGACTCGCTCTTCCTTTTCTTCGCCCTCGTGACCGCTTACACGGTCCGTTTCGCGAACGACCGAAGGAGCTGGATATCCGCCGGGATCCTGGTCTTTATCACCTACTTCACGAAGCAGACGGCGACGGCGCTGTTCTTTCCGGTCTTTGTCTATGTCTTTTTCACTGACCGCCGGCAAGCGCTGTGGATGTTCGGGACCGCGGCAGCGCTGAGCGTGGGCACAACGCTGTGGCTGGACCGCGCCAGCGGCGGCTGGTATTCCTACTACACGGTTGATTTTGCCAAGTATCTAAGCACCAGTTACACCTGGGACCGGTTCATCCGCTATTGGACCAAGGACCTCTTCGGCGCGCTGCCGTGGGCGTGCCTAGTCGCCGCCGTTTATTTGATCCTGTTGAGAGAACGGGAACGACGATCGACGCGGCTTTTCTACGCGGCACTGCTGACGGGCGCGGCGCTTACATCCTGCGTCTCCAGGATGCATTGGGGAGGTGCCGTCAATACGTTGATGCCCGTTTACGCGTGTCTTTCTATCCTGTTCGGCGTTGCCGCGGCCGAAATGACTGGCCGGCTGCGCGCGGAAGGACGCTTTTGGCTAGAGCAGGGTGTGCGCGCAATCTGTGTCTTTCAATTGGCGTCGCTGTTCTACACACCCGGCCTGCGCATCCCGAAGAAAGCCGACTGGGAATCAGGCGAAAGCCTCCTCCGGGCGATGCAGTCGGTGAAAGGGGAAGTCTATGCGCCGCGCTTCGGCTACCTGCCGGTTCTAGCTGGCAAACGCGCCTACGCGCATCGTTCGATGGTGGATCTGATCATCTACTACGATCCGGTCAACGGCCCCCACCTCCTGGATGAGATCGGGGACGCAATACGGCACAAGCGCTTTGCTGCGATCATTTTTGAATCCGATATCTTCCGATGGATGATCGAAGAGAATTACCAGAAGGCCGAACCGATCGAGATCAAGGATTCGAAGTTCTGGGCGCAGGACAACGCGCGGTTCGTGTACGTGCCGAAAAAACATCTATAAGTGAGAAGCGGTCAGTCTCTTTAGGAGTTTAAGACCCGATTGGTGGATTCGAGGGGTGACGCGTCACCGGTATATTTCCAGAAAAGTGAAAATGAATAGCAGGATCCCGATCCAGCCGTTGATGGTGAAAAAGGCCGCCTGGATCCGGTCCGTCCCTCCCTCCGCCACCAGGTGATGCTCGAACTTGAGAAGCGCTGCCGTGATCCCGACCCCCACCCAGTAGATCCACCCCAGCCCCGTACAAATGCCGAAAAGCGCGAGAAATAGAAGCGTGAGCCCATGGCCGGCGGCCGCGATCTGAAGAGCCTTCGCTTCCCCAAAGCGGACCGGGATCGAATGAAGACCGTTGGCTCTGTCAAAATTAAGGTCCAACAGCGAATAAATAATATCGAATCCCGCCACCCAAAAAAGCACGGCCAGCGACAATAACACCGGCAGCCAGGAAAATTCACCCGTGACCGCGATCCAGCCTCCGACCGGCGCGATGGAAAGCACAAGGCCGAGCGCGTAATGGCAGAGGAAACTGAAGCGCTTCACGTAAGAATAGCCGGTCAGAAGGGCCAGCGCCGCCAGCGAGAGCTTGAAACAAAGCGGGTTCAGCATGAATGCTGATAGGAAAAACAGCGACGCGGATACGGCGACGCCCCCCCATGCGGTCCGGACCGGCAGCTCGCCGGTCACGGTCGGCCGGCGGCTCGTCCGGGGGTTGCGCGCATCGATATTCAGATCAATGAGCCGATTCAGAAGCATCGCCGCGGTCCTCGCGCTCGCCATCGCGAGCGTCACCCAGAAAAAAACTCGGGCCCCCGGCCAGGCATGGCGGGCCATCACCATCCCCAAATACGCGAACGGCAGAGCGAATGCCGTGTGCTCGAATTTGATCGCTTCGAGAAAAACTTTCAGCTTATGCCAAGCTCTTTCCACAGTCCGTCCACTTTCTTCTTCGTCGCCTCATCCATCTCGATCTCTTCCGGCCACACGCGCGTGTAGCCCTCCTCTTTCCATTTGGCCGTCGCGTCCACCCCGACTTTGGACCCAAAATCCCTCTGAGGCGAGGCATGATTCAGCGTGTCGACGACGCCTTCCACAAAGAAGAGATCTCGCTTCGGATCAATGTTGTTGAAGACGGCCAACGCCACGGTCGCCAGGTCATGCACATTCACACTTTTGTCCACAATGACCACGACCTTCGTGAATGAAAGCTGCCCGAGCCCCCACACGGCGTGCGCGACCTTGCGCGCCTGAAAAGGATAATTTTTATCGATCGAAATGATCACGGCGTTGTTGAATGTCCCCTCCATCGGGAAATTCATGTCGACCATTTCGGGGATCTGCTTCTGTAAAATGGGTAAAAATGTTTTCTCGATCGTTTTTCCCATAAAATAATCCTCCATCGGGGGTTTGCCAACCAGGGTTGTCAGATAGATCGGATCCTTTCGCATCGTGACACATTGAATATGAAATGCCGGAAAAAGTTCGACCGGCGTGTAAACGCCCGTGTGGTCGCCGAACGGCCCCTCCTCGCGCAGGTCGTTCGGATCCACGGTGCCCTCCAGCACGATCTCGCTCTCGGCCGGCACTTCGATGTCCACGCTCTTGCACTTCACAAGCTCGACGCCCTCGCCTCTCAGGAAACCGCTGAATAAAAGCTCATCGAGCCCGAACGGCAGCGGCACGACACCCGAAAAAGCTGTCGCCGGGTCCGCGCCGATCACGACCGCGACGTCGAGTTTTCGGCCGCGACGCCTCGTCTTTTCAGAATGGACGGCGCCGTCCTTTTGCGTCTGCCAGTGCATGCCGGTGGTCCGGTCATCGTACACGTGTAGGCGGTACACGCCCATGTTACGCTCGAGCGTGTCCGGGTCCTTCGTGCAGACGAGCCCAAAGGTGATGAAACGCCCTCCGTCCTTCGGCCAGCATTTTAAAATGGGCAGTTCAGATAATTTAAAATTGTCTTTCAGCACGATCTCCTGGCAGGCGCCGCGGGACACCAGCTTGGGCGGGATCTTCGAAAGGTCCAAGAGCTGTCCGAGAAGGCGTGCCTTCCCTGAAAAGCTCTTCGGAACGCCTTTGATCTCCAAAAGCGCGCGGATCCTTGCGGCCGCTTCGTCCACAGTGGCGCAGCCGAGGGCGATCGCCATTCGGCGGTAAGAACCGAACGCATTGATAAGCACCGGGATCTTGGAACCCTTGACGTTTTCAAACAAAAGCGCCTTGCCGCCGCCCGGCATCTTGGACACGCGGTCCGTGATCTCGGAGATCTCAAGCTCCGCGTCCACTTCTCTGGCCACGCGGATAAGCTCGCCGGCCGCCTCCAGCGCCCCGACAAATTCGCGCAAGTTCCTGAAATTTTTCTTCATGATTTCGTCGCCTGGTAAAGCACGATGATGCCGAATAGATCGCTCTTAACCCTGATGTTCACGAAACCCTGGGCCTCGAGCCGTTTCACGAATTCGTCCTTTTTTAAAAAACGCTCAGCGGATTGCGTGAGATACGACTCCGGGTAATCCTTTCCAAAAAGCGCGCGGCCGTAGAGCGCAACAAAGCTATTCATGTAAAGACGCCATAGCCGCCAGGCAACCGGATTGGGGGGTTGGGTGAAATCCAAAAAGCTGATCGCGCCGTCTTTTTTAAGCGAGCGGTACACCCCCGAGAGCACCCATTCGATGCTTTCGTACAAGTTTCTCAACACAAAGCCGGAAAGCACCAGATCATACGGCGCTTCCTCGAACGGCAGCTCCTGGGCGCTGCGCCGCACCAGACGCACGGCCGCCGCATACGTGGGGGGCAGCCTCTCAAGCCGCTGTCGCGCGACCTCGAGCATCCTTTGCGAAAAATCAAGCCCGGTGACCTGCCCCTGGCCTTTCAACCTGCGGGCGGCGCCTACCGAAAGGTCGCCTGTCCCGCACCCCAGGTCCAGCACGTTCATTCCCGGAAGCACCGGTTTTAAGGCCTCATTCCTCCACAATGAATCTAACCCAAGACTTATCAAGGAGTTAAAAAGGTTGTAGCGGCCTGCCAGCCGGTCAAACATGTCCTGAATGGCTTTGGGATCTGGATTTTTTCCTGGGTTCAATTTTGGATGACCCTTGACCGGATAAGTGGCAGCGTGTATTCTAATAAATTCAACAAAAATGTGGTAATATCCTACTATGGAAGAACTTGGATTACAAGAAGAACTCAGAAAAACACGTCAGGAACTCCTGCTTTTATACGAGGTCGGGAACCTGATACGGACAACGCTCCTCCTGGACGAGGTGATCTATCTCATCCTGAGCGCCGTCACAAGCCATGAAGGGATGGGTTTTAACCGCGCGATCCTTTTTACGGTGGATGATTCCGGCACCCAGCTGGAAGGCAAAATGGGCATCGGCCCCACGCATCCCGAGGTATCGTCCAAGATCTGGAAAATGATCGAAGAAAAGAAAATCACGCTTGAGGGGCTCTTGGACGTATACCATAAGGCAGGAAAACAGATAGACCCGGAGCTCAACTCCATAGTCCGCCAGATCCGCCTGCCGATAGAGAAAGACTTCGGCATCCTCGCCAAGACCGTCATCCACGGCAGCCCCTATTTGGTTCCCAAAGAGGAGGCCAATCATGAACTTGGGGATCGAATGCTCCGGAGTCTGGGTATTGAGCAATTCGCAGTTGTGCCGCTGCGCGGCAAAGATCACGTGATCGGGGTCCTCATGATAGACAATATCACGACCAAAAATGACATCAAGGAAAGCGATGTGCGCCGCGTCATGATGCTCGCGGACCACGCGGGGCTCGCGCTTGAAAACGCCAACACTTTCAGCGCCGTGGTCACAAGCTCACAGCAGGATTCCTTGACGCGTCTGTGGAACCACGGCCATTTCCAAAAACTTTTGCAGGAATCCATCCGTGAGGCCAAGGCCAACAAGAACCCCTTGAGCCTCATGATATTTGACGTCGATGACTTCAAGTCGTTCAACGACCGCCTGGGCCACCCTTCGGGGGACCGGGCGCTTCAGGAGATCGCCCGCATCGCAAAAAGCGTGATGCGCCGGAATGACTATCTGGCGCGCTACGGCGGGGAGGAATTCGCGGCGGTGCTTCCCCACACTTCGAAGGAGGAGGCGTTGAAACTCGCGCAGCGGTTGAGAGCGACGGTCGAGAACGAGACTTCGCAGTCGGATACCTCCGCACTCGCAAAAAAGATCACGGTCTCCGTCGGGGTCGCCTCGTATCCGGAGGACGCGGATGACAAGGAAAAACTTATCTTTTGCGCGGATGGCGCGCTCTATGAAGCGAAGTATTCCGGAAAAAACAAGGTTTGCGCCTACGAGAAGCCTGGGAAATGACCTCTGACTTAAACTAGGACTTTGGCGTTGTCCGCCGTGTGATTTGTCTTCGCGTCCTTCGAAAACCGCACCGACACGACCTTGCTGATACCGGTCTGGGCCATGGTGATGCCGTACATCGCATCGGCAAGGTTCATCGTGCGTTTGTTGTGAGTAATAAGGATGAACTGCGATTCGGCGATAAATTCCTTGAGCACCGCGCAGAAACGGTCCACATTGGATTCGTCGAGCGACGCGTCGATCTCATCCAACACGCAAAAGGGGCTCGGCTTTACCTTAAAGATCGAGAATAATAGCGCGATGGCCGTGAGGGCCTTCTCGCCGCCCGAAAGAAGCGAGATATTTTGGAGTTTTTTGCCCGGGGGCCTGGCCACGATCTCGATCCCGCTCTCCAACACGTCGTGCTCGTCCAGCAGCACAAGCTCCGCATGGCCGCCGCCGAACAGGAGCTTGAAATAGTCCGTGAAGCTTTTCTGGATCCTCTCGAAGGTGTCCGCAAAGAGTTCCCGCGTCGTGCGGTTGATCTTCTGGATCGCCTTATGAAGGTCTTCCTTGGCCTTCAGAAGGTCCTGTTCTTGCTGGGTCAGAAAATCAAAACGCGCCTTCATTTCGTCGTACTCCTGGATCGCCACGAGGTTCACGGGGCCCAGGCGGTTCAATCTTTCCCTCTGCGCGTGGACTTCCTGCCTCGTTTTTTCCGCGTCCAGTGCCTGGCCCGGCACAAGCTCTGAGGCCGCGCGCGCGGCGGTGTCGCGCATTGAGGTTTCGACCACGAGGTCCACCTGATAGGCGTTGAAGATCCTTTCTTTTAACCGGTCCATTTCGTGTTGGATCTCTAGATGCTGAAGCTCAAATCCATGCACCTGGTTTTGGGCGGTCTTTAAGAACTCTCTTTTCTCGTGCCCGTCCTTTTCGAGCGCCTCAAGGCCCGAGGCGATCTTCTGCCGCTCGAGCCGCGCGGCTTCTTTTTTTCGGAGGATCTCATCCCTATGCGACGTGAGCGCCCCCAGCTCCTTCTCGATCGAAATATTTTCGGCCTCCAGCACCTCCTTTTTAGCGATGGATTCTTGCGCGTCTTTTTCGAAAGCCAGCACGCGTTTTTCCTCGTTGAGCCGGGATTCCAAGAGCCAGTGCTTGTCCCTTTCGTTCTTTTCGCGGCTCGTTGTGCGAAACTCCTGGCGTGAGCGGGTTTCGGCCAAACGCATCAAGAGCGTCTCTTTTTCTTTGTCCTTGCCTTGGAGTCTCGTGAGCTCGTCCACGAACACGCGTATCTCGGATTCGAGCTCGGCCTCAAATTGCGCATCTGAAGCGCCCTGGCTTTCCCGCCAACGCTTCAATAGGGCGTGCACATTGCCCCTGAAATGGCGGATCTTCGCCTCAAGGTCCGGATGCAGGGGTGAAGAGGAAGGCACGCGCTCGGAGCGCTGCTCGATCGCCTGCAGCTCATTTTCGAGGGAAGTTAAAAGCACAGCACCTTCCCTCTCCTCATTTTGAACGGTCTCCAGCTCCCGGTTCAGATTCTCAAATTCGCGGGTCAATTCCTCGATCCGTGCGTGCGCGATTTGGATGTCTCGGGAAAGGTTCTCGCGCTTGGCCAGGAACTCCCCTATGCGCTCGCGGTTCAAGAGTGAACGGTCCTTTTTGCTGCGGATATCGCTGTTCACGCTCCATTCCTCTTCCTGATTTTGACGTATCACGCCATCCGCAGCGTCGAGACGTCGCCTTTCCTCATCGGTGCGGGTCTCGATCTCCTCGGCTTGCGCGAGGCTTTCCTCTTCTTTCCGGCGGAGTTCCACGAGCTCATTTTCCTTGGAGCTTCGGTTCTGCTCGAACATCAGAAATTCGTGCGAAGCCAGTGCCAGCTCCATCTCCTTTAATTTTGCGAATTCAACCTTGTAGTTTTCCGCCTTTTTTGCCTGGCGTTCGATCGAGCCGATCTGCCGCTTCACCTCCTGGATGATGTCATGAATGCGCAGCAGGTTGTTTTCGGTCTGCTCGAGTTTCTTGAGCGCTTCCTTTTTCTTCGACTTGAATTTCGTGATGCCCGCCGCCTCCTCGAAAATCGCACGGCGATCCTCCGGTTTCGAATTCAGGATCGCGTCCATTTTGCCCTGTTCGATGATCGAGTAGCTCTCGGTGCCGATGCCGGTGCCCATGAGGAGCTCATGGACGTCTTTCAGGCGCACGACATTTTTATTGATCAGGTATTCGCTCTCGCCCGAGCGATAGAGACGGCGCGACACCGTGACCTCGTCGTAGTCTATCGCCAGAAGTTTTTGTGCGTTGGAAAGGGTAAGGGACACTTCGGCCAGGTTCATGGGCTCTTTCAGCACGCTGCCGCTGAAAATGATGTCTTCCATGCTGGAGCCGCGCAGGGACTTGGCGCTCTGCTCGCCCAGCACCCAACGGACCGCGTCGGAAATATTGGACTTGCCGCAGCCATTCGGGCCCACAATGGCCGTGACACCGGCCTCAAAATTAATCGTGGTCCTATCGAGGAAAGACTTAAACCCGAAGAGCTCTAGTTTTTTAAAATGCACTGTTAATCCTAGGTGAATTTAGTACAAATAGACTAACATGATTGGGGAGTGTAGTCAATAGGAACGCTATATGTTGTATGGGCGAAATTTAGTAAGCGAGGATGTTGTAGCCGCAGTCCACGAAGATCACCTCTCCGGTGATCCCGCGGCCGAGGGGGCTCAGCAAAAAGGTCGCGGTATCCCCCACTTCTTCGGGTTCTGTGTTCCTGCGTAGCGGTGATTTTTCCCTGCAAATTTTAAGAATATCCGTAAACCCTGAAATGCCGCGCGCGGCCAGCGTGTTGATGGGGCCGGATGAGATCGCGTTCACGCGGATATTTTTGGGGCCCAGATCGTTGGCCAGGTACCGGACACTCGCCTCCAGCGCCGCTTTCGCCACGCCCATCACGTTGTAGCGGGGTGCCACGCGCTGCCCGCCCAGATACGTAAGCGTCACGATACTGCCGCCGCCTTTTTTTTCCATGAGCGGCGCGGCCTTCTGCGACAAAAGCGTCAGCGAATACGCGCTGACACCCAGCGCCGTGTCAAAACCGCTTTTTTTGGTCTTCACATAATCCCCTTCCAAGTCTTCGGCGTTCGCGAAAGCGACGCAGTGGACGAGAAAATCAAGCCCACCCCAGACCTGGTCGACCTTTTTAAAGACGTCGTCCACCTGGTTTTCCTGCATCACATCACAGGGCAGCACCCAGGAGTTCGGCAGCGTGCCCGCCAGCTCCCTTACGCTCTCCTCAAGCCGCTCGCCCTGATAGGTGAATGCAAGCTCCGCGCCTTCGCGCGAAACGCTTTTCGCGATCGCCCAGGCGATGCTGCGTTTATTGGCGACGCCAAAGATAATGCCTTTTTTTCCTTCCATCAACTGTGACATACCAACATCTCTCTCCCGCCATCTCGAGGTCGCCGCAGGCGACCGAGAGATCTCATCACACGACTTGACGAGATTCCTGCCTGCCGGACAGGCAGGTCTCGCTTCGCTCGAAATGACAAATGCATTATCCTTTAAATTTCTTCACAATGATCGAGGTGTTATGCCCGCCGAATCCCAGCGAATTCGATAGGCACGCCTCGACCGTGGCCTTGCGCGCCGTGTTCGGGATGTAGTCGAGGTCGCAGTCCGGATCCGGGTGCGCCAGATTGATCGTAGGATGAAGCGTCTGGTGTTTCAAGGAAAGACAGCAGGCCACAAATTCGATGCCGCCGGCCGCGCCGAGCGTGTGGCCCGTCATGGACTTCGTGGAGCTTATTGCAAGCTTCTTCGCATGGTCCTTAAACACCTTCTTAATCGCCAGCGTTTCAATCTTGTCGTTGAGCTCGGTCGAGGTGCCGTGCGCGTTGATATAACCAATGGCTTCCGCATTCATTTTGGCGTCCTTGAGCGCCAGCTGCATGCACCGCGTTGCGCCCTCTCCGTCGGGGCTCGGGGCCGTCATGTGGTAGGCATCGCCGTTCAGGCCGTAACCGGCGACTTCGCCGTATACCGGCGCGCCTCTTTTTTTAGCGTGTTCCAGCTCTTCGAGCACAACGACGCCCGCGCCCTCGCCCATGACAAAACCGTCCCTCTCCTTATCGAACGGCCGCGAAGCGCCCCGGGGATCGTGATTGCGTTTTGAAAGCGCCTTCAAGGCGCAGAAGCCGCCGATGCCGAGCGGCGTGACCGTGCTCTCCGTGCCGCCGGCGACCATCGCGACCGCCTGGCCATGCTGGATCATCCGGGTGGCTTCGCCGATCGCGTGCGTGCCAGTTGCGCAGGCCGTCACCACGGCGAGATTCGGACCTTTGAGCCCGTGAAGAATGGAGATCCAGCCGGCGGCCATGTTGATAATAAGAAGCGGGATCATGAAAGGGGTGAACTTCTCGGGGCCTTTGGTGAGGTACACCGATTGCATTTCCTCGATGATCCGAAGGCTTCCTATCCCTGAGCCCACAAGAACGCCCACCTCATAAGGGTCCTCCTTATTCATGTCCAACCCCGCGTCCTCGATCGCTTCTTTCGCGGCGGTGACGGCAAACTGGCTGAATTGCTCCATGCGCCGGGATTCTTTTAAAGGGATGGTTTTTTTGGGGTCGTAACCTTTGACTTCGGCGGCTATTTGGCAGTCGAACGCGTGAGCGTCAAAATAGGTTATTTTTCCAACACCGCTTTGGCCGCTTATGAGGGATTTCCAGAAATCGTGGCAGTTATTGCCGATCGGCGTGACCGCTCCCACACCGGTGACAACCACACGGGGGTACATGAAGGAGCGCGTTACTTCTTGTGGACTGCTTTTTCCTCGAGATAGCGGATCGCTTCGCCGACGTTGGTCATTTTCTCGGCGTCTTCATCGGGGATCTCAATGCCAAACTCTTCTTCCAGCGCCATCACAAGCTCTACGGTGTCCAGGGAATCTGCTCCGAGATCATCCACAAAAGATGCGGAATCCGTGACTTCTTCCACTTTGACGCCCAATTGTTCCGCGATGATGGATTTTACTTTTTGTGAAATTTCGGCCATTCTATTCCTCCTTTTATCCCACCCCCCGTTTCGTCGCGACTGCGAACCGATTGCTTCGCAATCGGTTGAAACGGGGGGTGGGATTACATCACCATTCCGCCATCGACAGTGATGACTTGACCCGTTATAAAATTACTCTCATCCGACGCCAGGAAAAGCGCTGTCCGGGCGACGTCGGCCGGCTTTCCAAAAACTCCGACCGGAATTGTCCTTAAAATTTTGTCTTTCACCAGATCGCTCAAAACCTGGGTCATCTCCGTCTCGATGAACCCGGGCGCGATCGCGTTCACGAGCACATTCCGTGATCCCAGCTCTTTCGCGACGGATTTGGTGAGAGCTATGATGCCGGCTTTGCTCGCCGCATAATTGGCCTGCCCGGCATTTCCCACGAGGCCTATCACGGAGGCTAGGTTGATTATTTTGCCTCCCCGTTGCCGCATCATGATGCGGCCGACGGCCCTCATGCAATGAAAAGTGCCCTTCAGGTTCGTATCCAGCACCTCGTCCCAATCTGCGTCGCTCATCCGGACAAAGAGACCGTCTCGTGTGACGCCCGCATTGTTGACGAGTATATCAATCCGCTCGGTTTTGTCAAGAATTTTGTCCACGACCTCATCGACTTTTGCCCCTTCTTTCACATCCAGTTCAAATATAAGGGGTTTGGAAGAACCGGCCGACTCAATTTCACTGGCCAAAGACTCCAAAAGATCAGAATTCCGCGCGGTGATCACGAGTTTTGCGCCTTCCCGGGCGAACAAAAGCGCTACTTCTCTTCCTATTCCGCGGCTCGCGCCGGTAACCACGGCCACTTTCCCTTCCAAACGCCTCTCATTCGATGGCATAAAAATCCTCCCACGTGCTCAAGGATATGGTTTCGACACCCGGGTCTATTTTCTTAAGCAAACCTTTCAACACCTTTCCCGGCGAAAACTCCATGAATGTCCGGACACCTCTGCCGATAATGAAACGCATCGAGTCCTCCCAAAGCGTGCGATGGTTCATTTGCCAGATCAGATTTTGTTTGATCTGTGCGGGGCTGTCCTCGATATTGGCCGTCAGATTGCTCACGACAGGGATGACGGGCTTTCGGATCAACACATGGTCCAGAGAATGAGTGATCTTCCGGCAGGCGGATTCCATACAACTGGAATGAAAACCGCCGCTGACCTCGAGCGGAAGCACCTTTTTTGCGCCCGCTTCCCGGAGTTTATCGATCGCGTCCTCGACGCATTTTTTGCGCCCCGAGATCACGATCTGGCCCGGCGCGTTGAGATTCCCCACCTCGGCGCCGGTCAGCCGGCAGACCTCTTCCACTTCATTGAGCCCCATCCCCAACACCGCCGCCATCATCCCGGGAGTTTCCAGGGCGGCCTCATCCATGTATTGGCCGCGGTGCCGCACAAACTCCACGCCGTCCTCGAACAAGATCGCTCCTCCCGCCACAAGCGCCGTCGCTTCCCCAAGCGAAAGCCCTGCCGCGAACCGCGGCACGAGCTCTTTGGCCTTGGGAGTGCTTTTGAAAACCTCAAGCGCCGCCATACTTGTCACAAAGATCGCCGGCTGGCTGAAACGCGTTTGTGTGAGCTTCTCGGCGGGCCCTTCAAAACAAACTTCGCGGATATCAAAACCCAGGATCTGGGCCGCGCGGTCATAGATCTTCCGGGCCGCCTCGTAATGACCATAGAGATCCTTGCCCATGCCCACGAATTGAGAGCCCTGCCCCGGAAAAAGATAGGCGCAATCTACCCCACCCCCTGTTTCGTTCGCCTTTGGCGAACCGATGGCTTCGCGATCGTTGGAAACAGGGGGTGGGGCTACCACTCCATCACCATCGCCCCCCACACCAGGCCCGAACCGAACGTCGCCATCACGACCTTGTCTTTCTTTTTGATGCGGCCTTCCTCCAGCGCCTCGCACAACCCGATCGCGCAGGAGGCCGCCGAGGTATTGCCGTACTTCTGCAGATTCACGAACACCTTCTCTTTTGGGAACTTGAGGCGCTCGCTCACCGCATCAATGATGCGTTGGTTGGCCTGATGGGGAATTAGGCACGCGACATCCTCGGGTTTCACCCCGGCTTTCTCCAGCGCTTCCGTGACCGCATCGGACATTCCGCGAACGGCGAGCTTAAATACCTCCGTGCCGCTCATCTGCAGGTAATGGCCTTTGGTCTTCACGGTGTCGGCGCTCGCGGGTAATTTGGAGCCCCCGGCGCAGATCTTCAAAAGCTCCGCGTAATGGCCGTCGGAGCCGAGGACGCTCGATAGAATTCCTCCGGACTTTACCTCCTGCACGACGACGGCCCCCGCCCCGTCCCCGAAGAGCACGCACGTGGACCGGTCCGTCCAGTCAATATAGGAGGAGATGAGGTCCGCGCCCACCACGAGCGCTGTCTTATAGGTCCCGTTTTTCACGAACTGCTCGGCCGCCACGATCGCGTACACGAAACCCGCGCAGGCGGCCGCTAGATCAAATGCCACCGCATTTTTTGCGTGTATCTTCTGCTGAACAAAGCAGGCGCACGACGGAAGCGGCATATCGGGGGTCGTTGTGGCGACGATCAGAAGATCGACGGCGTCCGGCGCGATGCCCGCGTTTTTCAGGGCCGCCTTGGCCGCATGGGCGGCTAGGTCGCTCGTGCCGATGCCTTTGGCGGCGATGCGCCGCTCCAAAATGCCGGTCCTTGTCCGGATCCACTCGTCGGAGGTGTCCACCATTTTCTCAAGCTCGCGGTTCGTCAGGACCTTCTCGGGCACGTAAAAGCCGATGCCGGTCATGCCCGCGCGTCGGGGACTAATCATTGTCATTGGCGCTCCCGATCGCCTCGAGGATATGCTGGTTGATCTCATATTTCACGAACTCGCCCGCCACGCGGATCGCGTTCTTGATCGCAATGGCATTAGAGGAACCGTGACTGATGATGCAAGTGCCGTCGATCCCCAAAAGCGGCGCGCCGCCGTACTCCGAATAATCGACTTTTTTCTTAAGCGCGTCGAACGCAGGTTTGGCCAGGAGCGCGCCGAACGTCGTCAAAGCGCTCTTCTTGAATTCGTCCTTCAAAAGCTTGCTGATCACTTCGGCGATCGACTCGGAAACCTTGAGCACCACATTGCCCACAAAACCATCGCAGACCACAATGTCGACCGATCCGTTGAAAATATCGCGCCCCTCCACATTGCCGATGAAATGGAGCCTGCTTTTGTTCAAAAGCTGGTGAGCCTCTTTGACATGTCCGGTGCCCTTGGTTTCCTCTTCTCCGATGTTAAGAATGCCCACGGAAGGACGGTTCTTTCGGAGGATGTAGCGGTAGTAAACTTCTCCCATGACCGCGTATTGATAAAGATGGGCGGGTTTGATGTCAATATTGGCGCCCACATCGATCAGGAACGTGGGCGTGCCCTGAGTGGGAAAAAGGATGCCGATGCCGGGGCGCTCGACGCCTTCGAGGAGCCTCAGTTTCAGCACCGCGGCGGCCACGGCGGCACCCGTATGCCCCGCCGTCACGATCGCGTCGACATTTCCTTCTTTGGCCAGATCCGTGCAGACGGAGATCGAAGAATCTTTTTTCTTGCGGATCGACGCCACCGCCGATTCGTCCATACGGACAAAACTTCCCGCGTGATGGACGGATACGCCTTTGGGAACGTTCTTGTGTTTCTCAAGCTCAGAGTGCAAAAGCGTCTGATCGCCCACGAGCACAATCTTGAAACCATATTCGCGCGCGGCCGACAGCGCCCCCTCCACAACGACTTGCGGAGCGCTATCGCCGCCCATCCCGTCTACGGCGACTCTCATAATGTCCTTTTCGAAAAATCAGACAAGGAATCTATGATTTTTTCTTTTTTTCTTTAGTCTTGATCTGCAGGACCGGTCGCCCGTTGTAATAACCACATTTCGGGCATACGCGGTGGGACGCGTGGGGCTCACAATTGTCGGCGCCGAGCGGACAATTCGGGTCGATACGGGCGGCAAGCACCGCCATCTTGTCATGCGTGCGGCGCTTACGGGTCCGTGTGTTGGAATGTCTACGTTTCGGATTGGGCATTTAACTTCCTTTCATTCGTCAATTTTGCAGTCGCACTTGTCCGTGTTGAGATTTGTCCCGCAGAACAGGCACAAGCCCCGGCAATCGGCGCGGCAGAGAATTCGTATCGGATTCTCCAGGATCAGCTCGTCCCGCACGTCGGGATCGATCGTGACCGAGTCCAAACCCTTGATATCATAATGAAGTGCGAAGTCTTTTTCAAATAGATTATCGAACTCCTCGAGGCAGAGGGAACAGGTGAAACTGCGCACCCCCTCGACGTGGACCTGCACGGTCAGGTCATTTTTGGACTTCCAGGCTTCGGCGCGAAGCTCAAGGTTTTCCGGAAATCGCATAACGCCGATGTCGAGCTCCAGATCCTCCGGCACGACCTCCTCCTGCACCACCACGCTTTGATTGTCCTTGAGGTTGCCGAGCGGGATCTTCATGGCTTATTCATGACCGACGGATCAGGGCTTTAATTTTTTATAAAGCGCGCTCACGACAAAATCCGGCGCGAAACTGTGGATATCCCCTCCGAGCCTTGCGATTTCCTTTATCAGGCGGCTCGAAAGATACGCGTAAGATTCATGGGGCATCAGGAAAATGGTTTCGATGTCGCCGGCGAGCTTGCGGTTCGTGAGCGCCATCTGGAATTCATACTCAAAATCCGAGATCATGCGCACGCCGCGGATCATCGCGTCGGCCTTTTTCTTTCGCGCATACTCCACGACGAGGCCGTCAAAACTATCGATCGAAGCCCCGCGCAGCCCCGTCGTGGCCTTTTTAAGCAAGCCCATGCGCTCCTTGATCGAAAAAAGCGGTTTTTTTTCAGCGCCCGAGTCCGCGACCGCGACGATGACCTCGTCGAACACGCCCAGCGCGCGTTTGATGAGGTCGATATGGCCGTAGGTGACCGGGTCGAAAGTGCCGGGATAAATGCCTTTTCGGTGCTTGCTCTTCACCCCACCACCTCTTTTGTTGCGCCTACCCCACCCAATCTTTGTAGCCACATATTCGGCGCAACGATTCGCCAAAGGCGAATCACGTGTCTTTCAGACATAAAAAGAGGTGGTGAGGTCATGGATAGCATTATAGGTTCTGGATTTGGGGGGTGCAAGAAAATTTAAACGCCGGATGTGATATAATCGTTTTTTGTATGACCCCATCCCCTCTTTTTACGCCGCTTGAGCGGCATAAAATAAGTGAAAAGCGGCGTTCAAATCCGCTGCAAGCGGATTTGTCTATTCTTCGAATAAAAAAGAGGGGATGGGGTGAAATCACGTAAAAGAATTTCAAGAAAACTCATCCTGACGGCCGGGTTGTTATCGGTCGTTTTGGCTTTGTACCTTCATTTTGGGCTGCTGCCCGGACGCGCGCGGGGCTACGCGATCCAAAAGATCGAAGCGTTCACGGGCAAAAGAGTGCTGTTCTCAAAGAGCCTCTACCTGCCGTTCGAAGGCCTAAGTTTTCGTGATGTAAAAGTGCTGGATCAAAAGGGCTATCTGCTTTTTTCGGCAAAAAAGCTGGCCCTCAACGCGCGCGTCTTGCCGTTCCTTACGGATAAAAAGATCATCGTCTCAAATCTACATTTGGATACGCCCGTTTACGAGCTCCATACCGAGCCTCTGCGCGCGTCGGCCCCGGAACCCCCTGTCAAAACGCAGATCTCAGGCCAGATCGACGTACCGGTGGTGCCCAATGAGGACCGGGTGAATTTGAAAACGCTCGAGTTCAGACCGGACGCGCTTCTGCCTGAAAATGTCTACCTGGAACAGATCGAGATCCTGAACGGCATCCTTAAGGTGCGGAAAAACAGCGCAAGCCCCGTGATCGAAGAGATCAATTCGATCCAGATCCGCATGGGATTCCACAAACCCCCGCAGCTTTCTTTTGACGGTTCCGTACGGCTCGGCCACACCCCGTACGCCGAGATCAGCTTAAAAGGGTTGTGGGACCTCCGTAAAGCCGGTTATGAATTCACCCTGGAAACAAAAAGTAAATTCATCCCCTCCTGGCTTCTCGATTACCAAAAGAGCCATTTCCTGGTCCTGAAAAACGGGAGGGTGAAATTCACGAGCCGCCTGAAGAGCCTGAGCGAATCGCTGACACTGTTCCACTCAAAAGCGGACCTCCATGACGCCGAGATCGCCGTCGGGCACACACTTTACCGGGGCGCGATGGCCGTGGACGCGCAAGGTGTCTTCGATTTTGATGAAAGGCGCTTTGACCGCTACAAGGGGACGCTCGAACTCATGGATGTTGACGCGCTGCATTTGACAAAAGCGATCGACTCGCTCGAAAAGCTCAATGGCCTCGTCCGGTTCCAACCGGACCTTCTTGAGCTCGACGATATCCGGGGCCTTTACAAGAACCTCCCATTCCAAACCGACGGGGCCCTTCGCTCCTTCAGCGAGCTCAACCTTGAGGAAACGATCCGCGTCGACTCGAATATCAAGAACGTGCTGACGCTTGTTTCTGAGGACCAAAAAGCGTTCCTGGAAGGGTTCACGATCGACGGCGACTGCCAGGCGCTCACGACCGTCCGGGGTTCCCTGCGCCGTCCTGACCTTTTTAAAGTCGAGTACCGGCTGCGCGTAGAAAACGGCTCCGTACACAACCCCGCAAAGAAGATCAGCGCGAGCAACGTCTCGACCGATATCTTCATGGATCCGTCGGGTGTGCGCCTGCGGAATTCCCGCTTCAGCTTCGGAGGTAAAAATTACTCGCTTGAGGCGTTCATTCCGAAAGACCGCCAAGCGCCAGGCAGGCTCAGCCTCTCCACAGACGAGTTTAGGTTGAGTACGGGTTATGTCCTGGGCGAAGACCGCTTAGCCATAAAAAATGCGCGCCTTGAAACACGCGGCCTCACAGCGGATCTGGAGGGCAGCGTCATCGGCTTCGAGGACCCCTTTTGCGACCTGGGAGGCCCTGTGGAGATAAACCTCGAGAAGGCCTCCGAAGCATTTGCCAAACAAGCGCCTTTTCTTAAAAACCTCGGTTTTTCGGGAAGCCTGAAAGGCTTCGTTGCGCTGAAAGGCCCGTGGAACCGCCCTCGTGACTGGGAGCTGAGACTGGATGGAAGCAGCCCTTGGGTCTTCGTCGGTAAGAAGGTCAAGCTTCTGGGAGCGGAGCTCCGCGTACGTATGAAAGAGCGGCTTTTAAGGATCCCGCTCCTGCGCGCCCGCGGTTATGACGGGGTCGTGAGCGGCGAGGCGACGATTAAATTATCGGACGCGGACGCCTATTTGGACGGGAAATTTTACGCGAATGACATAGACCTCAAGATGCTCATGCGGGACCTCGGCGATCCCAAGAAGGAAGTCGAAGGTAAAATGATCTTCCATACTTCTTTAAGCGGCGCGCTGGGCTCCGGCAAAAGCCTAGAGGGAAACGGGCTCATCAATATCCGCGACGGCCGATTTTTTAAAACAGATCTTTTCAAATCCATGGGACGCCTGCCGTTCGTGAAGGTGGAAGGGCTGGACTGGGTGGAATTCACGAGCCTGAACGGCAGTTTCACGTTGCGTGACAACCGGGCGTGGACCCGGGACCTGCGGCTTTTGAGCCAGACCGTGGACTTATGGCTCGAGGGAAGCGTGGGATTCGACCAGAGCCTGGACCTCCGCATGGATATTCGTTACTCGGACGATGTGATGCTCGGCGCCCATGATAGCGGAGGCTTCGTGCCTTTCGTGGTCCAGCAGGCGGAGAATTCACTCTCGCGGTTCCGGGTTTCAGGCACCTTAAAAGAACCTAAGTACGACAAAATTTTAATATGATCTTCACGGCCCGGCGCAGCGCCCGCCCGCGGTGGCTTGTCCGGTTCTTGACGGCCGGAGAAAGCTGGGCGTAAGTTTTTGAAAAGCCTCGTGGAATGAAAACGGGGTCGTAACCAAAACCGTGCCTGCCCTTTTCCTCGAAGCCGATCTTCCCGGGGCACTCCCCCCTCACGACCCCGACGCATTTCCTGCCGCGATAGAGCGCGATCACGCACACGAACTTGGCTTTTCGTTTGACGGCGGGCAATTTCCTCAAAAGACGCAGAAGCTTCCGATTGTTGTCCCGGTAGGTGCAACCGGGGCCGGCAAAGCGCGCCGAGTAAACGCCAGGCCTGCCATTCAAAACGCGCACGCTTAAGCCCGAATCATCGGCCAACGTGAGAAGCTTCGTGTGGAGCGCGTAGTGCCTGGCTTTTTTCCTGGCGTTGGCCTCAAATGTCTTCCCTGTCTCTTTCACGTCCGCGCAATCCGGAAAATCCCCAAGCGACAACACGTGAATGCCGGAGCCCTTGAGGAGCGCCTGGAGCTCCCTCAGCTTGTCCTTGTTCTTCGTTCCTAAAACGATTCTTTTGCCGCCCATGAGATCAATGCTTAATCGCCATAATGAGTTTTGGCACGCTCAACGTAAACGATCCGTTTTTTTGTATCCAGGCTATAAATTATGCGGTCCTGATAGGTTAAACGGTAGGAGTAGCTGCCCCCCAGCTCACCCAGCAGCTTCTTCCCCTGATAGGGATCTTGAGCGATGACTTGGGTTAAAACATCGTAAAGCCGGGCTTTTAATTTAGGGGTAAGTTTTTCTATGTCCTTTTCGGCGCGGCGGGTGATCCTGACTTCAAACCGCCTTTGGTTCATCGCCCGAATACTTGATCAAGCGGCTTGGTCCTGCCGGCTCGGATATCTTCCCGGGCCTCCCGAATACTTTTAGCAAATCCAGGCGCGGAAAGAAGCTCCAGCGTTTCAAGCAGCGCTTCATAATCTTCCTGGGAAACCAAGACCGCGTTGTGCCGCTTGCCCGTGATCTGGACCGGGTCATGGGACAGAGCAGTTTTGTCCAATAACTTGTATAAACTGGCTCTGGCCTTACTGGCTGTTAAAGTGGTCATAAGCGCCTCCACCCAAAGCGTACCATATTACGTACGTATTTTCAAGGGCACTCGCACTCTTCGACCTGTCCCTTCGGTACCTGGTACCGTTCTATTGTTCCGCATGCAAATCGGCAAAGCCATTTTTTAAAGAAAAAAATATCTCGTTTGTTGAGGTCGACGTCACCAAAGACACGGCCAAGGCCGATGAAATTGCCAAGAAATCCGGTGCAACGGTCGTGCCGATTATTGATATTGACGGAAAAATAGTTGCAGGTTTTGACTCAAAAAAGATTGAAGAATTGCTAGGGATTTGACCACATCGCCGGTCTTTTTCTTCCTATTTTGAGGGGCAAGGCACAGTTCCGTATGAGCAGAATACACAACAGTCGCCTTCCTTCGGCCTTAGGGTCTCATGGCACCCTTGGCATTGATAAAAAAACTGACAGGAATCCACCGGCATTGTTTCTGGCTTCTTGAAGCCGCATCTGGGACATGTAATAATGGACATGGTTTGCACTCTACCCTCCAAAAAGCCTTATTACAGGAACAAGGGCATAAGCTGAAAAAGCGCCAATACCATACAGCGGAATGGATATCCAAAAAAGAATCCTGGTAAACGACCCGGCGACCTCGCATCCCTTGCCGCCTGTCACGGCACAGGAGATCCTTCCCTTAGGTTGGAAGACGAAGACGGCATTTATAATTAAAAGAGCCCCAGAAACAATAAATAAAGCCTCTTTATGCTTGGATAGAGGCGCGACCCATGGAAATAGGGACACGAACGACCCGACAGCCGCTCCTCCCGCAACGACCGACAAGAGAGCCGGTATGGCACAGCAAAGGAGTGTTGCGCCCGATCCAAACAAACTGAAAAAACTTAAAATCTTCCCTTTCATGCCTATCTATCCGTCACTTTTCTGGACGACCTTTCCGTTTTTCATCAATTCCAACCCCTTGAAAGTAAAGCCTGCTTCTTTGACAGCCTTTTGGATGTCCCCCTCGTCAAGCCGGGCATCCTTTGAAAGATTGATCATCACCTTTCCGGTCTTTAAATCCGCATCGTAGTTGGTCACACCGTTCATTTTGCCCAGTTTTTTCTCAAGGCCGTAAGCGCAAAATGGGCAAGCCAGCCCGTCCACGCGGATCACCGCTTGATCCGCGTCCTCAGCCGGGGCGTAGGGCGCTAAAGCAAGCGTATAACCGAAAAATACAAAGAAAGCGGCCAAAATGTGAAGTTGTTTCATCGTTCGCCCCCCTTAAAAATGATATTCCACGGCAAGCTGTGTTCTAAAATCTCTTTCGTCTTGATGGCCGTTTAAATCCTGCAAAATCGGAAACTGAATCCCCCCTTTAAACATCCAATTACGGATCGACCAAAGAAAAGTTGGCCCCAAAAATAATTCCTGTCCTCCGGAATTAGAAAGAGCCGCTCCGTTTTTCAAGTCCTTCCAGGTAGTGATATAGCTCCCCTCCAAAAGCATAACAAGATCCCAAGATTTGTAGGGCCTAAGCCATGGCCTTAAACCCGCGGCCACATCGAGCATGAGCCTGTCGCCTTTATCCAACACACCGGCATCGGGCCTTAGGACATACCTAACCGTGGCGAAGCGATACCATTTGATGGATTCATGCCCCGCACTCAATCCAAACAGGTGATCGTAGGAACCTGACCCGAGGGGCGGTGTCTTATTTTTGTCGCCGGTCGGGAATTTCAAACCGTACAAGAGGGTCAGCTTATCTTGTGCCCCCAAAGTGTCCCTCTTGAAAATCTGATACTTTGAGCGAACCGCCATATCACCCAAACCTTCGGAAGACATCCCAGTTTCTTTCTGATCCAATACTTGAGGAACTTCCAGAGTGACAGCCCAATTTTCAGTGACCCCGTAAAGCAACTCGTAATGCAATGAGGTCTCTTTGTCCGTACCGCCTTCCTCATATTCAAATTCCGTTTCAACCCCGACGCCGTCTTTGTAGATTGTCTCGGGCCCCAGACTAAAAACGGGCTCATGGGCATGGGCGCAAATGGCGGTGGATAAAACGGAAACTAAGACAAGGATGCTCGTTATGAATCCTGACTTGAAAATATTCATACTTGATTCAATTTACTCGTTGATTTTGATCGCTCAATCTGAGGACACACGATAAATTCCCTTTTCTTGGCTTCCCCTGCGGGGATCCACTGCCGGAGCATTCCCTGAAGGTCCGAGCGCATGGTCTTAAGCTCCCGGAACTTGACGCCCAGTTCCAAAAGCTTGTCTTTTATGATTCGCTCCACATGACCACAGCAGTTCCCCAGGCCCTTTTGGCTTTCCCGCATAACGGCCTTTATTTCTTTCAAACTAAAACCGAGACTCTGTGCTTTCTTGATAAAACGCAGTTTCTGGATCTCGGTATCCGAATAAAGCCTGAATCCGCCTTCGCTCCTTGCCGGTTTCTCCAGCAGACCCAGTCCCTCGTAATAGCGGATGGTCGGGATCGACGTTCCGCTTGCCTTTGAAACCTCCCCTATCTGGTAAAAACGATCTATTGATTTAACCATCTCTTGCCTCCACATTAAGTCTACACTCTCTAGTATACTTTAGAGTCAAGAGAAAAAAAATCAAGTTACCCGCCCGATACGGCCGATTAATCCTGCAAGGATTCTCGAAACCGGACCTTGAGCGTTTTTTGCAATAGCCAATATCTTAGGCACATTAATGAGCTCAGGATGATCCGGATCACATTCATCGCTCACCACGCTAAGGACTAGAACTCTCATGCCAAGCTGCCGCGCAACAAGGACCTCGGGTACTGTAGACATTCCTACGAGATCAGCGCCGATCCTTTTTAAAAAACGATACTCTGCCCGGGTCTCAAGGGAAGGTCCTAAAACTGCGGCATAAACCCCCTCTTTCAATTTAATCTTTTCTTCTTTGCCTATCTTTCGCGCAACTTCAATTAGCCTTTTGTCGTAAGGCTCGGACATGTCCACAAAACGCTCACCCATCCAAGGTTCATGCGGACCCGCTAAAGGATTGCCTCCCATCAAATTCAAGTGGTCTTCGACCAAAACATAATCTCCGCATTTATAAGAAAGATTTAAGCCCCCGGCAATGTTAGTGGCCATGAGAACCCGCACCCCCATCGCGTGAGCGACTCTTACCGGATACCCTATTTCTTGGAACGAGTGTCCCTCATAGGCATGGAAGCGACCTTCAAACGAAATAACCTTTCTTTTTCCAACGCTTCCCATAACAACCAAATTATTCTGGCTAAACGCACTGGGCGCAGGAAATCCCGGAATTTTATCGTAGTGAGCTACGACTTTACCCGTCAATTTATCGGAAAAAGAACCTAGTCCCGTGCCTAAAAACAATGCAATCTCTGGTTTATATTTATATCGTTTTTTTAAATAACTCGTGGCCCGGTTTATGTTTCGTTTAAATGTTTTTAAGCTCTGCATGTTCTCTTATATCCTTATACCACGCGTTTTGAAACTTTTTTATTGTTGAGCGCCGAAATCCCAGGCAATACATTGCTGCCAAGGAGATGTTTATGAACTTCTGTTTTAAGATGCCGTTTTTCAGAAAGCGCCTGGGAGAAGTGATGACAGGGTCTCTAATGATTACAGGTTTTTCATGCTTTAAGAGCCGTCTGTAGAAATCAATATCCTCGAAAGCGGTATCGACACTAAACCCACCCATCTCTTGAAACAATTCTCTTTTGACAAAGAAGCCCTGGTCACCATAAGAGAATAAATGAAAACGTGTTTGATATTCGTAAAACTTAAGGAGAGGGTGACCATGACCAAAGCTCATGCGAAAGCGTCCGGATTGTTTCTTTCCTGACTGAAGAGCATTCTCGATCTTCAAAAAAGCGTTGTTCGGCAGTTGGGTGTCAGCGTGTAAAAAAAGAAACACGTCACCTGTCGCGACTTTGGCGCCCTCGTTCATCTGTTGAGCGCGTCCTTTTCCGGATCGAACTAGCTTTGCGTATCTGGAAGCGATTTCTATCGTTTTATCGTTGCTGCCTCCATCCACCACTAGGACCTCATACGGATGATGTTGTCGTGTCAGGTTTATGAGAGTTGACTCGATGTCTTTCTCCTCATTCAAAGTCGGGATAATGACCGAGATCCTTAAAGTGTCGCAGGGATGATAGTGTTTTACTTGTGACAGTCGCTTCAAGTCATCGACGGTGTCCACATCAAATTTTTCCGAAAGCAGCTCAGTAGAGCCGCCCATTTTTTTGGCTTTTTCCAACGTATGTTGTAAAACCTGGCTGGTGCTCCATGGGATATCATCCAATAGGGCTGCGTACCTCGCCTGATTGAATCCGATTAAATAATATCCGCCATCTTCCGACGTCCCAATAACCACGTTTTTCTTTAATAACGCCCAGAAAGCCCTGTTCACTGTCAGCGAATCTAGACCCGGGCAGTCGCTTCCAATGACGATCACTCTTTCTGCGCCATCTAGGAATGCGGCAGTCACAACTTTCTTAAGCCGCTCACCTAGATCCTTTCCTTCTTGCGCGACATACTTAAATGGCCCCGGAATCCATTTTTTAATTTCCACCTCGCGCTCCGGAGGATCATAAGCGATCATCAGATCCAAGGATCTTCCCGCAAGGGGCCTGACTTGGCTGACAGTATCTTCGGCAAGCTTCTTGTAAATACAAGCCGCTTCCCCATCTCCGACAACGGAAGCGAGCCTTGTTTTGACTTTGCCTTTTTCAGGCCATTTCAGGAATACAATAAGTTTCTGCTCCATCGACTTTAAGAATTCACGGGAATCCTGTTATCCTTGTCATCATACGTGTAACGCGCCTTTCCGTTGTCTTTGTGAATACGAACCGCCGCGACGTCGAGCTTGCCTTCGTGATCATCGATGTCAAAATCAAGGTCCAGTAGATCGCCGGTCTTCACGTCCTTCATATCCGTGCAGGAATAGTAATAATTGCCGGTTTTACCGACTCTTTCATGAACCCGGACAAACTCGAGCCTGCGCGGCTCGTTCGTTCGCTCATCGATGATGAGAAATGCGCCCTGATTTTTTTCTTGAGTCTTCACATAGTCTGCGATTGCTCCGCGAAGCTCTGGTGGTGTCGGCTCTGCAAAAACCATTCCTCCAAAAAATACCAGCGCGGCTGCTCCCATCAAGCAAGGCATCATTTTCTTCATTTCGTGTTCCTCCTCTTTTTAAATGAGGACGTGATTTAGCGAGTCTCCCAAGACAAGCTAAATCATTTGTCCAAATTTAATCCGCCGACGTTTTAGTGGTGGATAGGTCCTTATAAGAAAACTCCATTTTGGCGGCATCCTCCAAAACCTTCCCATCCGCTTCCATATAAGGATAAAAGAAGATATTCACCGGTTCCCCCTTTTGCCTCGGCGAGAGCGTGATATCGCGCCCAAGGCTTATCAAGAATTTGTTGGAATCAAAATGAGCAAAATAAGATTCACGGTTTTCGGGGTGTTTCCAAGCTTCGGAAGCATCGACCGGATTCCATGTTTTATTGTCATCGGAAAATTCGGCCCAGCAATGATAGCCCGCTATCGGCCCTTGAGAGCCTTCAGGGATTTGAAACCCTATTTTAAAACGCGCGGGGATGTCCGCTGCGTGCGCCACGGAAATAAAAAGAGAATGAAAATCGGTGCAATTGCCTTTTCCGAGCGCACAAGCGCGCTGGGTATCGCCCCGGCCCCATCCGGGAGTGGATTTGTCGTATCGCATGTGGCCAATCACATAGTCATAAATGGCTTTGGCTTTGTCCAAAAGCGAAGTGTTTTCCGGAAGATTGGTTTTCACGATAGACCGGATCTTTTCGTCCACTAACATCAGGCGGCTGGGCTTGAGATACAATGGGACATCCGCCTGGGATAAGGCTTCCTTAAATAATTTTGGATCTACAAGGGCATGGTATCGAATTCGAAATGGGATAGAGCCCCTGGCATTTTCAACTTTGATATAAATCATCTCGTTCTTGTATATGGGTTCTTGTGTCACGCGATACGAATAAGGAAGATCTATCGTTCTTTTTAGAATTTTCTGTCCTTCGCGGGAGCCAGCCAAGGGAATCCACACGTCAGCTGTCTTTGCATTATCAGGGAGCCGGATTTCGCCTTGGTAGGTCAACTCAAACATCCTTCTTCCTGCCTGCCCGCCGGGGCGGGCCTCACTCGGTAAACTTTGGGCAAAAGCGCATGTCCCTAGCCACGAAAATAGAATCAGGGTTACAAAAGGCGTTTTAAGGAAATTTATGATCGAAAGATAATTTTTCCTCCCTTCTTCAAGCCCTAAAAGCCGCATTTCTTTGAAATCCGGCTCGCGGAAACTTTCGAAAATTCTGTCCCACACAGAAAAAACCGTCGCATAGTTGGCGTCACGCGTGCGGATCGTCACGGTGTGATGACTCGTATGGACTCGAGGTGTCATAATGAGTTCTCGAAGTACTCGTTGAATTCGATCGGGAAAATCGATATTGGAGTGATGAAATTGCGAGAAGGCGGTGATCCCCGCTTCGAAAATAATAAATCCGACAAGCGTTGGACCCCACAAAAGAATCCAAACGGTCTTTGCCAGGCCCGATAAAATGAGCTCGCCTGTATGAAAACGAAGTGCTGTTGTAACATCCACATGCGTATCCATGTGATGGGCCCGGTGAAATCTCCATAAAAACGGCCACTGGTGATTGAACCTGTGCCACCAGTAATCCAGCGCATCAAACACCACAAAAGTGGCCGCGATCTCTGCGACGCCTTTTAAACCGAGAAGGTGCGCTAAGCCCCAGCCTTTGTCTGTTACAAAATGCAACCAACCAAGCAAAGGAGCCGCCACAAGAAGGCGTGTGAGAAGTGTATTAAATAAACTAATGCTCAAATGCACCCCCGCCCGCTTGACTCTGGAAGTCTCCCAACGTCTTTTCGGCCAAAAGCTTTCACAAACAAGCATCACCCCCAAAATCCCTAAGAACACCGCCAAACGCAGCGCACCGGGATCCTGGAGGAGGCTTGGTTTCATCGGAGATTCTTTAAAGTCCGCACTGCGTCTGGGCCATTTTTTCTAGTTTCTTGGCCAGGGCGGGATTCGACGATTTGATCAGCGCCGCCGCTTCTTTTAGAGTTGCCGCATCATCCTTCGTACCCCGAAGAACTGATCCGCCGTCTGCTTGCACTGTAGAACCCCCGTGCTCTTTCATCGTCGAGCCCCCGTGCTCACCGGCGAGAACGGGACCAGCCTGCATGGCGAAAACGCCGAACGCCGTTAGAAACACCATGGTGACGAGTGCCAGCTTTTTCATTTTTCCTCCTCCTCCTTTTTGTCGTTCATTGTCGAACTTTCCTTTTTTAACACATCCAAGAAAGCCATGTGTTCAATAATTTTCTGACAAAAGGCGTAATCCGCGTTTTGTTATAAAGATCCGCCGCTTGCTTAATACCCTCGGCTTGTGTGGGATAAGGATGAATAACGCCTGCTATTTTAGCTAAACCCATTTTTCCGACCATCGCCAGTGTAATTTCACTGATCATTTCACCAGCGTGCCGCGCCACGATAGTTGCTCCAAGAATTTTATCAGTTCCTTTTTTGACATGAATTTTCACAAAACCATTCTCTCCGCCATCGAGTAGTGCACGATCCACTTCGCTCAAATCCCGTTTAAATGTCGTCACTTCGACACCCTTCGCCTTTGCTTCTTTCTCATAAAGCCCCACGTGGGCGATTTCAGGATCGGTGTAAGTGCACCAAGGGATGATTAAAGAACTGAGTTTCTTTTTTCCTCCGAAGAGGGCGTTTTGGATCACGATTCTGGCCGTCGCGTCAGCGGTGTGGGTGAATTTAAAGTCGAGACATACGTCACCGGCCGCATAAATATGGGGATTGGAAGTTTGCAAAGTGTTATTTACTTTGACGCCCCTTTTATCATATTTCACGTTCGCGCGTTCAAGATTTAGTCCTTCAACATTGGGTGATCGTCCGACGCCTACCAAAATTTCATCCACTGTCAAAACCTGCCATTTTCTTTCTTTTTCCAAATGAAGCTCTTTACCATTTTCTTTTCGAAGCACCTTTTTTAAAGAAGTACCAAGTAAAATATTCACGTTTTCGCGTTTTAAGGCCTCCTGCAAAATCGTTACAGCATCTTCGTCTTCCCTAGGTAAAAATTGCGATCCCATTTCAATGACAGATACCTCCGACCCAAGACGTCTGAAGGCTTGCGAAAGCTCACATCCAATGGGCCCCGCTCCGAGAACAGCCAGCCGTTGCGGGCGCTTCGTCAACCAAAACACATTTTCATTCGTCAGAAAACCTGCTTCTCTCAAACCTTCAATCTTTGGCTCGACAGCCCTGGCGCCCGTTGCGATCACGGCTTTCTTAAATTTAAGCGTTCTGCCGCCCACTTCAATTTGATCTTTCGAGACGAATCTTGCCTCTCCTATAAAAACGTCAACTCCCAATTTTTGAAACCGGTCAGCAGAATCATGATGGCTAATCCCGGCTCTCAACTTCCTCATTCGATCCATCACCAGCGAAAAATCGGCCTCCACATCCCCATGGACACGAATGCCAAACTTGTCGGCTTCTTTTATTTCTGAAATAGCTCTTGAAGAACGAATGATCGCTTTTGACGGAACGCACCCCATGTTGAGACAATCGCCGCCCATTAGGCTTTTTTCCACTAAGGCCACCTTCGCTCCAAGCCCAGTCGCTCCCGCAGCCGCGACAAGCCCTGCGGTTCCGGCACCAATTACAACCAAGTTGTAACAAGAAACGGGCGTTGGATTCTTCCAATTTGCAGGATGGACGTTAGAGAGAAGTGTCTTATTGTATTGATCTAATGGTTCAATGAGGTTCATGAAATTTTCTCCGCGAGTGCCTTCTTAGCGATGTTTGTCACAAAAACCGTCACTAAAATCGTCGCCAAAAACCCCACCCCATAAAGAGCCCACTCAAGCGTGGTTTTAGTGCGGTGACCATTACTCAAAGCTGCCAGATCTCCCGCCACGGATCCCAAATAAACATACATCACAGTTCCGGGAATCATCCCAACCCATGAAGCCAATACATAATCTTTAAAAGAGACTTTTGTGAGGCCAAACGCGTAATTGACCAAATTAAACGGAAAAACCGGCGAAAGTCTCACAAGAAAAATTATTTTTCCTCCTTCTTTTCCAACCGCTTGATCCATCGCTTGGAATCGTGGGTTATGACCCATCTTGTTTGACACCCAATCCCTCGCGAAAGTGCGCCCAATCAGAAAAGCGACAGCTGCGCCTAATGTTGAGCCCGCCGAAACGATAAGCGAGCCTTTCACAACACCAAAAAAGGCACCCGCTCCAAGCGTGAGCAAAGATCCCGGCACAAAGAACACAGTCGCAAAAATGTAAACCGCGGCGAATAAAAATCCCCCTAAAGCCCCTGCATTTCTAATTTTCTCCATAAAATCTTGCACGTGAAAAAATCTGGCCACAAGAAAAACAACAACCAAAAAAAGCGCCCCAAGAAGAAATTTAAAGAAGTTTCTCAATGGTAGACTCGATTTTCTGGTAATCCGCGTCGCCCTTCACGTATTGACCGCCCGTATGAATCACCCGAATGATTCCTTCCTTGTCCATTAGAAAACTCACCGATGTCCAACCGGTGTTCACCTGATTGAGCCACCACGCATGGAGCGTTTTCCATTCATAGTCAATAGCAATTGGAAAATTGAACCTATATTCTTGTACAAGCTCTTCGACTTTACTCTTAATGAGTGGTTCTGAAGACTTATGATGGTAAAAACCAATGACCATCAAACCCTTGTCATGGTATTTTTCATATAATTCATTAAGGCTTGGCGCCGAAGCGCGGCAGTAGGGGCATTCGGGACCAGTCCAAAACCTCACAAGAACAACGTGTCCTTTTAAATCCGAGAGCTTTAGAGGTTTTGAATTTATCCAATCGCTGACAACCCATTCGGTTGGACTTTTTCCAATAAGATTCGCGCCTTGTTGAGCCTGATCTTCCTGGCCTTGCACCAAAGAAATCGAAAAAAGCATAAGGCAAGTTAGAATAAAAACTGCATGAAAACGTTTTTTACAGAACAATAATCTCATATTCTTGATCCGCCCATTTGGCGATGTTCCATGTCTCGGATTTCTTCTGGAGTCATTGAACTTTTTTCGCTCATGATTATACCTCTCTTCCCACGGCCTTCTTATAATAGTCAGCGCACTTTAGGCATGAGCCATCCTTTACCGCCCAATCTGGATGCTTTTTCTTGATCTCATTGATGATGTGTTCGTCGGTGTGTTTCATATAGACCAAAAGGTCTCTTTCAACCTTTGCGCCGCAAACGGAACAAGTGTAATTATCCATAGAACCTCCTTTGTTTAGCTTAAAGCGCCCTGGCAACTCGACCCCGTACCTGCCGTACACCCAAAGCAGTGGTTGGCAGTTAAAATGGGCATTTCGCTTATGTTTCTCAAATCAACATCAAAAATTGTGAGCGGCTTTCCGTTTCTCACCCCACCGCCTGTTTGCAACGATCCGCCATTAGCGGATCGGCCAACATCCGTCGGCCAAACAGGTGGTGGGGTCATCTGCATCCCAAGCATCTGATTAAAATCACAATCATAAAGTTTGCCTTCCCAACTAACACTCAACGTATTTCGACACATGAGACCCTCCAGTGTTGCCGGGTTGAAACTGTCCATCAAGATTTTTTCATAATTTTCGAGTTGTCCAAAAGCTTTTAAGTATTTTGCATAGCGCTTGATGGGCATGTTCGTGATCGTATAAAGTCGATTGAAGACAATTCCGAAATCTTGAAAAAGCCGCTCTTTATAATCCCTTTCGAGTTTTTCCTGGCTAGGCGGCAAATGCGGCCCCACAGGGTTATAAACAAGGTTCAGGGGAAGATCCGTTTCAGGCTTTCCATAGCCCAACTCGTTTAGCTTTAGAAGCGCTCGGATTGAATCGTCGAACGCGCCGCCTCCCCTCTGCTTGTCCACATTCTCTTTGGAATAACACGGCAGTGAAGCAACGATCTCGACCTGCTGGTCCCGAAGAAATTCCGCAAGGTCTTCCTGCCCCGCGAGAAACAACACCGTCAGGTTACAGCGATCAATCACACGAGTGCCAAGTAGCCGCGCTTCTTTCACAAGCCACCTAAAGTGAGGATTCATCTCTGGGGCGCCACCGGTAAGATCGAGCGTCTTGATTTGAGATCCTTTCAATAACTTGATGACAGCCTCGGCAGTCTTCTTGTCCATATTCTCTTCTGTCTTCAAAGGACCGGCTTCAACGTGACAATGAACACAAGATAAATTGCAAAGTTTTCCAACGTTTACCTGGAGAATTTCAATATTTTCTTTTCTTAAAGGTGCGCCTTTAGTGGCGACGACTTTCTCATCGAACTGATTCATTTTACGCTCAGAATCTTTTACAAGAATAGGGTTCATCGGATCACCCGGTAAATTGCGCCCGACATAACCGCAGCAACAGGCAAGGTCATAATCCATGCTCCGAGAATTCCACCAATCACCTTCCACCTGGCCTGGCCGTTGGCAAGGCCGATACCAAAAAGTGACCCGCACGACACGTGAGTCGTAGAAACCGGCATCCCAAGTCGTGAGGCAACAATGACAAGAAATGCCGTAATAAGATTTGCAATTAGTCCTTGGCCATGGTTTATGGCCGTAATCCTCTGTGACATTGTGCGTGCTACCTTCTTAGCGCTTAAGATGCCACCGAGCGCAATGGCCACAGCCACAAGCGCAATGTTAGTGCCAAGCCCTAAAGCTCCGAAAGCCACTGATAAAGCAACGATCTTGGGAGTATCGTTAAGACCGCGAGCAAAGCTAACCGCTCCGGCGCTTATAAAATGGAGCGTATCCAAAACCCTTTGTACCGATAGGCCGAGCATTTTGCCCGAGTACACCTCGACCACCTGCGACGCACACGATTCCTGATTTCCAACAAAAACATCGATGCGTGGAACAGTTGTAGTCATGGCCATCGCTCCGACTCCGGCAACCGCAGGCTCGGCGACAACTTCCCTTGCCCCGACACAGGCGCATAAATCCTTTCGTATGCCGGCTTTCTGACGCACCCCGTGAAAGGTGGGATACAAAACAAGCGTCAAGGCCAAAGCGATAAATGGGCTGACCATAAGCGGTATAAAAAAATTATTTCCAAGCGCTGAAAATCCGAGCGATGACCCGATCGCGACAAAGCCAGCTCCTACGAGAGCGCCCATTAAACTGTGCGTCGTTGAAATGGGAATTCCTGTCCTGGCAGCCACGAATACGGTGATGGCCGCTCCAAATATTACCGCCACCATAAATGCCGGATTTGCCACAAGCGCATCCGGTACTAGTCCTTTTCCGCTGAACGTCTTTACTAGCTTTTCGGCCCAGAAAAAAGCGCAGAGCGATCCCAATAGCGTTGTGATCGTCGCCCATGTAAGCGCTTTGCGATAGTCAGTTGTACCGCTGCCAAAAAGAGTCGCCACTCCTTTAAAATTATCATTCGCGCCATTGGCGTAGGCCACAAAGGTCGTTGCGGCCAAGATCCCTACAAGCCATATCACCCCACCACCTCCTTTTCTGCGCCGTGATAGTTGACCCTTAATTTAAATGGTACCGGCGCAGGGATTCGCTGAAGGCGAATCCGATATCCGTCGAATATAAAAGGAGGTGGTGGGGTCATCAGCAGCACCCACCTTCCATGCAGCTTGATTTGACCACTTTACTAGCCTTGTAGCTTTGCCCTTTTGTTTCTTTGGGATTTCGCTCTACGTCCCGACTGCAGTCTCCGCCGAAGGACGGATCCGCCGAAGATCTAGTGACGGAAAACAGTTTTGCTTTGGACTGGGGGATCTCTTTACACGGAGACACCAAGATCACGTCACTGCGATACGGCTCTTTTGAAAATATCTGAAAAGTCTTATCACAGACTGCAGTCCTTACACCGCGCTTTAGTACATGTTGGTCATCATCTCGAACTTCTTTCCAAGGGCCCTTATAAATAACCGCCTGTTTCTTCTCCCAGCATTCACCCTCTTTGCCTTTATAGGCCACGACTGTCACCGAGCGAAACTCGATGCCTTGAACCACTTGCCATGGTTTCTCATCGCGCTTTTCTAGCTTGATCCCGTAAAATCCGGCTTCCTCAAAGGCCTTGATGAAGGCTTTCTCCTCAAAGGCGCCGGAGATACAGCCGCTCCAAAGCACCGGGTCATTCTGTAGTTCATCCGGAATGACTTCATCCGAAACGATATCGGAGATGGCAATACGTCCGCCTTTTCTTAAGACCCGATACATTTCGCTGAATAATCTCCGCTTTTCATCGGCCTTTACCAGGTTTAAGACACAGTTTGAAACAATAACATCGATCGATTCGTCCGCTATGAGAGGATTAAGATCCTGGATCCTTCCTCGACGAAACTCCACGTTCACCCAACCGATAGATTTTTCAATTTTCTTTTTATATTTATTGGCCAAGGAAAGCATCGCGGGGTTAAAATCAACACCGATCACTTTGCCTTTGGGTCCAACGACTTGGGACGCTACCCAGCATATCTTTCCGGCACCAGACCCCAGATCCAGCACCGTTTCACCCTCTTTAAGGTAAGCCGATGGGTCGCCGCAGCCATAGTCTTTGTCCAAGATCTCTTGGGGAATTACCTTCAAGAATTTTGGATCGTAGGTTACGGGACAGCAAAGCGCGGCTTCCTTTTTTTGCGCGCCGTTTGCGTAACGATCACGAACCGCTTTTTCAATATCGGGATAAATTTTGTTGACTGTATTTTTCATTGTCACCGTCCTTTTGTCATTCAAAAGATTTTTTAAATTCAATATCTCCATTTTGCCTAAATCTTCGCTCTTTCCTGGGTCACCTTGTATTGAAAAGAAGTCAACTTTGCTTTCAGCTCCACATCGGAAGACTTGCGGTATCGAAACGTTTCTTCGTGTAGGCGGAAGAACTTAAACTCAGAGCAATGATCAACGCTATTAAGGTTTAATGGGCTCCCTTTCTATTAGAGTATACGCCTCCCAGGGGCAAGTGGATTGTATGCTTTTTATTGTGGGCCATAATTCTTTATGCTATAAATGCTTGTGATGACCCCCGAAGACCCAATCCAGTTGATAAAACAGATCGTAGATAAAGATGAGAAAGCTTTAGAACGATTTTACGACCGGTTTGCCGCTCTGGTTTACAGCCTAGCGCTTCGCATCTTGAGAAATAAAGTGGACGCCGAAGAGCTGGTCCAAGATGTTTTCTTGAGAGTTTGGCGAGAAGCCATGAACTACGAAGCAAACAGAGCACCGGTCGAAGCCTGGCTCATCACGATGACGCGAAGCCGCGGTATAGACAAACTTCGATCTTTGTCTAGAAAGAACAAGAATACTCAGTCCTTGGACGACTGTTTTGACATCGAGGACACGGCTCAATCATCAACTCCGGCAGATGCGCGCCTTACCCTCGGCGGGTTGCTTGGAGAAATATCGGATGTCCAGCGCTCTGTACTGGAGCTTGCCTATTTTGAAGGCCTGTCCCAATCAGAAATCGCGGTACGACTGGATCTGCCTCTTGGGACAGTAAAAACCAGGGTGCGTGACGGCCTAAAGCATCTGCGCGGACTTTTAGAAAAAAAAGAAAAGAAAGCGGTCCTATGAGTCACGAAGAATGGCTTGAACTAGCAGACATACACGCGCTAGGTGCTTTGGACGGCGGCGATTTAAAGGCGATGCAAGCCCATCTGGCGACCCGTTGCGTGGAATGCGAACAAAGAATCGGGGAAACATCCGGGCTTCTTCCCTCATTCGCTTTTTCGCTCAAGTCCTTGTCACCCCCGGCGGCGCTGAAATTTAAAATACTATCCCGGCTTTCGCGCCCAAACACATTTCGGTTGCCAAAACCCATTTTTCTTGCGCTCGGATCAGGCGCAGTGGCGATCTGCGTACTCATACTCTCCCTCTTAGCAATCGCTCCACCTAAGGACATAATGGGACACAACCCGGTAATGGTGGAGCTTCTAAAATCGAAATACACGCGCCCCATTACCTTTACACCGGTGAATGCCAACAGTCAGATGCGGGGGAAACTTCTTTGGAATTCCAATAAATGCGGCGGATGCTTGATGCTAAAAAATTTCCTTAAAGCTCCCGCAGGAAAAATCTACGCTTTATGGGCAGCCGACGAAAACAAAAAAACGCATTTATTGGGAACATTTGATGCGAATGCCGACGGCCATGCTCATCTCGATGTTTCCGCTTCACCACAACTCAAAAATCTTGTGCAGTTTACGATCACAACGGAGTCTATTGGATCTGGCCTAGGACCCGTCGGACCCGTCTTGTATATCGGGGCCTTTTAAACTTCCCACTCGCCCTGCTCCCAAAAGGATCATAGGCCCCATGGGAATTTGCCTCCAAAATTAAACTTTGAAACGCTTATGCGTCAATTATCGTCTAGATGCGTCTAGTGGGATCTGGTGATAGGTGTCGCCGGCCGCGAAGGCGGACCTTAGTTATCGATGAGTTAAAAAAAGCCAGCATCCCCAACCAATCAAAATGAAGCCTGAAACCCGACTCACCCAAATCCCGCGAGGAGAGGCCTTCTCAATGAATACAAATACGGTGATAGCTGTAATCCAGAAAAGGTTCATGATTCCCACAACGAATAACAACACCATCAACATCCAACAACATCCGGTGCAATAGGCTCCGTGTTTCAATCCCATGATGAATGCGCCATTCTTTCCCTCTAGCCAGCGGGTCATAATGAAATCAAAGGGTGACCGGCAATGTTTAAGGCAAGCATTTTTAATGGGGGTTAACTGAAAAATTCCGGCGCCGACAAGCAGCGCGCTGCCGAAAAGAAAATTAGCGCTCACCATCATAGGCGATAACAAAGCTTTTGTGTGCAATACCCACTGTCCCAGCGTAGCCAAGATGCTGAACCCCGTCCAAATGAAGAGATAGCCGGATAGAAATATCCATGTTGGCACAAAAGGGTTTTCGTTTTGTCGTCGTTGGCGGTTGACGGACGCGAATACAAGCACCATGGGCGTCACAGATGGAACCATCATGGCAACCATCATGACAGCCCACATCATAAACAACATAAATAAATCGGCGGGTCGCCACAAGCGCGTGTCAGGCATGAGCATGGAAACTTGATTCATATGGTCCATGCCCCATGCCTGATAAACCAGAAACATCCATGCCAGAAAAGACAGTGCCGCTAAAACAGAAAAGACAACTGCGCGATCTCGTCTATGAGTTAAATCAACTGGCCTAACGGGATTCACTTCAATTTCAATTGGCGTATTTGACTTTTGTGACAAATCCGTTCTTGTTGGGATAGGAGAAATCGAGTTCTCCGATGTGAGCTTTGCAGACTTTCGCTGAGACAACATCCGCTCCCTTAAAAATAAAACCGGTTCCATGCTCGATACGGATACTTTCTTCGGACTTCGTCACTGGATTTTTAATCGCCTCAAAAGCCATCTCAGCCGATTGGCCAATTTGGACACGGCTGTCTTTGCCCTTGATTTCAAATTTAAAAGGCACAACCTGCGGCTCCAGAACTTTGGAGAAAGTGGTAACAATGATCTCAAAAGGCATACCACCCGCTTTACCGCCGGCTATCTGCATCAGCGCATCCTTTTGCTCAGGTCCCGCCTTTTCGTCAAAGAATAAGGCGGCTGTCCCATTGCCTTTATGAATGGCTTCAGGCCACTTGGCGACAAAACCAAAGCCAAGGCCATCGAGAGAAATACTTCCGTAACGGCCTTTTTGGATCTTCCAGGCTCCCATGCCCTCGCAATAGCCCGGTGTAGGAGGCGCCTCAAATTCGCAAGGGCATCCGTAATCACAATTACAAGCCTGAAAATAATCGGCTTCTATCGACCATTTTATATTCTTATCATTGGGCATTTTTCTCTCCTTTTTTGAAGATCGTTATTCTACTCCTTTGATTTTACAAAGCAGTCGTAATGACATTGAGATGACTTGAAATTTTGTAGTTAAATAACTTTTTTGTGATGGGTTTTGTGTGGCGGCTCGGTCACGGGCCGTGGAGTCACTTTAGGATTTTTCGAAAAAGAAGGTGCTAGATCTGAGTTGATTTTGGTATACTCCGGGTCCGTTTCAATTTTTGGGATGATCGCACCCACCGGGCATTCGGGTATGCATAATCCGCAGTCGATGCATGTCAATGGATCGATCACCATGAACGGCTCCCCCTTATACTCCCCGGCATGAATGCAATCCACCGGACAAACCGATACACAGGCCGCGTATTGTTCCCCAAGGCACTTCTCCGTGATAACGTGTGGCACGATGGGCCTCCTTTGGTTAATATTTATTCAGAGCGGTTTAATAGCAGCGTTTGAGTTGGATAAGCAAAATCTACACCTTCTTCCTCAAAGACTTGTTTGAGAGACAAATTGATCGCTTGCTGCTTATCCATATAAACATTGTAGTCCTCGGAGAGAACAAAATACACAATTTCGTAATTGAGCGAAAAATCTCCAAAGCTTATAAAATTCACCCGTATACGTATACGGGACCAGGTGTATCACTTCACGGTTCACATGTTATTTTCTGAAAAAACTTAGGAGCAGGGTGAGGACGATGCTGACAAGAATACAGGTCGTGAAAGGGAAGTGAAATAAAAAATTTTCTTTCCGCACGGCAATGTCGCCCGGCAGCTTGCCAAACCAAGGAAGCAAATTGAGCCAGATCAAGGCGCCGACGGCCAAAACCACAGCGCCGATCACCATCAGCGTCTTGCCAAGATCGGGTCCCATAAGAGCATTGTACCGCAACGGCAGCGAAACGGCACCTGCCCCCTTTTTTTTAACGTGTCCCTTTGTTAATCTAACGAACTAAGTCTGGTTTCGCGCTGGCTTGGAAGCCATGAGAGCACCCAGGGTGGCGTCCCAAAGCCGCTTTCTTTGGCTCAAGGCTTCGTGGGCCGTCA
>CAYJVC010000014.1:0-39379 GCA_964373505.1 uncultured Planctomycetia bacterium
GTCAATGCCACGGAGCTTGCTGGACGAGAAGACGGTTGGGAGCTACTGGGTGAGTTTGACTATGTTAGACGTTTTTTGTATACTCTATCGATAAACTTTTGGAGTTTGCATGTCTTTGCTTCACGATTACTCGTACGTCCTGGGTTTTCTCATCATCGGTGTCGGTTTTGTCGTTGTGAATACGCTTCTCCCCCTTCTGATCGCCCCCAAAAGCCGCGGCGAGCGCGCCGGCGACTCTTATGAAAGCGGCGAGGTCCCCATCGGCAGCGCCTGGGTGCAGTTTGACATCAATTATTATCTTTTCGCGCTTATTTTCCTCGCCTTCGACGTGGAAGCCGCCTTTCTCTTCCCGGTGCTCGTGGTTTTCAGGGAAATGAGCGGCATAACCGCGCTTGTCTCTATCAGTCTATTCCTGGGCATTCTCACATACCCGATCCTTTATGCCTGGAAGAAAGGACTTTT
The DNA here is from genome assembly GCA_964373505.1 of uncultured Planctomycetia bacterium. GTDB lineage: Bacteria > Omnitrophota > Gorgyraeia > 2-02-FULL-51-18 > 2-02-FULL-51-18 > CAYJVC01. The sequence continues at coordinate 463 of CAYJVC010000014.1, forward strand.
CGAATGGAGATAACCCCAAACACCCAGACACCCGCGCCGATGACGCATTTTGGAGTGGCTAATCTGTTCAAGGTGGAAGAGGCGCTGAACCTTGCGCGCGCCAATTCGCTATGGCCGCTCACATTCGGCCTTGCCTGCTGCGCGATGGAGCTCATCGCAGGAGGCGCGGCGCGTTTTGATCTAGACCGCTTCGGTTTCGGCGTGGCTAGGCCCTCCCCCCGCCAGGCGGACCTCATGATCGTGGCGGGAACCATTTCCCGGAAGATGGTCCCCTGTATCAAAACGCTCTATGACCAGATGCCGGCTCCTAAGTACGTGATCGCGCTCGGCGGTTGCGCAACGGCGGGCGGGCCGTTCAAGTACCCCGGCCAGTATGGTATTTTGGAAGGTATTGATAAAATTATCCCTGTCAACGTGTACATCCCCGGTTGTCCGCCGCGTCCCGAAGCTTTGTTTGCGGGACTTATCGAGCTTCAGCGCCTGATAAAAGAAGGCAAAACCCAAGGGACAATGTCCCCCGCGGTGGTCAAGGACTCTCAGGACAACCGCCCGGCCGAATATAAAAACGCCATGTCTAGAGCGGAATTCCGCCAGCCAAGGGCTGGTCCGCCTCCGGCGGAGAAACCTCCTGTCCCACCGGCAACTGCCAGTCCAATCACATAGAATGCTTAAAAATAATCTTTCGTCATTTCGAGCGCCCGCCCGAGGCGGGTCCGCCTTCGGCGGAAAGCGAGAAATCTCATCAAGTCGTGTGATGAGATCTCTCAGCGCTTCGCGCCGCGAGATGACAATATAGTCATGATATCCTCAACTATCGAAAATAACGTTAAAACTTGGCTGCAAGACACTGTTAAACCGGATGAATTCATTGAAAAAGATATTAAAAAATCGGGTATTCTTTTTGAAGCGGTCGTTCCCGCCTCACGGATCCGCGAAGTTGCGAAAGAATTCCTGGACAAGGGTTTTTTCCTAGAATCGCTCACGGCGGTCGATTTTGCCGAATGTTTTGAGATCGTTTATCACTTCAATCACTGGGATACCCCCAAAAGATCCTGCGTCAAGATCCTTGTACCTAAACGTCATCCTGAGGACCCTGAGCAAAGCGAAGGGGCCGAAGGATCTAAAAACGAGATCCTTCGGTCGCCGCGGCGACCTCAGGACGACGCATCTATAGCCCCCAGCATCGCTTCTATTTACAAAGCGGCCAACTGGTACGAAAGAGAGATCTTTGATATGTTCGGAGTCCGCTTTGAAGGTCATCCTGATCTCAAACGGATTCTTCTACCCGATAGTTCTCTCATCCATCCGTTGCTTAAAAGCTTTAAAGGCGAGCCGGCAGGCTCCGACGTCACTCAGTCGCTGAAACTTATTGAGGAAGACAAGCAGGGCTTCGAAGTCGCTTATCCCCAGTCCATCAGCCGGCATGAAAAAGACTATTACCTGAATCTCGGCCCCCAGCACCCCAGCACGCACGGCGTTTTGAGGATCCTCCTGCATCTGGCCGGCGAGCGTGTGATAGACGGCGAACCCATCATCGGTTATTCTCATCGTCACCACGAAAAAATGATGGAGATCCAGAGCTATCTCGGCTGCTGGCCCAACATGGGCCGCCTGGATTACCTGGGAGCCATGAGCTACAACTTCGGCTATGCGCTCCTCGTCGAAAAAGCGATGGGCGCCGAGCCACCGCCCCGCGCGGAATACATTCGCGTTTTGACCACGGAACTCAACCACATCGCGTCCCATTTACTCTGGATGGCGGCGTTCCTAATGGACTTGGGAGCTTTCACGCCGCTTTTTTATACGCTGGATGACCGGGAACAGATCCTTGACATCCTGGAATTGGCGACGGGCGAACGCCTCACCTATGATTATTTCCGGTTCGGCGGGTTCGTGAATGATATCCCCGAGGACATGATCCCCGCGATCAAAAAGTTCATTCCCGGGTTCAAGAAGCGCCTTAAAGATTACATCAACCTGATCGAAAAGAACGTCATTTTCAGAAAGCGCACGGAAAAACTCGGGGTCCTGACAAAGGAAAGCGCCCGGCAGTACGGCGTCACGGGGCCGTGCCTGCGGGCCACGGGGGTTCCTCTGGACCTGCGGCGCGACGAGCCCTACTCAGTCTATCCCGAGCTTGATTTCGAAATCCCCACGCGCACCGAGGGTGATGTGTATTCTCGGTATTGGGTCCGCATGCGTGAGATCGAGGAATCGCTCAAAATCATCCGGCAAGTGATCGAAAAAATGCCCGCAGGCGCGGTCACGCTCGGCAAACTCCCGAAGAACGTGCCGAAAGGCGAATACTACTCAGCCGTGGAATCCGCAAGGGGCTGTTTTGGGATGTATCTCGTGAGCGACGGCTCGACGAACCCCTACCGCATCAAGCTGCGCACGCCTTCCTTCTCGAACTTAAACGCGCTGGTGGACATGGTGCCCGGGTGCGTGATGGCGGACGTGATCGCGGTGCTGGGAAGCCTCGATATCGTGTTGCCGGAGATTGATAGGTGAAGCTTCTTCGCAAAAGATTCGGTGGGTCCTGCCGCTGCGGCAGCCCCATTCGTTCTCGCGTCACTGCGGAGCGCTGCGAGCGAATGGGGCGCCCCGCCTCCGCGTCACCCACCGAATCTTTTGCTACAGTCATTACTGCGAGGATTTCTTCGTGAATCTTGTCTGGCAAGAGCTTTTTAAGATTATTCTTTACGGAAGTATTGTCGTCCTTTTCATCACGGTCAACGCGCTCTTTTTAGTCTGGATGGAGCGCCGCGTCGCGGCGAGGATCCAGATCCGCCGCGGCCCCATTCACGTGGGCCCGCAGGGGCTTCTGCAAACGGTCGCCGATGCCGTCAAATTGATCAGCAAAGAACTGACCTGGCCCAGGAACGCCGACAAGTTCTGCTACTGGCTGGCGCCGGTGTTGGTCTTCTCGCCTCTTTTGTCTGCATTTCTCATCATCCCCCTGACAAAAAACTTCATCATGCGCGACCTCAACATCGGCTTTTTATTCGTGTTCGCGCTGACCAATATCAGTTTTATCGGCATCTTTCTTGCCGGCTGGGCCTCCAACAACAAATACGCGCTCCTAGGCTCGATGCGCGCGGTGGCGCAGAACATTTCGTACGAGATCCCGCTCTTGCTCTCGACCATGGGCGTCGTGCTTATCGCCGGGACCATGAAAATGACGGAAATTGTCGCGCTCCAGGAAAAAATGTGGTTTGCCGCGCTGCAGCCTTTGGCGTTCATGCTCTTCTTTTGTTCCTCGCTCGCGGAAGCCAACCGCGCCCCCTTCGACATCCCCGAAGCCGAGTCGGAGCTCGTGGCCGGCTTTCACACCGAATACTCCGGCATGCGTTTTGCGCTTTTTTTCCTGGGCGAATACACGGCCATCTTTGTTTCTTCGGCCATCGCGGCCACGATCTTCCTGGGCGGCTGGCAGGGGCCGTTCCTGCCGGGGCCTCATTGGTTGGTGCTCAAGATCTACTCGATCGTATTCGTGGTGATATGGGTGCGCTGGACATTTCCAAGGCTCCGCAGCGATCAGCTCATGAATTTCGCGTGGAAGGTCCTGATCCCCTTCGGGATCGTGAATATATTTGTAACGGCTGTAGTGCTATACTTCACGTCATCCTGAGGACCCTGACTCTGAGCGTAGCGAAGAGGCGGGGGCCGAAGGATCTCGTTTTTGAGATTCTTTGGTCGCCTGCGGCGACCTCAGAATGACGCAATAGGATAATATGTTCAAATATCTAAAAGACATCCTCGAAGGTTTTTGGAGTCTCCTGGTCGGCATGGGCATCACGGGTCGGTACTTTTTCAAAAAGCCCGTGACCGTGATCTATCCGAAGGAACGGCTCCCGATCAAGAAGTTCAAGGGGCCTATCGGCTTTGTCACCGACGAAAAAACGGGCGACCATCTGTGCATCGCCTGCAACGCCTGCATCAAGGTCTGCCCTTCGCGCTGCATGTCGCTCGAGACGGGCAAGAGCGCCGCCGACGGAAAGCGTGTGCTCACGGATTTCAAGGTCAACTACATGCTCTGCTCTCTCTGCTCTGAGTGCATCGAGGTCTGCCCCACCGACGCCTTGAAGCACGACATGCCCAACTATGACATGGTTTCCCTGACGCAAAAGGACTTGATCATGGACCTTCTGGAGCCGTTCGAGAAAAAGGGCACGCCGCTCACGAAAATTCCACTTGCTCCGCCCGGCGCCCCCGCACCACCCAAGCCCGCCGCCATATGAACTTAGCCGATTTCTTCTTCATGGCCGTTGCGGGGATCACTCTCTTGGGCGCATTTTTTGCCGTATGGCATAAGAGTGTTTTCTACAATGCGCTGTCGCTCATTCTCTGCCTTTTCGGAGTCGCGGCGCTCTTCATATTTTTGAACAGCGAGTTCCTCGCCGTCGTGGAAGTCATTATCTACATCGGCGCGATCTCCATCGCGATCATTTTTGCGATCATGCTTTCGAGACCCCTGTTCGAAAAAAGTGAGAAACCGGAGCCCAAAAAACTGCTGAGATCCCTCGTGATCGCGGCACTTCTTTTCACGGGACTGGTGAGAGTGATCCGCCTGACACAGTGGCCGCTCGTCACAGACCCGGCGCAGGGCGATTATTCGATGCGGGCCGTCGGAAAAGCGCTCCTGACCACGAATCTTCTGCCGTTTGAAGCGGTCTCCCTGATCTTGCTCATCGCGATCGTGGGCGCGCTCTTGATCTCGAACACGAGGGATTCCCGATGACTATGTCACCTGCCAAGATTCGACGGGTCCTGCCGCTGCGGCAGCCCCATTCGTTCTCGCGTCACTGCGGAGCGCTGCGAGCGAATGGGGCGCCCCGCCTCCGCGTCACCCGTCGAATCATGGCTAAGCCGACGATAAAGAAAAAACATAATGATTAGCCAATCTCTGCAAAGTTACCTCATCCTTTCTTCGGCGCTTTTTTCGCTCGGTGTTTTCGGCCTGCTTCTCAGGAGAAATCTTGTGGCCATTCTCATTTCACTCGAGCTTATTCTTAACTCCGCCAGCATCAATTTTCTGGCGTTCAATAAATTCACTTTTATGGACAAGGCCGCAGGACAAGTGTTCGTCGTCTTCATCATCGCGCTTGCCGCGGCCGAAGTTTGCATCGCGCTGAGCCTCGTCCTACTCCTTTCAAGGCAGCAGCGCTCCATCGATATTGAAAAAGCAAAGGAGCTGAAAGGTTAATATGGACCTCTGGCTTCTTTGGACCATACAACTGGCGCCGATCGCGGCATTCGTCCTGATCCAGCTTTTGCCCGGCGCCGCAAAGAAGGCCGCGCCGGCCGTCGGAATAGTCTGCTCATTGGCCGCGGCCCTGGCCAGCATCAAACTGCTACTCTTGCACGCAAACCCTCACAACCTGCCCCTGCAATATGTTTACGATTGGCTGCACGTGTCGGATCATTCTCTGTGGCCTTTCGTCACGGTGGCTCGCTATGACTTTTCCGTCGGTTTCCTGGTGGACCCGCTCAACTTACTGATGATCGTGCTCGTCACGACGATCAGCTTTTTTGTGCAGCTATTTTCCTATTACTACATGGCCGAGGACGAATCGCGTGCCCGTTATTTCGGTTTCTTGAGCTTTTTCTCGTTCTCCATGACGGGGCTTGTGCTTTCCAGCAACCTCCTGCAAACATTTCTGTTCTGGGAACTTGTCGGGCTCACTTCATACTTGCTTATCGGTTTTTGGTACCAAAAACCCAGCGCCGCCAGCGCCGCCAGAAAGGCTTTTGTCATCAACCGCCTCGCGGACCTCGGGTTTTATCTCGGCATCATCGCGCTCTTCATCCTCTCGGGAACGCTGAATTTCACGGACCTGAACCCTGAATTTCTGCATCAAATACTGCCACCCGCGACCGTGACGCTGATAGGCATCCTGGTCCTTCTGGGAGTGATGGGAAAATCGGCCCAATTCCCATTCCACAACTGGCTTCCGGATGCGATGGAAGGCCCGACGCCCGTGAGCGCCCTGATCCATTCCGCCACCATGGTCGCTGCGGGCGTATTTCTCTTGAATCGCGCGTTCGGCCTCTTCAGCGCCTCGGCTGTCACGCTTTGGGTGATACTCATCGTCGGCTCCCTGACCGCCTTTATCGGCGCTTCCGTCGCGACGGTCCAGCGTGACATCAAAAGGATCATGGCCTATTCCACGATCAGCCAGCTCGGGCTCATGGTCATGGCCGTCGGCGCGGGCTCCGCCGTGTCGGGTATGTTCCATCTTTCCACGCATGCCTACTTTAAGTCACTGCTTTTCCTGACGGCGGGCGCATTCATACACCGCTTTCATACGAATGATATCTGGGAGATCGGGAAAAAAGGCGGCAAGAAGGATATTTTGTCGGTCGCGGTGCTTTGTCTTGGTCTTTTCTCGCTCTGCGGCATCCCGCCGTTCGCCGGATTTTTCTCGAAAGACATGATCTTGGAGGCCTTGAAGGAAAAGAGCCTGTTCTTTTACGGAGTGGCGCTCTTCGTGAGCTTCCTCACGGTCTATTACTCTTTCAGGTTTTTATTCGTCATTCTCCGCTCTAAACCTGCCCACGATCCACGATCCACGATCCACGATCAGCACCATGAAACAATTTTACTTAGAATCTGTCGCGCGGTACCGCTTATTTCGCTCGCCCTCATCTCGCTTTACGTCGGCGCGCTGGGGACTCCTCTTTTTGGGCACAAGATCCTTCACTGGCTCGGGGGGCACGAAGCGTCTACGGATCTCGGGCTCATCCTCACGACGGGCATCCTCATTGCCGCGGGCGTCGCCCTCGCGTTCTTCCGGTTCAGGGACCCCGAGGCTGCCCTGGACCGGCTCGATAAGAACAAAGACTTCTTGCAGACGCTTCTCGAGAAAAAATTTTATGTGGACGATCTTTATGAATTCCTGGTGAAACAACTCGGGCTCCGATTGGCCGCTTTGCTCGACTGGTTTGACAGGACTTTCATCAACGGCCTGATGGTGAACCAAACCTCCTTCAGCGTGATGCGTCTAGGGCGTCTGGTTTCAAAGATCCAAACGGGTCTTTTACAGGATTATATTTCATGGGCGGTCGCGGGTGGCGTTTTGGTCCTGTTTTACCTTACTAAGGGGCTCTGAGGCATGGCTTTTCCGATCCTTTCGTCTATCTTACTCTGTCCGGTCGTCGGGCTTCTCCTGGTCCTTCTGACACCGAGAAAATACGAAAACTTCATCAAGACCCTCTCGCTCATCGCGTCCTTCGGGACGGTGGTCCTTTCCGTGTATCTTTGTCTGAAGTTCGATGGCTCAAGCGCCGCGTTCCAGAGGGTGGAGCATGTCGAATGGGTCAAAAGCTACGGCATTCATTACTCCAACGCGGTGGACGGCCTCAATGTCTCCATGATCCTCCTCACATCCATCGTGATCTTCTGCGGAATTCTTGTATCATGGACCGTCACGTACCGCGTAAAGGACTTTTTTGCGAACATGCTCTTCCTCGTGTCCGGGGTGTTCGGCGTGTTCATGTCGACCAACCTATTCTTCTTTTTCCTTTTTTACGAGATCGCCGTGATCCCGATGTACCTTTTGATCGTTATCTGGGGCTCGACCAACAAGCAATACGCGGCGATGAAGCTCACTTTGTATCTGCTTCTGGGAAGCGCCTTGATGTTCGCAGGCTTCCTTTACATCTATAGCTTGCCTGGCGCACACACCTTTGATCTTGTTTCCATCAAACAAAACGTGCAATTTTCGCCCCAGATCCAGAATATCCTGTTCCTGGGACTATTTCTTGGCTTTGGCGTGTTGGCTGCCTGTTTTCCGTTCCACGTGTGGTCGCCGGATGGCCACGTGGCCGCACCCACCGCCGCCAGCATGCTGCACGCGGGAGTGCTGATGAAACTCGGAGCCTTCGGCATCTTGCGCATCGGCGTGTATCTTCTGCCGGAGGGCGCCAGACACTGGGCGCAGCTTATCGCGATCCTGGCTTTGTGCAACATTGTATACGGCGCCATGGTCGCCACGCAGCAAAAAGATCTGAAATACATCATCGGGTACTCGAGTGTGAGCCATATGGGCATCGTGCTTTTGGGCATCGCCACGATGACCGTCACGGGCTTTAACGGGGCGGTATTCCAGATGTTCTCCCACGGCATCATGACAGCACTCTTCTTCGCCTGCGTGGGATGGATCTATGACGGCTGTCACACCCGGATGCTGGATGAGCTCGGCGGCCTGGCAAAACAGGCGCCTAGAATCTCGGCATTTTTCATTATCGCGGGCCTCTGCGGTTTGGGGATGCCCGGCATGGGAAGTTTTGTCGCGGAGCTTTTGGTCACGATCGCGGCGATCAGCGTGTACCCGCTCATCGGCGTTACTTCCATCGCGGCGCTTTTGATCACCGCCTACTACGTGCTGACGGCCATACAAAAAGTGTTCTACGGGCCGGCTGTCGTTCACCATGAGCATTTTCACGATATTGGAGCGTTGCAGTTCTTTCCCCGCGCGGTATTAGTAGCATGCCTTATTTTCTTCGGCCTTTTCCCGAATATTTTCATCCAGTGGATCTCGGCGTCCACCCAAGCATTGCTGGGAAGCTGAAATGAACTTGAACCTGTTCTTGCCCGAGACGGTCTTACTGGTTGTTTCCGTCGTCTTGGTCTCGCTGACTCTCGTCAAACTCGAGACAGCGCTTAAAGTGGTCCGGCCGCTCATGGCGCTTTCGAGCCTCGGGATCATCGCCGCAACGCTTGTGACATTGCGAAACTCGGGCTTTCTCTTCGAATCCACCTATAAAATCGACCTCTTGTCCCAGGGATTCAAAAGCTTGCTCGCGCTGGCGCTTTTTATCGTCGTCCTTTTTTCCAACAAACCCCTTTCGATCCCTCGGGGGAAGCTTGTCGAATACTATTTATTTCTTTCCACCGCGAGCCTCGGAATGATGATGATCACAAGCGCCGCGGATATCCTCACGCTTTACGTTTCCTTAGAGCTTTCGGCTTACTCGCTGTATCTCCTTTCGGCGCTGAGACAGGATACGCGAACCGCGGAAGCGAGCACCAAGTATCTCGTGTTCGGCGCGGCCACGAGCGGCATTCTGTTGTGGGGGTTGAGTCTTCTCGCGGGATTGGCCGGCACGACGTCTCTCATGGAGATCTCGCGATCGGCCCCCACACTTGTTTCACAGCCCGCGTTCCTGATCGGGGCTGTGTTCGTGTCGCTTTCGTTCTTATTCAAACTCTCGAGCTTCCCGGTCCATTTCTGGGCTCCCGACATTTATGAAAGCGCCGCCACTCCCGTCACAACGTTCATCGCCACGGCTTCCAAAGCGGCGGCCGTCGCCATCCTGATCCGCGTTTTTATGTGGCTGGGCTTGACCGCAAATTTTATCACGGTGCTCGGCACCCTTGCCTTTATCTCCATGACGCTCGGGAACGCCGCCGCACTTGTCCAGAAAGACGTTAAACGCCTTTTGGCTTACTCGAGTATCGCCCAGGCCGGCTATATTCTCGTGGGGCTTTTGGCGGGAAGTGTGGAGGGCTACTCCTCAGGCTTTTTCTACGCGGTCGCGTACGTCTTGATGAACGCGGGGGCATTTTTTGTGACGCTTCTTGTCGCAAGATCCGTCTATCACGATAACCCCCAAATTTCGCACTTCGACGGTCTGGCCGAGCGCTCGCCGTTCCTGGCGCTCGTCCTTCTTTTGAGCCTCCTTTCTCTGGCGGGTATCCCGCCGCTCGTGGGCTTCACCGGCAAATGGATCCTCTTTTCGAGCGCCATGGAAAAAGGCCACTGGTTTCTTGTTTTATGGGGCGTTTTGAACAGCGTCGTGTCGCTTTTTTATTATCTGACGCTCATAAAACACGCTTACCTGGAAAAACCCAAAGAGCCTTCCCCGATCCGAGTCCCTTTTTACCTCATGACGCTAGGTTTTGGCTTGATGCTGTCGATCGTCCTCTGTGGTCTTTTCCCCAACCCGCTGATCGAGTTCACGCGCGAAGCGATCATGACCGCTTCGCTCTAGCTTATGGCTGGCGAGCTCCTGTGGACCATTCCGTTCGTCGCGCTTCTGGCGTCGATAGCCCTTTTTCCCCTGATCCACAAACACTGGTGGGAAAAAAATTACCCCTGGGTCTCACTGGGGCTCGGGGCGATTGTGGTGTACCGGCTCCTCTTTCAACTCAACGACACCCAGAGCCTCGTCCATACTGCGCACGAATATTTCAGCTTTATCGCGCTGATAGGCTCTTTATTCATCGTGGCGGGGGGCATCCACATCCAAGTGAAGGGCGAAGCAACACCGATCGCCAATTGCGTGTTCCTTCTCGTCGGCTCGGTACTCGCCAACTTTCTAGGCACCACCGGCGCCTCGATGGTGATGATCCGCCCGTGGATACGCATGAACAAATACCGCCTTACGGCGTTCCACATCGTCTTTTTTATATTTCTTGTCAGCAATATCGGAGGGGCTCTGACGCCGATCGGGGATCCGCCCCTTTTTTTGGGTTATCTCAAGGGCGTGCCTTTCTTCTGGGTGCTTGAAAATCTCATCGGGGCCTGGGTCATTGCCGTGGCGGCGCTGTTGGCTATTTTTTACGTCTTCGACTCGATCAACTACCGCCGGGCGCCGCTCGCAGTCCGCGTCAAGGAAACAGGCGGCGGAGAGGAGTGGCGTTTTCTTGGGGGCCACAACCTGCTCTTCATTTTTATGATCATCGGATCGGTTTTCATCAACCGGCCGATTTTCCTGAGAGAAGCCCTCATGATCCTCGCGGCGGTCTTGTCCTATAAGACCACTCCGAAAAATATCCACGAGGCCAACGAATTTAACTTCGAACCTATAAAAGAAGTGGCGATCCTTTTCATGGGGATCTTCGCGACGATGATCCCGGCGCTGCATTGGCTCGAACACAACGCTGAACAGATCGGGATCCACACGCCGGGGCAGTTCTATTGGGCTTCGGGCATCCTCTCAGCCATTTTAGACAATGCGCCGACGTATCTCAATTTCTTAAGCGCGGCGATCGGCCTGTTCGGATACGCTTCCGTTGAAAGCCTGCTGCGGGATCACGGCCCATACGTGAAAGCGATCAGCGTCGCGTCCGTATTCTTCGGCGCGATGACCTATATCGGCAATGGGCCTAATTTCCTCGTGAAATCAATCGCCGACCAATCCAAGGTCAAGACGCCGCATTTTCTCGAATACGTGACCAAATACAGCCTCCCGATCCTCGTGCCGATCTTCGCCGTGGTCTGGTACTTTTTCTTTAGAGTCTGAATCGGACCTTTACAATTTCTCTTCGAATGGGCGGTTAAAGCGGTGGGCTTTGACTTGATGGCGGGACAAAATTTCGTCCTTTTCCTTCTGGTCGTCCCGGACCCTCTCCAGAAAGTCCCTCGGGCTCACCACTTGGGCTCCAACCCCTAAGGCGATCCGGGCGATCGCCCGGTCGTTCGTCACTACAAATAGGGACGCTCGTCCTCGGGCCTCGTAGAGGGACTTTTCGATGGCGGTGTCCGCGGATACGGATCCTGAGTAGACAATATCCAAAGACTGAGTCCTATAAGCTCTAAATTCATTATTTTCACCCACTCCATCCAAAACGACCACAACTTTTCGTTCCGGCGTGCCGGCCGCGAAATTAGCCGCCTTTGAAAATAACCGGCTTAAAGTGATCTTACGGGGGGACGCGGAGCGATTCTTGGACTGCGGGACGGCTGTGCCGTGAAGCACATTGTAGCCGTCTATGAACCATTCTTCATGCATCCGCTTGACTCACGAGCAGACCTGCCCCTGCCTGACCGGCAGGCAGGCTATTTTTCGATCCGTTGAATGAGATAATTGTCCAAGATATCTTTTTTGCTGCGCCAACGGCCGCCGATCTTAAACCCCGGCAAAACGCCCTTCTTGAGCCAGCGGTAGACCGTCATTTCGTGCACGCCCAGATACTTGGCAATTTCCTTCGTGGTCATGATCTGCGTGCGCTCGGGCCTTTTACCCTCATTCATCTTTGGCTCAGAGCCATTGGAACCTGCTGACTGCTTTTCCATTTTATCACCTTTGGTTCATCAGCGAGCTTAGCATTGTTAAAGATTCTCGCTTACTGTTAACCCAAGTATAATATAATAATTACTATTTGTCAACATACTTAAGCATTATTTATTAAAATTAATTAATAATCTATAAATGTAATACCATAACCAATTGGAAACACTAATGTTATGACTGAGAATGGAGAGCTACTCTACTTAAAGAGCCCCAGTATGTCTTTAACTTTGGTGGGTAGTTCGCCTGCACTGTCTCCCAGGGCATCCAAGCCACCCCCGAAGATGTCGGAGGCCCCTTCTTTAAAAGAACCAATATCTAGATTTGTCAGGCGACAACCCATCGAAGCGCCTTATTCATCTCAAGCCCCTCCCTTTTGGGAATTAGCTTATCATCCGAACAGCTTATTCGCAAGATACCCCAAAAGCACGATCTGAGGAACCGCGATCGCCGGAATCCAAAGGGCCGCTTTCCGGCCGACGTTGGACCACACGATCCCGATCTCGGTGACGTCCGTCGCAACGCCCGCCATCAAAAAAACAAGCGCGTTGCCGAATGCGCCCGTCTGCTTGAAGATCTCAAACGCCAAGGGCGCGGTGCCCTCGGAGCAGACTTCCAGCAGTGTCGCAAGGCCCAAGGTCGCAAAAAGCCCCAGAGTGGAAGGGCCCATGTACTTATGAAACAGCTCGGGAGGGATAAAGGCGCCCGCGAGACTCGATAAAATGATCCCCAGGATAACCCACCCCAGCGTCATGTCGGCAAGCGCAAGCGCTCCGTGCCACACGATTTTTGCGTCTTTTACAACACCCTCGGCGGAAAACCGGTGAGCCTTGGCGCGTTTTTGGATATCGGCCGCTATCGAATAGCTTGTTTCGAGCATCACGGTGTGGGGATTGGCTTCAATGAGCCCTTTTTGCTCAAGGAATTGAAAAACAACACCCGTCACAAACGCCACTAAAAGCGCACCAAAAATAATGACCAGCGCCTTGGCCCCGAAGAAACCTACGAGCATCAGCGTGATGGGGAGGTTGGCCCATGGGCTTGCCAGGAGAAAACTCACGACCACGGGTGTCGAGGCTCCCTTTTTGTGCAGTTCCATGGAAAGCGCCAAAATGCCATGGCTGCAGGCGCTCATCAGGAATCCCAGGAACACCGAGCTTAGGATCGTGCGTTTTTTCTTGCTCGCCAGAAGTTGAGAAATGTACTCGCGCGGCACATAGCGTTCCAGAAGCCCGCCCAGAAAAAACCCCAACAGCACGGCCCACCAGATGTATTTCAGATACATCAGCACCGAGCCGCGAAACGCTTCAAGCACTGGAAACGCATAAGAAACTATCACCGAAGCGACCAAGGACAGCACCGCGAGGGTGCTCATACTCACAGGAAGCATCTTCCCCTTATGCTTGTGATGTCCGTTCGTTTCGTGACAACAAGATTCCGTAGGCTCCATTAGGAGACCATTCCTTCGCCTTGTCTGATGACCCAGTCGGCCTTGCCCTCGCGCATTTCAAACTTCCACTTCCAGATTGCATAGACGGCTGGGTAAACAAGAAGTTCGAGGACAAAGGAAGTAAAAAGCCCTCCGACCATAGGAGCGGCAATGCGTTTCATCACATCGGCACCTGCGCCTTGTGACCACATAATCGGCAAAAGCCCGATGAACGCGGCCATGACTGTCATCATCTTGGGCCGTACTCTTCTCACCGCCCCATGAATGATTGCTTCTTTAAGGTCTTCATAGGTTTTCATTTTGCCTTGCCGGACCCTATCGTTATAGGCAAGATCGAGAAAAAGCAGCATGAAGACGCCTGTCTCGGCATCAAGGCCCATGAGCGCAATCATGCCCACCCACACCGCAATCGAAACGTTGTAACCCAGGAAAAAAAGCAGCCACACCGCGCCGATCAAAGAAAATGGGACCGCCAAAAGCACAATGCTGGTCTTGATGATGGATTTGGTATTCAAATAAAGCAGGAAGAAAATCAGAAAAAAAGTCAAAGGCACGACGATTTTAAGTCTCTCTTTGACCCTTTGCATATTTTCGTATTGGCCGCTCCAGACAAGCGAATATCCTTTGGGAAGTTCCACAGTCTTTTGAACGATTTGTTTCGCCTCATGGACATAACCGCCTACATCACGTCCGGCAATGTCCACATACACATAACCTGCCAGCATCGCGTTTTCGTCCCGGATCATCGAAGGACCTTCCATCACCTGGATATCGGCCAAATAAGATAAAGGAATTTGCGTACCGAGCCGCGTCGGCACGAGTACCTTCTTTAATTTTTCAATGTCGTCTCGAAATTCCCTGGCATAGCGCACCTGAATGGGATAGCGCTCGCGCCCTTGGATCACGGTGCTTATGTTTTCGCCGCCAATCGCTGTGGTGATCACCATTTCTGCGTCATCAACAGAAAGACCATAGCGGGCTAGGTCGTCTCTTCTGAGTTTAAAGTCGACGAAATAGCCACCCGCCACGCGTTCGGCATAAACATTCCGCGATCCTTTAATATTTTTTAAAGTCGTCTCTAGCTTTTCGCCGATTTTTTGAATTTCCTGTATATCCGGCCCTAGAACTTTTATCCCCAAAGGGGTACGAATACCTGTCGAAAGCATATCGATTCTGTTTTTTATCGGCATAGTCCAAATATTCGGAATGCCGGGCAGGCGCACGACAGCATCCATTTCGTCAATTAACTCATCGTAGTGGATGCGCCTCTTAGGTAGGATTTTTCCTAAAATCCCCTTGTAAGGCACTTTCCGCCACTCTTCTTTGGGCTTTAAAATCACCGTCGTTTCTACCATAGAAAAAGGGGCTATGTCAGTGGGGGTATCCGCCCTTCCGGCTTTCCCGAATACGCTCTGGACTTCCGGAAATTGCTTTAGCATCTTATCCTGTATCTGCAATACCCTCTGGGCCTCGGTCACGGACATCCCCGGAAAGGCCGTCGGCATGTAAAGAATGCTCCCTTCATTGAGAGGCGGCATAAATTCAGATCCCAGTCTCAAATAAATAGGAATCGTCGTCAGTACCAAAAGAAGGGCCGTGATGATCGTGCCCTTTCTATGTTTGAGAACAAAGTGGACGGCGGGTTCATAAATTTTAAAAAGAAAGCGGCTGATTGGATGTTTTTCTTCCGGGTAATATTTCCCTACAAGAACTACGTTGGCAAGGCGGCAAAGCCACGCGGGCTTAAAATTAAAATTATCCATCCGTACAAAAAGCATTCGCATGGCCACGTTCAAGGTGATCGCCAGTATTGCTGCGATTCCCATCGCAAGATTTTTGCTGTAAGCCAGCGGCTTAAAAAGCCTTCCTTCCTGGTCGACTAGAGAAAAAATAGGCACAAAAGCGACCGCAATCACCAGAAGCGAAAAAAACACTGAAGGTCCCACTTCTTTGAGCGCGTTCAAACGCACCTCGTGGTAATCGCCTTTTCGGCCATGTTCGTCCCAAAGCTGAAGTTTTTTATAAGCATTCTCGACTTCAATAATCGCCCCATCGACCAGCACTCCAATCGATATTGCGATCCCCGCCAAAGACATGATGTTCGACGTGATCCCCATCCTATACAGTGGAATAAACGCCAATAACACAGAGATGGGTATCGTTAATATGGGAATGATGGCTGAAGGGATATGCCATAAAAAAATCAAAATCACTATGCTGACGATAATCATTTCTTCCTTCAAAGTATGTTCCAAATTATCAATCGAACGTTTAATTAAGTCTGACCGATCATACGTTTCTACGATTCGCACGCCTTCGGGGAGTGTGGGTTCAAGCTCTTTTAATTTTTCTTTGACGCGGTCGATCACTTTAAAGGCGTTTTCACTGTGGCGCATGATCACCACCCCACCCACCGTGTCGCCCCTGCCGTCAAGATCGGCGACCCCACGTCTCATTTCGGGTCCGATTTCGACATTGGCGATTTGCTTGATTAAAATCGGAGCTCCCGTCCGAGAATCAGTCTTAACCACGATTTTTTCAAGGTCCTGCAAAGTCTTCGCATATCCACGGCCGCGAATCATGTACTCCACGCCGGCCAATTCCAACACACGACCTCCTGCGTCATTATTGCCTTGTCTCACCGCGTCGACCACGTCCTTAATCGGGATGTTGTAGAACAAGAGACGTTTGGGATCGATATTGATTTGGTACTGTTTGACAAAACCTCCGACCGAAGCCACTTCCGCCACGCCCGGCACCGATTGCAGATGAAAACGGATATTCCAGTCCTGCAATGAGCGTAAATCTGCCAAACTGTGCTTGCCGGAATCATCCATCAAGGCGTATTGATACACCCATCCGACGCTTGTTGCATCGGGGCCAAGCTCGGTTTGGACCCCTTGCGGTAATTTAGGGAGGATTTTGCTCAAATATTCGAGCGTGCGGCTCCTGGCCCAATAAAGATCCGTGCCGTCCTGAAAAATCACATAAACGTAAGAGAAACCGAAATCTGAAAATCCGCGGATGGCTTTGACCTTGGGCGTGCCTAAAAGCGCGCTAATAATGGGGTAGGTGACTTGATCCTCGATGATGTCTGGGCTTCGGTCCCATTTGGAATAAATAATGACTTGGGCATCGGAGAGATCGGGGATGGCGTCCAAATTGATGTTTTTGGCTGACCAGATGGAAACGCCTATGGCCACTGCCGTAAATATCAGAATGAGAAATTTATTCTTTGCTGAAAACTCGATGACTTTTTCTATCATTCGGTTTTTTGAGGGCTGAAGCCTTGGGCGGCCGAGCGCAGCCGCGATTCCGAATCGATCAAGAAGTTCGCCGAGGAGACCACTTTCTCTCCTTCGTTTAAGCCGCTCAAGACCTCGTAAGATGTCTCGGTGGCCTGTCCCAAACGGACTTCTCTTGGCTCCAGATGCCCCTCTCCTTTATCGACAAAAATGATTTGACGCACGCCCGTCTGGATAACGGAATCGCGGGGAATCACCAACGCTTCTCCCAACTCCGCTTGGATTGTCACATCCGCGACCATCTCGGGTTTAAGCAAGGCTTTGGGATCTTCCACCTGAATCTTGACCGTGAAAGTGGGCGAAACAACGTTTAAAACCGAATTGACGCTCACGATATGTCCTTCAAAAATTTGTCCCGGAAAAGCGGGCACAGAAATCTCGGCCGTCATATCCAGTTTAATCAAACCGGCTTCTTGCTCATAAACCAGCGCATAAACTATGGGGCTTTGTTCTTGGCTCAAACCCGACACGCGGCCAGCTGCGCGGATCGTCATATTGAGCGGCTTTTTTTCCACCCTAGCCGTTTTCATGCCGATCATTTGCTGTCTTTCAGACGACAGGACCACATCGGCGTGGCCTGCCACTGAGGACATTCCACCTGATTCCTCTTCATAGACCGGGATATAGTCCATTCCCATTTCATCTTTTGCCGGCGTGGGAGACGTGATTTGAGGCTGCATCGGGTGGCGATAATAGAGTGGTTTATGACTCGTTTTGGACGCGTGTGTCTCCATGCGCGTCAATCTCATACCACAAATTGGACAGTTTTCGGGCTTGTCCGAAACAATCTGTGGGTGCATCGAACACTGATAAAGCACCTTTTTTTCTTGTGGTGAATTTAAGTTTAGATCAGTGGCTTTCAAACTACCGGCCCTCGCTATCACAAACGGCGACGCAAGAATCAGTAAGCCAGCACCCATAAAAATCAAAGTTTTGCGTTTCATGAAATAAAGTCTTTCGCCGTTATCTTTTCAAGCATTGTCATATTCAACCAATATTCCGAAAGAAGGCGGAAGTACTCCATCTGAATTTCAATCCAACTGCGGTAATTATCGATAAATTCCAGATAACTTAAAGAGCCTGTTTCATATCCCGCCATTGCAGCGTTCATTAAACTTTCGGATTGATAAATCGAATTTTTTTTGTACAGTTCCAACAAATGCCCCGAAATCTTGAGCTTTGAAAACCATGATTTAAGCTCCCATTGAGTCATCGTCTCCATGGCAGCTAGTTCGTGCTCGGCTTCTTCTTTGGCTTTTTTACCGGCTTCAACGCCTGAGCTTTGTTTCCAAAACCATAGGGGAACATTGACCTTAATCATGTAGATATTGTCATCGGCCATGCCGTTGTCGAAAGTCCGCCTTGAATATTGAAGCATTGTATCGGGCAGGAATTCATTGTAAGCCGCCGCAAGATCAGCGCCCATATGCTCGACATGATGTCGCGCTGCCACTAGTTCGGGACGATGATTCAGAGCCAAGGATACCAGGGACTCATCCGAATCAGAAATATTGGGCCACGGGGGTTCCGACGGTTTGGCAACCGGAAACCCGCTCTCACGCCCCAGGAGCGCGTTGAGTTCGGCCTGCGCCAATTTTCTTTCTTCTTCGAGCGCAAACAAGCGATTGGATGCTTTGGCATATTCGACCTGGGCTTTCAACACATCCATCTGGGTGGATTGGCTCGTCGAATAACGGTTTTGGGCCAGTTCCGAAAAACGCTTCATAAAATCTTCGCTTTGTTTGAAAAGGCCGACTTGCTTATCCGCCAGATAATAATTATAAAAAGCCACTTTTACTTTCTGGAGAACTTCCTTTTGCTTGGATTCATAAAGCGCTTTTTCGCGCCGGGCCGCGTGCGCTTGGCTTTGAGCTTTCGTGATAGTCTTCCCGGGAAAAGGCACGGTTTGAGAAACGTCGTACCAGGTTTCCTCCTTACCCCAAAACTCAACTCCTATCTGGGGGTCTGGCCATCCTGCGACAGAACCGATTTTGGCTTTTTCGGATTCCCATTTGGCTTTGGCCGCAAGAATTTCAGGACTTTTCTCACCGGCTTCTTTTAAGACTTGCCCTAAGCTCAAAGAGGGTTCAATGCTAGGCATTGAAGCCGTTTGTTTGTCCGAAGAAACTGCGACAGAATGAGAACCCATCGCGTAAAGAGGGTGACTTATGAGTGTAGAAACCAACAGGAGAGTGGCGCTTTTTCTTTTCATGGCCACTCCTCTATTGTTTTAAAACTTCATCATATCCGCTTCGTTTTAAGGACTCGCGGAATTGCTGGTGTATTTGATTGAGGTAGGCTTCGCTCTGCTGAGGAAAAAGATCTTGTTTGACATTAAGAATGTGGGTGGCAATTTCTTTTTCGAGTGCAATTTGAAGATTGCCTATTTCTTCGATCTTTTTATATACCGCGTCGCGGTTCACCTCTTTATTCTTCATTTGATTCAAAAGAGCCATTCGCTCTGCACAAATTCGCATACACATCGTATCCGTCCTTTCACGGAACGAGGACTCTAATTTCTTCAAAGATTCCGCCTGTTCTGGATTAAGACCAAGGGCAGAATACCAGCTTTGGCTGGGATTAACGCTCCCTGGCCACATCAACATGCATACTTTTTTTCCGCCCCAGAAACTACCCAACGTCACCACGGATATGAGAGCCGTGAACAAAATGAGTTTTTTCATGAAGAGCTCCTATTATCAATCACTTTTAAATAACTAGCCGCCACGGAAGAAGACGGCACACCTTTAAACTCATGAAACCCGGAAAGGTATTGCACCGAAGTTCTCTCGGCCTCAAACGAACCCGTCGAATTCATGGCAGAAACAACGCCTCCCGTGCCTCCGACAAGAACCGCCATCAAAACCACCATGGCCATCTGGGGCATCCCAGGATGAGGAATGAGAGAATCAAGCTCCTTTAAAAGCCTGACAAACCAGGGTTCTTTCTGCCTTTCAAGCGCCTTCTGCCAAAAAACTCGTTCAAAATCCTTGGAAGGTTCGATGGTGGGCAGATTACGTCTAAGAATGCCGTGAAAGGCCTTGATCGACTTTAAGTCCCCTTGGCAAGTGGAGCATCCCTCCAGATGCAGGCTAAGCTCCCCCTTAATGGCATTCGGGATCTCCCCGTCAAGCATTTGATAGATCTGTTTTTTCAAGTCTCTGCAATTCATCGTTATCACCTACCTATTTAACGAACGAAGACGGCAAATCCCCCAAAAAAATTTTAGGGTACTTTGCATGAGCTGTAACATACTTTTAACACTAGCGAAAATCATCCGTGATAAGGGGATATTATACTTACAATCAATAAAAAGAGGTTGGAAAAAATGAGGCTTAAAATACTAATGATTGCCGGTGTTTGGACGCTTCTTAGCTCAACAAGCGGCTATTGCCAAACCTTCGGAGAATATAAGGAAGCCGGTGATAATTATCTGCGATCTGACAAATCCACCTTAGCTATTGGTGAGTACAAAAAAGCTCTTGAGCTTAATCCCAGTTCAACCGCCGTCTGCTTTAACCTGGCGATTGCTTATTACAAAGAGCGAAATTTAAAAGAAACAATCTCGATACTCGAAAAGCTTGTCCAACTGGACCCGAACGATTACGAAGCTTACTACAACCTAGGATGCCTTAAGCTGTATGAACGAAATTTCGATGCCGCGCGCGACTACTTCCAGAGGGCCGGCGCCTGCTGTGAGGCTGACCAAAATTTTACCTCTATCATCGAGCAAACCCTTGAATTTGCGGGCAAGCTACAAAGCCTTGACCCACAAACTCAAGATACGATCCTTCTTTCCTTCGCCGCGCAAAGCCTGGCGTAATAATTACCGAATATGCGCCGTATCAAGGGTCGTGACGGCAAAGCGACCGTTACGGTATTCCGAGTATCTCCTCTCAACGATCCTTTGCGGCATCCCGCGGTTTTCGGGCGCTGAGCTAAACGCCACATAAGAAAGCACGTTTCCGCTCGATCCTGTTTCCGCATACACCGGCGCTGTAAAGAACGCTATTACGAACATTAACGCGATAATCTTTTTCATGGGTTTAAACCTCCTCTTTACCTATTTAGACCTTCCGGTTCTCTTACTTCTTCTATTAGATTAAACGTTCAAAAATATAAAAACCCCCAAAATAACCGTATCTTATTTGTATTCAATTACTTATGTTAAGTCGGGTGACTCATATCAGCGGCAATCCCCCATGAAAAAACCCTCCCGGGAGACTAGCATCCAGGAGGGTTTCTTAAAAAAGAACGTTTTTCGCGCGTTTAGACTCTTAGAAGATAAACATCACCTCGCCGCTGATCGTGTCCTGGGTGTCGCTGAATGCAACAGTGCCCGGAGCCAGCCCCCCCGCGTCACGAAACACAGGTTGATCCGCATCATCATGCCTGTACTCCAAACGCGTGATGATATTCTTCCAAGGACGATATTCGAGAGTCCCTGTGATTTCCCAATAGGCATCCGCCGCCGGGGTGCCCGCCGGGACCACAATGCGGACATGGTCGTTGTCCTCGAAATATTCCCCGCGGGTTGAAACAGACCATTGATCATTGATATCAATCCGCGCATACACGGCATGGCCCTGCCAATTGGCGCTGTCCACAAGCGTGGCCGCCGCGCTCCTTGGATCCGCCAAAAGGTCCGCTTCGTCCGCATAATCGTAGTTGTACATCAAGGTGAGAGGCTTCCACGGGGTTTTGTAAATAGCCACGATATCCAAAAGATTCCGGTAAGAATGATCGTTGCCAGCCTGCTCCGGGCCAAAATACCCCTGAACGGCAACGGTCAACGAAGAATCCCCAGGAAGAGCGATATTGTTGAATCCTACATGGGTTTCGATGGTTTTACCGTTATTCGTATCATCCGTGACATCCCAGCCGTTCACTGCCCCAACGGCGATGTCCCAGCCGTTATTGAACGTATAGGTGCCGCGCATTCCCGTGTGGGTGAAGGGGATCGCGAATCCAAACAAAAGGCTTCTGGAAGTATTCCAGTTATCCTTACTTTCAATAACCTCGGCGCCGGCCATCGTCACGAATTTACCAACTTTTAAATCAATGTCATTGAGGCTCGGGATTGCATTGCCGGTTGGAATTAGGACTTCGGCATAAGCCTGTTGCAAGTCGAACTCATCCGTTGTGCTTCCCAGACCAGTCGAGGTAATGACTTCGGAGTCATTGCCGGCAAATATATCGGTCCGGAAACCCACCCGACTATCGGCAGAGACAGGTTTTTGAAAAACGAGTTCCGCCGCATTGAGGTTATAGCTATTAGGATGGCGGTCAAAGACCCTGGCTGTATTGTTGCCAAGGCTGTCCGGCGCGTTGAAATTATAGCTGTAGATAGAATCCACATAGCCCGAAAACCCAATCCCCTGTAACATGCTGGGGACAGTTAAGGGAGGATTGCCTTCATGCCACGTATGGGCACCCGCCACTTGCGGCTGCGCAGGCTGTTCGGCCATTTTCGCCTCAAGTTGAGCAAGTCTGGTCTTGAGCGCATTGATCTCGGCTTTCAAATCGTCGTTTGTTGCGTCCGCAAAAACCAATGGTGTTGGCCCTATGACTAGTACCGCCGTCAAAACGAACAAAATACCCTTTTTCATTGCTCTTCCTCCAATTTATGTTCTGCAAAAACTTGCTTTCTGAAGGTATTTTATTCCTGAGTATTAAATCAACGTCTCGCCAAAATTAAAATTAATCACCTAGTAATTAACAAGGTTGGGTAAAACAATTAACAGATGAGGGCGCGGCTTTTTTTGATTTAAGGCTTGGATTTCTCTGCGAGGGAATGATAATTTTCCAGAAGAAAAAGATACATTTTGTGTAGGCATTGAAGATCTTTTCGATCCAAATCCTTCATGTTTTTTATGAGTTTCTGGAGACGGGGATTCTTAAAATAGACTTTGTCTTCACGGCGGCCTGCCAAGTAATCGGCAGATACCCCAAGGGCATGAGTCAGTTTTTTGAGTGTTTTGACAGACATGTCTTCGGTTTGCTTGCCCTCATATCGGCTCACCGGCGCACGCGCTAACTCTGCGTTTGAAGCCAATTGTGCTTTTGTCATCCCTAAAGCACGTCGGCAACGCTTAATACGGTCAGCTAGATTTTTTCCCGCTTCTTTTCGTACTTCTTTTTCGAATGTGCTCACACATCTCCTCCATCAATAAAATTTCACGTTCACTCAATTCGTCTATGTTTTTAAACAAGAGCCTTATTTTGAGATCACTGGAATCCTTAGGATCCTTCTCTATTCCGACCAAATAATCGACGGTTACTCCGAGCGCATCCGCCAGTTTCCTTAGAGATTGCAGAGAGGGCGTGACGTGGCGGTTTTCATAGTAAGTAATCGTAGGGCGGGACAAACCGGCTTTTAAAGCCAGCCGGGCTTTGGACATCCCTAAGGCCAGACGGCAGCGCTTGATGCGACCTCCGATCCCTGAAATAATCCGCTTGAAGTAAGAAGCCACTGTTTAGGAACACCCCTCCGTCGCCTCATCAATTAAACGTGCGAGAGGGTAAAATCCCCCAAACAAAAATTCGGGGGCGCTTATTAGAATTGCGTCAGAATCAGTTAGAGATATTTGGAAAGCTTGTCGCGGAGTCGTTGTTTGGCGTGGTAAAGCCTTCTTTCTACTGCTTTTGTGGTAATTTTCAAAACACGAGCGATCTCTTCATAAGGCAGGTTTTCAAACTGGTAAAGCAGTATGGGTAGTCTCAGCTCTTCAGGAAGGGCCTCTATTTCAGAGCGTAAAAGCGCATAAAGCTCCTTTTGCTGGACGGCTTCACCCGGCGAAGCGGCGTTTGGGTCGCCAACCCTTTCAAGAAAATCCGTTTTTTCGCCGCTTGGATCTTTGATTTCAGCGTCGATCGAACGCACGACAAACTTATTCTTTCGGATAAAATCCAGCGAAGCGTTGACGGTCACGCGATAAACCCAGGTGGAGAACTTTGCTTTCGGATCGAACCGGACCTTCTTTTCGTAAATTTTGATCAAAACTTCCTGAGCGATATCCTCCGCCGTCGCCGTGTCACGTACGAAACGATACGAAAGATTTAAAACCCGGTTCTTATAAAGATCAAATAACGCGTGAAATGCCGATAGGTCGCCGTTTTGAAACTTCTCATAAAGCGACCAATCATCGCCGGTGTCCACCATGACCACACGTTGTAACTCACTGCTATCCTTTTGTCAAATCAAACAGCAACATAAAAAGTTACACCGCCACTTTCCCACGCTCTCGGGTGCGGATCCGGATCAATTCCTCGACACAGCTGACGGCGATCTTGCCGTCCCCCAGCTGCCCGGTGGAGCATACCCGCAGGATCGTGTCCACGAGCGTGTCGAGCGCCTCGTCCGAACAATAGATCTCGACCTTCGTCTTCGGTAGGAAGAGGTACGAATCCGGGCGCGTCTGCTCGTTCCCGAAACCTTTTACCTCGCAGACGGTCATGCCGGGCACGCCGGCCGCCCGAAGCGCCTGTTCCAGCTCCGTCAGTTTCTTATTTTGTACAATGCATTCTATCTTCTTCATCTAAAACCTCCTTTGTGAAGGAGCGCTTACGCGCGCCCTAAAAAGAGAGGTTACGCCCTTTCTATGACGATAGTATTTCCGACTTGTAAACAAAAATGGCGGGGATGGGTGAGGCTCTACGCAACTCAGTAGGCTTCCTCTATTTTTTTCTTCAGGTCCTCAAGCAAAAATTCACCCTTTTTAAAAAAGGCAAAATACTGCGTGCTTTTAAAACGGGCTTCTACGTCTTCTTTCAGGAATCCGGAGATGATAATGACCTTTACGGAAGGATTGATGCTTTGAAGCACCGGTAAAAACTTATCGCCGTTCACGATCGGCATGCTGACATCCAAAAGCACGACCTTCGGCGCTTCTTTTTTAAAAAGGTGAATGGCCTCTTCCAGATTATTCGCGGCGCTGGCTTCATACTTCTGGGATTTGAGGAAATTCAACATCATGGAAGTAAAACCGGGCTCATCATCCACGACCAAGATCTTCTTGCCTGACATTTTCTATCCCGGAGGGGCCTCGTTATCGAGAAGACCTAAACCCTCTTGTCCCTGTCAATTTCCCTCAACAAATACTCGTCGAGCACTTCCTTCTTGGTGCGCCATTGCCCGCCGACCTTAAAACCCGGGAGCTTTTTCTCTTTCAGCAAACGGTAAACGGTCATCGAATGAACCCCCAAATACTTTGCCACTTCCTTCAGGGTCATGATCTGCGTTCGCTGCGGCCTCTTCTCGTACGACGTGCTCCACTCTTTTTCTTGTTTTTTCATATGGGTCTTTCCCTGACTAACATTGATTGATAGGTTTCTTTTTAACTCTAATAATCTACCATATTCTTTAATTACATTTCAACTATTTTTATCAAAAATGACAGGGCTTACTTTTGCTCGATCGCAACGCCCAATTTTTGAACGCCGGCCTGTTTGGAAGCGTCGAGCACCTTCACCAGCGTGTCAACGGAAGCCGATTTATCCGCTCGCACCAGGACACCTGAGCCTTTCGCGAGTTTGGCACGCGATTCAAGCTCCTTCTTTAAGGAGGCCGGCGGTATGCGCGTCTTTCCGATATAAATTTCATTGCCCTGGGTCACAGAAACCACAAGCGGGCTCTCCGCTTTGGCGTCTCCGGACACCTTTCCCTCGGGCAATTTCACCTCGATCTTGGATTCGCGGTTTGGATTGAACGTATACAGAAGGCTGAAACTGATGAAAAAGAAAATAAAGAGATTCATCACGATGTCCGTCATCGCGACGGACTCCAGCGAAAAAAAGGACTTGGAAGCGGGTTTGACTTTCATTTCAGGAAGCTCACCGCTTGGATTTCCGAAGCAGACTCAGCAGCGCATCCCCGTAGTGATTGATATCCTGGCTGATGGCATGGACCTTGCTCAGGAAAATGTTGTAGATCACATAGTAAGGGATCGCGACGATGAGGCCCGCCGCGGTGGTGAGCATCGCCTGATAGATCCCGGCCGCAAGCGCGCTCACCGTGACGGCCGTGGAGAGCCTCTCCCAGGTCATAAAAGCCTGGATCAGCCCCAGGATAGTCCCTAGAAAGCCGAGGAGCGGCTCCACGCCGATCACCACGAGAAGAAAGTTTAGATTTCTCTCCGCCTGCTGGACCTGGCGGTTGCCTTCACGCTCCATGACGCGCTCGATCTCGGAGGATTCTTCATCCGCGTTCTCAAGACCCGCTCTCAACACCTCGGCCAGTGGATGGTTCGTCTTTTGGCATAGTTCGATCGCCACGTCCAGATTCCCCTGCTTGGTCTGCGAGAACACCTTCTGGACGAACGAGTCCACGTCGAGCCGTATCGACCAAAGAAACCAGAGTCTTTCGAGCACCAGTGACAGCGCAATGATCGAGCCTAAAATGATCGGCGCCATCATCCAGCCGCCTTTAATTATCAAATTATCCATAAATTCTCCGGTGTCTTTCTAATGAAAGTTTTTTCTCTTCACCCAATCCAAAGCCTGTTCTTTCGTGAAGAACTCCCCTTCCAATTGGGCCTCCTCGACGGCCCTCAAGATCTTACCAATAAGCGGGCCTTCCGAATACCCCAGCGCAAGGATCTCGCGGCCTCCCAAAAGCGGTTTCGGCTTGATCTCTTCCCGGGTAAGCGTCTTGATCTTGCGCTTAAGAAATCGCCAGTTCGAAAGATCGCCGTGGCTGGCCAGACAGTCGATTCGGTGCTGCTCGAGCTCGGTTTCGAAAGTATCTCTTTGAAGGAATTTTTTCAATGTGCTTTCCCTCATCTGCCGAACGTCTTTAAAACGCATATGCCCCTCGACGCATGCGACGATGCGGTCCCTTATATCGTTCGGGAAACGCAGACGCTCGAGGATCCGCTGGGTGATCCGCGCGCCGACCCGGTCATGGCCGTTAAAACGGATCCTGTCCGAACGTTTGTAAGTATCGGGTTTCCCGACATCGTGCAATAGACAGCCGAACGCGAGGACAAGCGATGGGTTTTGGAGCTTTTCCATCAGAAGCCTCGTATGGACGAACACGTCACCCTCGGGATGGAACGCCTTCGGCTGCGCGACGCCTTTCATTTTTTCGACTTCAGGCAATACTTCCCTCAAAAGCCCGCTTTTGTCCAAAAGCGTAAGCGCTCGGGCCGGATCAGGGCCGGTAAACATTTTAATGAGTTCATCCCTGACCCTCTCGCGGCTTACTTCGTGGATCTTTTTATGGAGCTTTTTAGCCGCCCGAAAAGTGTTGCTCTCGATCTTAAACCTGAGCACACTGGCAAAACGGACCGCCCGAAGCATGCGAAGTCTGTCTTCCCGAAAACGCGTCGCGGGATCGCCAATGGCACGCAGAACTTTTTGCTTCAAATCCTTTTGCCCGCCGACCCAATCAAGGACTTTTCTCCCGACCGGATCGTAAAAAAGGCCATTCACCGTGAAATCGCGCCGGAGTGCATCTTCGCGAGCGTCGGTGAAACGAACGCCGGTCGGGTGGCGGCCGTCGCGATAACCTTTGTCGACGCGAAAGGTCGCGACTTCAAAATTCTCGCCATCCATGACCACGAGCATCACGCCGAATTTGGCTCCTACCGGGATCGTTTTTTTAAAAAGCTTGGCGACTTCTTCGGGCCGGGCGTCAGTGGCTACATCGAAATCCTTGGGTCGTTTTTTTAAAAGAAGGTCCCGCACGCATCCGCCGACAAAGTAGGCCTGGAACCCGCTATCACGGAGCGTGTGAACAATTTGAAGAGCAGATTGTTTTTTTGACATCAGGGGTAAGGGGTAAGAGGTAAGGGGTAAGAAAATTGGATTTCCTTACCCCTTATCGCTTAATTAAGCGTTTTCTGACCGGGTTTCCATTCGCAGCCGGTGAGCTTGCCGGTCTGAAGCGCTTGAACCGTCCTCAAAGTCTCTTCCACGCTGCGGCCTACCGGCAGATCATTCACGACCGCCGAACGCAAGAGCCCGGCCGGGTCGATAATAAAGGTGCCGCGAAGCGCGATGCCCTTATCTTCCACGAGAACATTGAAGCTCCTCGAAACCTTGTGGCTGGTGTCCGCCAGCATAGGAAACTGGATCTTGCCAAGCTCCTTTTCAGACCAGGCCTTATGCGAATAAACGCTGTCCGTGCTGGCGGCCAACACCTCTGCGCCGAGCTTTTTGAATGCGTCATAATGCTGGTTAAAACTCTTGATCTCCGTCGGGCACACGAACGTAAAGTCCAAGGGGTAGAAAAATAACACCACCCACTTTCCTTTATAATCGGAAAGCTTCACATCCTTAAAGTTCCCGTCCGGCAAAAGCGCCTGAGCCGCAAAATCCGGCGCCTTTTGACCCACTTGCAAACCATTTTCCATATTCTCTGTCGCCATGACCAAAACCTCCCTCTCTAAAAAGCAGGGGGGTATTATACCTTAAGCCGACGCGCGCTGTCTATTGACTGAGCGGATCTTGATCTTTGGCAGGAGCTCCGGGATGTCCTTTTTTCGGCAGAGTTTCGTGCCTTCGGTCATGACCGCGGAGGTGCCGGCGGCAACGCCGAGCCTTGCCGCTTCACGCAGGCTCATCTTTCGGCAAAGTCCCAGCGCAAAACCGCCGATCAACGAATCCCCGGCGCCTACCTTGCTCCGGACCGGGACGGCAGGCGTCGTAACATGGAACGCGTCCCCGCGCGTCACGAACAAAGCGCCGTGCCTGCCCAAGGAAATTACGACGATCGTGATCCCCTTCATGACCAGAGACTTCGCGGCCTTTAAGTAATCAGGTATTGTTCTTAGGTCCAGGTTCGTGAGGCGCTGCATTTCATATTCGTTGGGCTTGATCATGAAAGGCTTGGCTTCGATACCCACCCGTAACGCGTCATTGTCGGCGTCCAAAATGCACGGCACGCCTTCTTTTTGCAGCGCGATCACTATCTCCTTATAGGTGGAAGCAGGCATGCGGGATGCCAGGCTCCCTCCAAGCGCCCAGAGAAAGGGTTTGGGTGCGTGCTGAAGCAGCTTTCGGACAA
Organism: uncultured Planctomycetia bacterium; assembly: GCA_964373505.1. Taxonomy (GTDB): domain Bacteria; phylum Omnitrophota; class Gorgyraeia; order 2-02-FULL-51-18; family 2-02-FULL-51-18; genus CAYJVC01. Next base: position 29,243 of record CAYJVC010000014.1, read on the forward strand.
GCGCCTTGACGCGCGTGTGCGGAATGAAAGGGCCCGGAGCGCTGATCCGGGTCTGCGTATGGTCCTTGAGGTCCGTCAGGATCGTATTAATACGTGTCTCACCCTTCACGGGCACGGCCATGAACGGAATACGGGCTTTTTTTACCAGGTCCTTCCAGAGCTCACCGGACAAGCCGCCGACAAGCGCATAGGCGTAGCTTTTACCGCCCAATTCCTTGACCACTTTGGAGACATTAAGCCCCTTCCCGCCGGGATCGCTGAAGATCGATCGGGCGCGGTTTGCGTCGTCCTTCACGAGATTTTCCACGAGAATATGCTGGTCGATCGAGGGGTTGACCGTGATCGTGGCGATCACCCCACCCCCTGATCTTATCAATTCCGAAGGAATTGGCCCGCCTTTGGCGGGCAGATCAGGGGGTGGGGTCATAACGACGCGCTCCAAAGAAAAAGGATCTTCCGTTTGTCTTCTTTGATGACCGTGATGTTGCGCAGCAAATCGGAAGAAATATTCTGCAATTCCCCCTTCCGGGTTAAACAATAAACTCGCTTCCGCGCGGCCAGAATTTTTATGATATCGTCTTTCAAAATGTATCCTTCGCTCGTGTCCTCATCTTCTCTTGAAAACTGAAGCTCGCCTTCCAAAGCGATGGCCTGGACCGGGGCATCCAAATAAAACCTGAAATCATACAACGGGCCTGGGTTTCCATAGATCACCACGAGGTCTTCGGGCTTGACGAGCGGTTTAAGGGCTTCCGCAAAGTGCTTGGTAGTATAATTGGCGTTGGATTTTTCCATGGCTGTCTGTACCTGAAACGATGCCGCCATGAACATGAAGATCAGTGTATAAAACAGCCCGCCCACGAGCCCCTTTAACACCCACCCTAGGCCGACTAGACCTCCCGCGGCTAAGATCGCCCCAAGCCATTGGAGATTGGGCAACGTGCTATTAAGAAAATCGTTCGGCCAATACCGCGAATAGATAGGCAGCGCCCATGCGAAGATGCTGCCGGATAGGACGAATAACCCAAGAGCTACGCGTTCTCTTACATCGGGTTTTGCGCCTTTAGATGCCCATTCCACCCAGCCTCGCGCGATCGCGATCGACAAAAATGGAGTCGCCGGAAGGATATAAGTCGCCAGTTTGGATTTTGATAAAGAAAAAAAGAACACAAGCGCGGTGCCCGCAATCCACAAGAAAAGCTGTTTATGCCTTGTCGCAGCATCAGAAAAAGTCAGCGCATGCTTGATTGGTTTTAGAAAAAAAATCCACGGCATGAATACCACCGGAAAGAAGCCGAAATAAAAATACCAAGGCTGTTGGTGCTCGAAACTTTTTAAAAAAAAGCGCGCCAGATTCTCGTGGAAAATAAAAAACGACAAAAACTCAGGTTCGCGCTTGACGATCTGGACCAGCCAGGGCGCCACGATCAACGCGCTGACGGCGAAGCCGGTTATCCACCGCATACGCCTGAAAACCCTTTTCAGTTGGCGCGTCGATAACGCATACAGAAAAACGGTAATAAAAGGGATGATGAGCCCTATGAAACCCTTTGTGAGGAATGAAAACGAAACGCAGGCGTAAAAAACCACAGCATACACGCGACTGTGCCGGGCTTCGGTGGTTGCCAGATAAAACGCGCAGAGCGCCGTGACCACAAAGAACGAAAATACCATGTCAGTGACAAGATAGCGGCCGACTTGCAAATACCAGAAATTAGAGGCCAAAAGGGTCGAGGACCAAAATGCCGTCTTCATGCCGAAGAGCCGGCAGGCAAACAAAAAAGTGATCAGAACGCCCAACACACCAAAAATCGCCGGGACAATACGGGCCGCCCATTCAGTAAAACCGAATAAACTAAAGGAGGCGCCGATCAGCCAATAGAAGAGGGGCGGTTTTTTCAGGTAATCGACGCCGTAAAGCCTCGGTTCCACCCAGTCGCGTCTCTCCACCATCTCCTTGGCGATCTCGGCATAGCGCCCTTCGTCAGGATTTCTCAGCGGGCGCTCACCCAGACGGAAAAAGAACAAAAATGAGCTTACGCATAAGACAACCAGAAACAATGCCGGAGATCTCAAACTTATATTTCTATTAATTTTTGGGGACGTTGGGCGATTCAGCAAAGTAAAATCAGATACCGGACAACAAGAGCGTGGCCAATCCCAAATAGGTCGCCACGGTAATGATATCCGTAAGAGTGGTGATGAGGGGCCCGGTGGCCGTCGCCGGGTCGATGCCTAGGCGGTCGAGCAACATGGGGCCGGCCGCGCCGATCGTTGCGGCCACCGTCATCGAGGTGCACATTCCGATCGCAACCACGGCCGAAAACTCAAGGTGATAACGCGAGCCGTAGATGAGATACGCTATCGCCCCCAAAACGACCCCATAGATAAGCCCCATGATAATTCCCACTCTCATCTCCCGGAAGATGGTCTTCAGCTTCTGCTGCCCGTTGATCTGCCCGATCGCGATGCTCCGGACGACAATGATCGCCGATTGCGACCCCACATTCCCGCCCATGCCGGCGATGATCGGGGAAAATGATGCCAGCGCGATCACTCTCGATAAGATCGGCTCGAAATGCCTGATGATCACTGAAATGAACACACCCGCAATAAGAGTCACTATAAGCCAGGGCATTCTGAACTGCACGATCCTTAGGATGGACCTTTCGATGATGTCGGTGGCTTTGGTACCCACCATCTTCGCGATATCCTCGGTGGCCTCCTGGCGTACGACGGACAAAATGTCCTTGATCATCAAAACGCCCAAAAGTTTTCCGGTCTCGTCCACGACCGGGGCATTCGTTAAGCCGTACTTGGAAAAGATCTTGGACACGTCTTCCTGGTCTGTTTCAGGCCTTATCTTAATCCCTTCCACGGAAGTCATAAGCTGCGAAAGCGTTTCATCCGGCGGCGCGCCTACGAGATCCTGAAGACTTAAGCCCCCCAGCGCCCGGCCCTGGTCATCCGTCACGTACAAGGAATAAAGATGCTCCTTCTGGTTGGGCCTCGTGACGGCCTGGAGCAAAAGAAGCGCCTGTTTGGCGGTCATTTTTGGGGAAAGTTTCACGAACTCGGGATGCATGAGGCTTCCGGCCGATTTTTCAGGGAACGTCATTAGAAGGTCGATGTGTGAGAGCGCTCCCTGGCGTTTGATGAGGCCCGTCATTTTTTTGACGGCCCACGGCGGCATTTTATGAAAAATTTTTGCCAGGTCCGGCGAATGCATGCCTTCCAGGATCGGCGTCACATTCTCTTCGCTGAGCCTGCCGAGAAGCGTGCGTTGGTCTTCGACCTCGAGGATCTCGAAAAGTTTGAGCGCCGACCGGGCCGGCAGGAGTTTAAAGATCTGCTGACGCTCCTCCTCGTCAAATCTTTTCCAGCAGTCGGCAAAGTCGAGGGGGCTGCATTCCCGCAGCACCTGTTTTAATAAAACGTAATTTTTCTCGGCGAGAAGTTCTTTGATCTCGGGAACTAAAAGCGCAATGGAGTGCAGTTGTTCCATTAGGAGGTGGGTTTATGTCGGGTATTTTCCGTCTATTTCAAGCGCGACCAGGTCTTCTCGCCCACGACGCCGTCGGCATTCAGATTACTGCGCCTCTGGAATTCGCGGATAGCGGCCTTGGTTTTTTTGCCCGCGCGGCCATCGACGGGACCGGGGTCGAGCCCCGCGCGGATCAGAGCGCTTTGAACATCCTGCACGGACACGCCCGGTACGCGGATGATCGAAGATTTGTCGGAAGAAGCGCCTCGTGAATAACCGGTAGTACTCCGGAGCGCCTGCTCATAGGTCTCCACTCTGTCTTCAAGTTCCTGGATCTGACGGTCCTTGGCCACGAGCTCGGCTTGCATCTGCGCTATCTGGTTTTGCTGTTCTACCTTCGGGTCCGGGCGGCGAGGCTTCGTGGTCGCGCAACCGGTGGCCGCCAAAGATATTGCGACTCCTAAAATAATAAATTTATAAAAACGATTCTGCATGTGATCTCCTTCGCAAGATTAATTAGATGATTATACTCACACTCAGAGCTTATGCAAAACAAAAATCATGGCCGCTTCACCTGGCGATCAGTATCCATGTCCGTGGACACTCCGAATATTTTATGCGAGAATCGGTCCATGCCGCTCATCGTCGCGAAGGACATTTGCAAAACTTACCCGGATACGCAAGCGCTCGACCATCTGTCGCTGGAACTTCACCGCGGACAGATCCTCGGCCTCCTCGGACCCAACGGCGCGGGTAAAACCACCGCGATCCATATTTTCTTGGGCCTCCTGACCCCCTCTTCCGGCGAGGTGTCCGTATTCGGCCTCTCACCTCTAAAAAACCGGCAGGCGATCGCCGGCCGCCTCAATTTCTCATCCGCCTACGCGCAGCTGCCTTCCAATTTGAAGGTCATGGAAAACCTCTCGATATTCGCCAAGATCTACGCCGTGCCCGACCCCCGGAAGAAAATAGACACGCTCCTGGAACTATTTGAGATCGGCGGTTTGAAGAACCGCCTCACGGGCGCGCTGTCGGCCGGCGAGAAAACAAGGCTCAACCTCTGCAAATGTTTCCTGAACGACCCGGAACTTCTGCTTTTGGACGAGCCCACGGCGAGCCTGGATCCCGAAATGGCGGACACCGTGAGGAAGATTCTGAAGACGATCCAGAAGGAGAAAAATATCGGCATCCTCTACACGTCCCATAACATGCCGGAAGTCGAGGAGATCTGCGATCGGATTCTATTCATCCATGAAGGCAAAACCATCGCCGAAGGCACACCCCAGGAGGTTCTCAAAAGCTTTCGAAGCAACTCCTTGGAACAGGTGTTCATCCGTATCGTGCGCAGCGGCGACGTGGTCGCGGGGAAAAACGGATGAGTCGGACATTCCAAAGGATCGGCGCCATGTTCATGCGCTACTTTTATCTGCACAAACGAAGCCTCCCACGCACGTTCGAGATCATTCTCTGGCCCGTGATGGAACTTCTGGTGTGGGGTTACGTTTCCATGTACCTAAAGAGCCTTTCGCCGAACGCGCTCGCGTCCGTTACCGCCTCGCTCATCAACGCGATGATCTTCTGGGACATCCTTTACCGGAGCCAACAGGGTGTCAGCATCTCATTCGTGGAGGACATCTGGACGCAGAACATCATGAATCTGCTGATCTCGCCCCTCAAGATCTGGGAGTGGATAGCCGCGGCGATCCTTTACGGCATGCTCAAGATCTGTATCATCGTGACGATCCTCACGCTGATCGTGGCGGCGCTGTACCACCTCAACTGGATCTCCGGCCTTTCCTTTTACCTTTTACCTTTATCCCTTAACCTTCTCTTATTCGGCTGGGCGCTGGGGATCTTTACGGCCGCACTCATGATCCGATGGGGGCACGCGGCGGAGGCATTGATCTGGGGCATCCCGTTCCTGATCCAGCCGCTGGCGGCCGTGTTTTATCCGCTGTCGGTGTTGCCTGCCTGGCTCCAGGCCGTTTCAAGAACCTTGTCCGCCACTTATGTGTTTGAGGGAATGCGCTCCGTGATCCACACGGGCCGGATGGATCCGGAGCTTTTCTTCATCCCGCTTTCCCTGAACCTTGTGTATCTGGTGCTGGCCTCTTTCTTCTTCCGATGGATGTATGAAAAAGCCAGGGACACCGGCCGCCTGGGAAGACTTGGCATGGACTGAAAGCTTTACTATGTTATAATCAAAATTTACGGGTGACGCGAAGACGGGGCGCCCCATTCGCTCGCAGTGCTCCTTGAGTGACACGAGAACGAATGGGGCTGTCGAAGCGGCAGGACCCGTAAATTTTGATTATGCATGTTTATTAACCCAAGTAAATAAAGGAGTCGAAAATGGAGAGAAAAGGGCTGATCACGTTCAAAGGAAGCCCGCTCACGTTGGCCGGAGCGGAGGTCAAGGTCGGCGACACGGCGCCTGATTTCACGTCGCTCAACAGCGGGCTGCAACCCGTTAAGCTTTCGGATTTCAAAGGGCAGGCCGTCGTGATCAGCGTCGTGCCGTCGCTGGACACCCCGGTCTGCGAGATCCAGACAAAGAAATTCAACCAGCAGGCGGTAGGCTTGAATGCGAAAGTGCTGACGATAAGCGTCGACCTTCCGTTCGCGCAAAAGCGCTTCTGCGATGCGCTCAAGATCGAGAACCTCACGGTGATCTCCGACTACAAGGACAGGGAGTTCGGCAATAAGTACGGACTCCTCATCAAAGAGCTCGGGCTCCTGACGCGCGCGGTGCTCGTGATCGGCTCAAACGGCAGGGTCAATTATCTCGAGATCGTGAAGGAAGTGACACAGGAACCGAACTACAAGGCAGCGCTGGAAAATGTGAAAGCGGCTGTCGGCGTTTCTTGACTTCTCCCACGTTATTTACCAGGATCATAAAAGGCGAAGTACCCTGCCACAAGATCTTGGAGGACGGCAGATTCTTTGCCTTTTTGGACATCAACCCGATCCACGCGGGGCATACGCTCGTGATCCCAAAAAAGGAGATCGACTTCCTCTTCGACATGGACGATGAGCTCTTAGGCGGGCTTATGGTCTTCGCAAAGAAAGTTGCCCGAGCCATCCAAAAGGCGGTCCCCTGCCAAAGGGTGGGCGTGATGGTCTACGGCCTCGAAGTGCCTCACGCCCACGTACACCTCGTGCCGGTCCAGGGCGTGCGCGGGGAACTGAACTTCCTGAACGCCAAAAAAGCGGCGCCGGAAGATCTTGCGCTCGTCGCCAAAAAAGTCCGCTCTTTCTTAAGTTGACTCCCTGGGCTCATCGCTAAGACGCGTCGGGCCGGGGCCGCTTCGCCGCGGGCCGCTGCGATTGGAATAGCGTGGACGATTGCCGCGAAAGGGCCTGCGAAAACGGGGGCCTTGTGATTTCGCGATGGACACTGTGATCCTACGTCCCATGAATTCGGTACCGCCAAGTTTCAGCGCCTTCTGCAGATCGTCGATTTTAGCCATTTCCACGAATGCGAAACCCTTGGGTTTCTTCGTGCGCTGGTCCTTCACCAGATGCACCGCGGCCACCTGGCCGTAAGTCGCGAAAAGCCTTTTGACATCATCGTCCTTGGCATTGTAATTTAGGTTGCCGACGTATAGTTTTCTGGAGCCGTTCGTGACAACGCTTTTTGGAGCAAATAGTCCGCCGAAAAAATCGCGGATCGTGTCTAAGATGCTAATGTTTTCCTACCCTCCTGTTTAGGCCAGCAGTTTGACCAACTCATCATAGCCGCCGATGGACCGGCCATCGATAAATATTTGAGGAATCGTTTCGCGGCCGCCCGTCATTTTTACCATCTTCTCGCGCAGCGGGTCGTCTTCGGTCACATCCATCTCTTCGAACGCAAACCCCTTGGATTTAAGAAGCTTTTTTGCTGCCCGACAATAAGGACAAGTGCGGGTCGTGTAAATCACGACTTTCGATGCCTTATGGGTCATGGACTTTTACCCGTGACCTTCTTCAACGCGCTCACCTCACGGGACGTGAGCTCCCTTCTTTCCCCGAACCTTAAGCCTTCGATCGACAAAGGCCCGTAGCTCAAACGTTCTAATTCTATCACCCGATGTCCTATTTTCTCAAAAATTCTTCTTACCTGTCTTTTCTTGCCTTCATGCAACGTCACAAACAATAAGGTTTCGCGGGGTGAAAGTTTTTCCACCTCGACCCGACAAGGCGCCGTCTTTCCTTCCTCAAGCTGCACGCCGCCCTCGAGCCTTTTGACCTTGTCCTGCGTGATCACTCCGAGCACGCGAACGTGGTAACGTTTATCTACGCCAAATTTGGGATGCGTCAAGCGATACGTAAGCTCGCCGTCATTGGTCATGAGCAAAAGCCCCGTGGTGTCCCGGTCAAGCCTCCCGACGGGAAAAAGCCGCTCCGGCACATCCCTGAAAAAGTCGGCGACCGTGCGTTTGGCGTTGGGGTCCTGTAGAGTGGTCATAACGCCTTTGGGCTTGTTCAAAATAAAATAACGCTTCTTTTGGGGGACATCCGTGGAAAGCTCTGACTCGTCCACCGTGACTTTATCGCCCGGCTGGACCCGGTGGCCCTTCTCGTGGACAACACTCCCATTCACGCGCACATGGCCTTCTTCGATCTTGGCCACCACGCCGCGCCGAGAAGCGATCCCGAAACGCGCCAAAACGACCTGCAGCCGTTCGCCTTTTTCTTTTTCCTGACTTTTAATCACTTTGCCGCTTTAATCTTTTTCTTTGTAGAGGATCCAACATCCTTTTACGGAGGCGTATGCTCTTGGGCGTCACCTCAACAAATTCATCGGACGCGATGTATTCGATGGCAAGCTCAAGCGTCAATTCCTTGGGAGGAGTGAGCACGATCGCTTCGTCGGCCCCGGAGGAGCGCATGTTCGTGAGTTTTTTACTCTTGCAGGGACTTAGATCCAGATCCTCGTCCCGGGCATTTTCGCCGATGATCATCCCCTGATAGATCTCCACACCGGCGCCGATAAAGAGAGCTCCCCGTTCCTGCGCATTATTCAGGCCATAAGAACTCGAAACTCCCGTCTCGCTCGCCACGAGCGACCCGTGATGCGCGGACTCGATCTTTTCGGTAACCATCGGCTTATATTCATCAAACACATGGTGAATGGTCGCCGTGCCGCGCGTTTTTGTCATAAAAACGCCTTTAAGTCCGATCACGCCCCGTGTGGGGATCTGGTACTCCAGATGCAGCTCACCCGTTGGGGCCTGGATCATGTTTTTTAAGAGACCCCGGCGTTTTCCTATTTCCTCGATCACGGTGCCCTGATACTCGGACGGCACATCCACGATCAAAAATTCGAACGGTTCGTGTTTCATACCGTTTTTTTCATGAAGAATGACTTCAGGCTGCGACACCTGAAGCTCATAACCCTCGCGCCGCATGGTTTCGATAAGGATCCCCAGATGTAATTCCCCCCGGCCGGCCACCAAAAAAGTGTCGGGGCTGTCGGTCTGGGTCACGCGAAGCGAAACATTGGTTTCAAGTTCCTTAAAAAGACGGTCGCGCAATACCCTGGAGGTGACGTGCTTGCCTTCACGGCCGGAAAAGGGGCTCGTGTTGACACCGAAGGTCATCTGCACCGTCGGTTCATCGATCACCGGAGGCTCGAGCGGCTTGGGATTGGCCGGATCTGTGAGCGTATCGCCTATGCCGATATTTTCAAAGCCCGCCACCGCCACGATCTCGCCGGCATCGGCGCTGTCCACCTCGGTGCGCTCAAGGCCCTGATAAACGAGAATACTCGTGATCTTGGAAGTCACTCGGCTCTTATCGCGCCGGACGAGCATCACGTTGTCATTTTTTTTGATCGTGCCGCCGGTGACTTTTCCGATACCCATTGTGCCCTTATAGGAATCCTGCGAGAGAGCAAGCACCAAAATTTGCAGCGGCCCTTTAAGTTCGACCTTTGGGGGCACGATCTTCTCAAGGATCACGTCCAAAAGCGCATGAATATTTTGTGCCGGCTTTGCCATATTCAAGGTGGCGGTGCCTTGCGTCGCCGAAGTATAAACGATCGGAAAGTCCAGCTGCTCTTCGCTGGCGTTCAATTCGCAAAATAGATCGAACGTGCGGTTCACGACCTCCTCTATCTGGGAGTCGGAGCGGTCAACTTTATTGATGACAACAATGACCTTGTGCCCGAGTTCAAGCGCCTTTCGCAGGACAAAACGCGTTTGCGGCATCGGCCCGTCCTTGGCGTCCACCAAAAGAAGCGCTCCGTCCACCATCTTGAGCGTGCGTTCAACCTCGCCGCCAAAGTCCGCATGGCCGGGAGTGTCGACAATATTGATCTTTGTTTCCTTGTAGACGACACTGGCGTTCTTGGCGCGGATCGTAATGCCGCGCTCCTTTTCCAGGTCCATGGAGTCCATCATGCGTTCACCCATCTCTTCAATATTCCGATGCACGTGCGTCTGGCGCAAAATAGCGTCCACAAGCGTGGTCTTGCCATGGTCGACGTGGGCGATGATCGCGACGTTTCTTATCTTCTGTTGAGTAGCCATAACTTGTTTATTCATAATAGGTTACATAAAAATAAAAAACTGCGAATCAAACCGAATTCGCAGTGTCCGTTGGTACTGCTACAGGCTCACGTTAGTTTACCATAGAGACAGCCATTGTCAAGAAAGGGAGGAACAAAT
>CAYJVC010000015.1:0-38852 GCA_964373505.1 uncultured Planctomycetia bacterium
CGCGAAGGCGGCCACACGGTCGGCGCCGGGGTCATCTCGGAGATCTTGGATTAAACCCTTTGAGAGAGTTCATCGAGTTTGAATGCACCACCTGTCGCCGCCGCAATTATACGTCGACAAAGAATAAGAAGCTGCACACCGCGCGCATGGAACTGAAAAAGTTTTGCGCCTTTTGCAGAAAACATACTGTTCACAAAGAACAGAAATAACTTTTAAATCGTAATCGGATTTTTTAGAATTCGAAGATAAATCCGCATTAGGATTTTTTTGCTATTTTATAAGATAGATAAGAAGTCTTAAAATTTTAGGCCAGTAGCTCCCCCGCCACAAATAACGACGGGTCCGCCGCGCTGTTTGGCGGAAATTGGTGAGCGGCGGACGGTTTCTAGGAGCGTCGGTTAATTGGTAAACCACCGGTCTCCAAAACCGGGACTGCAGGTTCGATTCCTGCCGCTCCTGTAATTTTGGGTCAGGCAGGACGATAAATTAATAGGGAAGGCAATGATTCAGAAAGTACGAATTTTCTTCTCCGAAGTGCGGGCTGAAATGCAGAAGGTCACCTGGCCGACTCGTGAGGAATTGATAGGGTCGACCGGGATCGTGCTGATGCTGATGTTCCTGTTGTCCTCGTTCATCGGGGCGACGGATTTTGTCCTCTCGTTGGTGGTGGCAGGGCTTCTAAGATAGTCGATGTATTCCATGGCGAAACTTTGGTACGTGATCCACACACAAACCGGCCGTGAGGAAAGGGTCAAAACGGCCCTCGAGTCGCGGGCCCAGCAGAATAATTTGCAGGACAAGATCGCGCAGGTCCTCATTCCGACCGAGAAGGTTTCCGAGATCAAGGCCGGGAAGAAAAAGATCTCGACGCGCAAGTTTTTTCCGGGTTACGTGCTCGTCGAGATGGAGCTCAGCGACGACACGTGGTATTTGGTCAAGAATACGCCCGGCGTCAGCGGTTTCATCGGCTCAGGACGTAAGCCTTTGCCGCTCAAGGAATCGGAAGTGACGAGTATTATCAAGCAGGCGGAGGAAAAGAAAGAGAAACCGACGCCGAAAGTTATTTTTGAAAAGGGCGAGAACGTGCGCGTGAAAGAAGGCCCGTTCATTAATTTCAACGGCACGATCGAAGAAGTGAACCCCAATAAGGGCAAGCTCAAAGTGATGGTCGCGATATTCGGCAGGACGACCCCGGTGGAGCTGGAGTACTGGCAGGTCGAGAAGATCTAATGGCAAAAAAAGTGAAAACGACTATCAAACTGTACTGTCCTGCGGGGCAGGCGAACCCCGCGCCTCCGGTGGGTCCGGCCCTCGGCCAGCATGGCGTGAACATCATGGAGTTTTGCAAGAGTTTCAACGAAAGGACAAAGGGCCGGGAAGGCCTGACACTGCCGGCGGTGATCACGGTGTATGAGGACCGCACGTTCGATTTCATCATCAAAAGCCCTCCGACGGCCGTGTTGATCAAGCGCTCCTGCGGGTTGGCCAAGGCCTCCGGCGAACCCAACAAGAACAAGGTCGGGAAACTGACCCAAGCGCAGCTCAAGGAAATTGCGGAAGAAAAGATGAAGGATCTGAACGCGAGAGACATGTCCGGTGCGATGAAGATCGTAAAAGGCACGGCCCAAAGCATGGGTGTCGAGGTGGAAGCCTGATGTCAAAATTTGTGAGCAAGAGACAAAAAGAACTGGCGAAATCGACCGAGAAGAGGAAGTCTTACCTGCTTCCCGAGGCGGTCGCGGTGTTGAAAAAGGCGCCGAAGACGAAATTCGACCCGTCCGTGGAATTGCAGTTCAAGTTGGGAGTGGATCTGGCCGCGAGCGACCAGGGGGTCCGGGGCACCGCAGTGCTTCCGCACGGCCAGGGCCGAAAGCTTCGCGTCATTGTGTTCTCGAAGGACGAAAGTGCCGGTGCGGCGAAAGAAGCCGGCGCCGACTTCGTCGGAGGGGATGAGCTGATCGAGAAGGTTGCGGGCGGCTGGATGGATTTTGACGTGGCGGTGGCGACCCCCCCGATGATGAAGGAGATCGCAAAGCTCGGGAAGGTGCTGGGTCCCCGGGGACTCATGCCCTCGCCGAAGGCGGGCACGGTCACGGACAACCCGGCGAAGGCGATCCAGGAGATCAAAAGCGGCCGCATCGAATTTAAAATGGACAAATTCGGCAACGTGCACAGCCTGATCGGCAAGCTCTCTTTCCCGGATGAAAAGCTTTGCCAGAACGGAGTGGCGCTTATCGAGTCCTTGGTGTCCGCGAAACCGCGGTCGCTGAAAGGCGTGTTCATAAAAAGCTCGCACATTTCCAGCACGATGGGCCCCGGGGTCCGCCTGGACATCACAAAGTTCCTGAAAGAGAAAGAAGAAACAGACTAGCCATGACCCCATCCCCTCTTTTTAAATCCAAAGGATTTATGTATCCGCCTTCGCCCCATCCCCTGTTTCTACGATTGCAAAGCAATCGGTCCACTGCGTGGATGAAACAGGGGATGGGGTCGGCCGATACTTTCGCCGCCTCCTTTGGAAGCCGGGGTCGTATGAACTGTTGCGGCGAAAGAAAAGAGGGGATGGGGTGAAAGCCGCCGGGTTCAGCAGGGTTTCAAAGAATTTAATTATTTCTGAAATTGAAAAGGAATTGAAGTCAAGACCGATAGTCTTTGTGATCCAGCACGGGCGTACGCCGGCGAATGCCATGGATAAGCTCCGGGCGAAACTTCGAGCGACTCAGTCGCGGTACTTCGCGATCAAACAGAGTTTGGCCAGGATCGCGCTTGAAAAAAGCCAGATCAAACCCCTCGCGGAAAGCCTGAAGGGCGCCTGCGGTTTTGTGTTCACGGGCAGTGACCCGGTGCAGCCCTCGAAGACCTTGGTCGATTTCGCCAAGGAGAACCAGGATTTCAAGATCGAGGTCGGATTCATGAACGGACACCTTTTGACCGCCGCCCAGATCAAAACGCTGGCCAGCCTTCCTTCCCGCGAGGTGTTGCTGGCGAGGGTGCTCGGAGGCATGCAGGCGCCGGTCTCGAAATTGGTAGGCGTATTGTCCGGAGCTTTGAGAAAAGTGGTAACGGTCATCGATGCGGTCGCCAAGAAATCCGCCACTAAAGCGCCGGCGGACTCGTCCACAAAGCCTTAGTGGACGTCCGCCAAAAAACGCGGCGGATCTGTCCACAATGCGTTTTTTGGATGGATCCGACAATGCATTGTGGCGGAGACTCGCCAGGCTTTGTGGCGAGAAAGGCTGTAATTAATTAATGAGGGGGTAATAAAATGACACACGCAGGTGAAGCATCCAAAAACGGAACAAGCGGTAAAATGCAGGAGATCGTGACCGCCATCGAGAGCATGAGCGTTCTAGAGCTTTCGGATCTCGTGAAGGTCCTCGAGGAGAAGTTCGGCGTAACGGCCGGCGCTCCGATGATGGCCGCTGCGCCAGGCGCGGGCTCGGGCTCCGCCGGTGCCGCCGCGGTCGAAGAAAAGACTTCGGTCACCATTGTTCTTAAAAGCGCCGGTGCGAACAAGATCGGCGTCATTAAGGAGATCCGCGGAGTTACGACCTTGGGTCTTAAGGAAGCCAAGGACCTTGTCGATGCAGCTCCGAAGCCGATCAAGGAAAACGTGCCGATGAAAGAAGCGGAAACGATCAAGAAGGCACTCGAAGCGGCCGGGGCCACTGTCGAACTCAACTAATTCTGGATTAATCGGTCACAAGAGTGTCTCTAGAGCGAGCGGGAACGCGTCGCTTTGGGGCGTCTTACTGTGTTTCTTTGTCCCCTTACCTGAATAAGGGGCCGGACTTGGAGAAAATATGACTTTAAAACGTCAGAGTTTCGGAAAGATCGAAGACATATGCGACATGCCGCATTTGGTGGAGATACAGACACAGTCCTACTCGGATTTTCTGCAAACCGGGGTCCCCAAGAGCAAGCGGAAGAATGCCGGGCTTGAAGAGGTGTTCCAGGAAGCTTTTCCTATAGAAAGCTACGACGCCGCCCACAAGCTCGAGTACCTCTCCTACAGTGTCGGTAAACCCAAATACACGATAGAGGAATGCCAGAAAAAGAGCATGACCTACTGCGCTCCGCTCAAGATCACGGTACGCCTGAAGAGCGTCAAAGAGACCAAGGAGCAGGAAATATACATGGGGGACCTGCCGCTCATGACCGAGAACGGCACGTTCATCATCAACGGCGATGAGCGGGTCATTGTGAGCCAGCTTCACCGCTCGCCCGGCGTTTCCTATGAAAAGTCGCTTCACCCGAACGGCAAGATGCTTTTTTCCGCCCGCATGATCCCTCATCGCGGCGTTTGGCTCGAGTTTGAATTTGACATCAACGATATCCTCTACGCATACATCGACCGTAAAAAGAAGATCCTCGCGACTACGCTCTTGAGGACATTCGGATACAAGAGTGATGAAGAGATCATCAAGGCTTTCTGCGGGATCGACAAGATCGAGTCGATCAACCGCTACAACCCCAAAAATCTTATCGGCCACGACCTGGCGCAGGACGTTCTCGACCCCGAAACGAAGGCGATCCTTGCGGAAAAAGGAACGACGCTTACGCGGGAGCTTATCACGAAAATGTCGGCCGCCGGCATCCGATCGATCGTGATCACGAGAACCCAGGTGCCGGAGATTGTCACGACCCTCAAGAAAGACCACACCAAATCCATCGAAGAGGCGTATGTCGATATTTATAGGAAGTTAAGGCCCGGCGACCCCCCGACCGTTGAAAGCGCAAAGAACATGGTCGAGCGCATGTTCTTTGACCCGAAGCGCTATGACCTGGGCGCCGTCGGCCGATTTGTCATGAACCGGAAGCTGGGGCTCAAGACGCGTTTGGAAGAGAGAACCCTGAACGGAGAGGCCTTGGTCGCCGTGATCAAGCGCCTTTTGGCCGTCAAAAACGGCGATATGGACACGGACGATATCGATCACTTGGGCAATCGCCGCGTGCGCACGGTGTCGGAGCTTTTGCAGGCGCAGTTCAGGATCGGCCTGGCCAGACTCGAGCGTTCCGCGAAGGAGCGTATGGGCATTTACGAGATCGACAACATGATGCCCCACAATCTGATCAATTCAAAACTTGTTTCAAGCGTGCTGCGCGATTTCTTCGGTCGAAGCCAGCTTTCGCAGTTCATGGACCAGACGAATCCGCTGGCCGAGATGACGCACAAGAGGCGTCTTTCCGCATTGGGGCCGGGAGGCCTTTCCCGCGAGCGGGCCGGATTCGAAGTCCGTGACGTGCACCATTCTCACTACGGGCGCATCTGCCCGATCGAGACGCCGGAAGGCCCGAACATCGGCCTCATCGCTTCCTTAAGCGCTCACGCGCGTGTGAATGAATACGGATTCATCGAGACGCCCTACCGCAAAGTTGAAAATGGCCGTGTCACCGATAAGATCCTGTATCTTTCGGCGGATCTGGAAGACCAGTACACAATTGCGCAGGCCAACGCGAGGCTCGACAAGAACGGTTATTTCGCGGAATCAAAAGTGGCTTGCCGGTGCAAAGGTGATTTCCCGATATCCAGTCCTAAGGACATTGATTTCATGGATGTCTCGCCGAGGCAGCTCGTGAGCGTGGCCGCGGGACTCATTCCTTTTCTGGAGCACGATGACGCCAACCGGGCCCTCATGGGCTCGAATATGCAGCGCCAGGCGGTTCCGCTTTTGGTCACGGAAGCGCCGCTCGTGGGCACCGGGATGGAGCATAAGATCGCCCGGGATTCGGGGGCCGTGGTGATCGCGAAGGAAGAGGGGAAGGTGACGGCTGTGCAGGGGGATGAGATCGTCGTGAGTGGGCAGCATTACGCCTTAAGAAAATTTAAAAGATCCAACGCCAGCACCGCCATCAACCAGCGCCCGATCGTGGAGTTGGGCGACAAAATACGGGTGGGCCAGGTGATTGCCGACGGCGCGGCGACGCAGAACGGGGAATTGGCGCTAGGACGTAATGTGCTCGTCGCTTTTATGCCCTGGCGCGGCTACAACTTCGAGGACGCGATCCTGATCAGCGAAAAACTCGTCTACGAGGACGTGTACACGTCCGTTCACATCGAAGAATTTGAGATCGAGTCGCGTGACACGCGTCTCGGGAAGGAAGAGATCACGCGCGACATTCCGAATGTCGGCGAGGAAGCGCTGAAGGACCTCGGCGAGGATGGTATCGTCCGCGTCGGCGCCGAAGTGGGCCCGGGTGACATTATCGTCGGCAAAGTGACACCGAAATCCGAGACCGAGCTTTCTCCGGAAGAGAAGTTGCTTCGCGCGATCTTCGGCGAAAAAGCCGGAGATGTGAGGGACGCGTCCCTCACGGTCCCTCCGGGTGTGGAAGGCGTTATCATTGAGACCAAGGTTTTTTCGAGGAAGGGCCAGGAGGCCAAGTCCAAGGAGGCTAAGGCCAAGGATCTGAAGACCATTGAGGCGATCAAAGAGCTTTTTGGATCGCAGATCGAACAGCTCGAGAAAGACAAGCTGCAGAAGCTCATGAATCTTTTGGCCGGAAAAACGCTTGCCGCGAACTTGCTGGACATTGAGACGGGCGCGACGCTGATGGCGCGCGGCCGCACGATCAAGAAATCCGACGTTGGCAGGCTCAGGAAAGCGGATGTCGAGAGCATTAAACTTGAGGACGAAGGGGAGGTCGAAGAATCCGTGCGCCGCATCTGCCGTCTCATGGACGATCAGCTCGATGAGCTTCGTTACGAAGAGGACCGCGAGATCGACAAGATCAAGCGCGGGGACGAGCTGCCTCCGGGTGTCCTGAAGCGGGTCAAGGTGCTGGTGGCGCACAAGCGGAAGATCTCCGTCGGCGATAAGATGGCCGGCCGCCACGGGAATAAAGGTATCATTGCCAAGATCATGCGCCAGGAGGATATGCCGATGCTGGAGGACGGCACTCCCGTGGAGATCGTGTTGAATCCGCTGGGGGTCCCTTCGCGTATGAATGTCGGCCAGATCCTGGAAACTCACCTCGGCTGGGCCGCGAAGATCCTCGGGATCCAAGTTTCCACGCCGGTTTTTGACGGTGCATCCGAAACCGAGATCCGGCAGGAGATCAAAAAGGCCGGACTCCCCGAATCGGGCAAAGTGGTTTTACGCGACGGCCGCACGGGCCATCGCTTTGACCAGGAGGTGACGGTCGGATACATTTACATGATGAAATTGGCTCACCTCGTCGACGATAAGATCCACGCCCGAGCCATCGGGCCTTATTCCCTGGTCACGCAGCAGCCGCTTGGCGGTAAGGCGCAGTTCGGCGGGCAGAGATTCGGGGAAATGGAAGTGTGGGCGCTTGAAGCGTACGGCGCGGCCTACACGCTTCAGGAGCTTCTGACGGTCAAGAGCGACGACGTGCAGGGCCGCACGCGGATGTATGAATCCATCGTGAAAGGCGAGAACGCGCTGCAGGCCGACACGCCGGAGTCATTCAACGTGCTTCTTAAAGAAATCCAGTCCTTGGCGCTTGATATCCGTACGGAGCGCAAGACCGAAAAGGAAAAGGAAGAGGTGCAAAGTGAATAACGGGTCTGGGAACGGCCACAAAGAGTACGTGGCGCCGAATTTCGATTATATCTCCATCAAGATCGCTTCACCCGAAGAGATCCGTTCCTGGTCGCGGGGAGAGGTCAAAAAACCCGAGACCATCAATTACCGCACCTTCAAGCCTGAAAAAGACGGCCTTTTCTGCGAGAAGATCTTCGGGCCGACGCGCGATTGGGAATGCAACTGCGGAAAGTACAAGCGGATCAAGCACAAGGGCATCATCTGCGACCGTTGCGGTGTGGAAGTGACCCTCTCGAAGGTTCGCCGCGAGCGCATGGGCCATATTGACCTGGCGGCGCCCGTCACGCACATCTGGTTCTTTAAAGCGGTGCCTTCGCGCATCGGCGCGGTTTTGGAGCTCAATTTAAGGGAGCTTGAGCGTATCATCTATTATGAAGAATACATCGTGATCGATCCGGGCGATACGCCGCTCAAGAAGGGCGACCTTTTGTCCGAGGACAAATACCAGCAGATGGTCGAAAATTACGGACACAAGTTTGTGGCGAAGATGGGCGCCGAGGCCGTCAGGGATCTCTTGAAGGAAGTGAATCTCGAGAAACTAGAGACAAAGCTTCACGCGGAACTTAAAGAAGCCAAAAGCGAAGCGACCCAGAAGAAAATAGTTAAAAATTTAAGGATCGTGGAAACCTATCGGAAGTCGGGCAATGACCCCGAATGGATGGTCCTGGAATCGGTGCCTGTGATCCCGCCGGACCTGAGGCCCCTGGTCCCCCTCGACGGGGGGCGCTTCGCCACGAGCGATCTGAACGACCTGTACCGGCGTGTCATCAACCGGAACAACCGCTTGAAAAAGCTGTTGGAGCTCCGCGCGCCGGAGGTGATCGTCCGCAACGAGAAAAGAATGCTGCAGGAGGCGGTGGACGCGCTTTTTGACAACGGCCGTCATGGGCGCCCGGTGCTGGGTTCCGGCAACCGGCCTTTGAAGAGCCTGGCCGACATGTTGAAAGGAAAGCAGGGGCGTTTCCGGCAGAACCTGCTTGGAAAAAGAGTTGATTACTCAGGCCGTTCGGTGATCGTGGTGGGGCCGGAGCTCAAGCTCCATCAATGCGGACTGCCGAAGAAGATGGCGCTGGAGCTCTTCGAACCGTTCATCATCAAGAAGCTGCGGGAGCGCGGGTTTGTGCACACGATCAAGAGCGCGAAACGCATGGTGGAAAAAGAACGGCTGGAGGTCTGGGACATTTTGGAAGAAGTGATCAAGAACCACCCGGTCATGCTGAACCGCGCGCCGACGCTGCACCGTTTGGGCATTCAGGCGTTCGAACCGGTGCTCGTGGAGGGCAAGGCGATCCGCATTCATCCTTTGGTGTGCGCGGCGTTCAACGCGGACTTTGACGGCGACCAGATGGCCGTGCACGTTCCGCTTTCGCTCGAGGCGCAGATCGAATGTCGGATCTTGTTGCTGGCCGTGAATAATATCTTCTCGCCCGCCGACGGCCGGCCAATCGCGACGCCGAGCCAGGACATCGTGCTGGGCTGTTATTATCTTTCGAAAGAACGCAAAGGCCTGAAAGGCGAAGGCGGCATCTTCTGCGGGCCGGAAGAGGTGATCCTGGCGCATGCCGACCGCGAAGCGGCGCTCCATGCGAAGATCAAGGTGATGGTGAAAGGGGCGCTCGTGGAAACGACCGTGGGTCGCGTGATCTTCAACCAGATCCTTCCCGAAAACGTGCCGTACTGCAATCAGCTATTGACGAAATCCACTTTGAACAAGGTGATCGCCGACGCCTATAAGCGCGCGGGCCACCACCGCACGATCCAGCTTCTGGATGACATGAAAGACCTCGGTTTCGAGTACGCGACGCTCGCGGGCTTGTCGATCTCCGTGAATGACCTTAAGATCCCGGCGAAAAAGAGCGTTTATATTGAGCGAGCGCAGGAGAAGGTCGCCAAGATCGACGATCAGTACCGCCGGGGCATCATTACGGAAGGCGAGCGCTACAACAACATCATCGATATTTGGACACAAACCACCGATGATGTGGCTGACGGCGTCTTTTCGGAACTGGATGTATTCAATCCCATTTTTATGATGGCCGACTCGGGCGCGCGCGGCTCCAAGCAGCAGATCAGGCAGTTGGCGGGAATGCGCGGCCTGATGGCGAAGCCTTCCGGCGAGATCATTGAAAGCCCGATCAAGGCCAATTTCCGCGAAGGCCTCACGATGCTCGAGTATTTCATATCCACGCACGGCGCGCGGAAAGGTCTGGCCGACACGGCGCTTAAAACCGCCGATTCGGGATACCTGACGCGGCGCCTCGTGGACGTGGCGCAGGATGTGATCATCAATGTGGAAGACTGCGGCACCGTGAAGGGCATCTTTGTCGAAGCGATCATTGAGGGAGATGAGATCGTGGTGTCCTTGCGCGAACGGATCGTCGGCCGTGTGGCGCTCGACAATATCGTAGATGTCGTAACGGACAAGACGATCGTGGAAGCCGGCCAAGAGATCACCGAAGAGATGGCAAAGGATATAGAGGAGTCGGGCGTTGACAAGATCAAGATCCGCTCGGTGCTGACCTGCGAAGCCAGGCGCGGCGTTTGCGCGAAGTGCTACGGCCGGAATCTAGCCACGGGCCGGGTGGTGGAGCTTGGGGAAGCGGTGGGCATCATCGCCGCGCAGTCCATCGGCGAACCGGGCACGCAACTGACGATGAGAACCTTCCATATCGGCGGCACGGCAAGCCGTGTCGTGGCTGAATCCTCCATCAAAGCCAAGAATTCAGGCCTCATGAAATATCACGCCCTAAAAACCGTCGAGGTCAAGAACGGAACTTTCGTCATCTTGAACCGCAACGGGCAGGTTTCGATCCATGACGATTCCGGCCGCGAGCTGGAACGGCACGCGGTGCCGCATGGCGGCTATCTGAAAGTCGCCGACGGGGGGAAAGTGCAGAAATCCCAGCTGTTTATCGAATGGGATCCTTACACCTCGTCGATCTTTACCGAGGTCGAGGGAACCGTCAAGTACGAGGACATCATCGAAGAGGTCACGATGCACAAGCAGGTGGATATGGCAACCGGCAACGTGGAACGGGTCATCACCGAGCACCGCGGGGAACACCATCCTCAGATTCTGATCATGGATTCGAAAAAAGACGTGCTCGCGATCTATCCGATCCCGACGAACGCGCACATCATCGTGGACGACGGGGAAAAAGTGCACGCCGGGGACCTCATCGGAAAGACGCCGCGAAAAATCACGAAAACCAAGGATATCACGGGCGGCCTTCCGCGCGTGGCCGAGCTTTTTGAGGCGCGTCGTCCGAAAGACCCGGCGATCATTTCGGAAATTGACGGCGTCGTGGAATTCGGCGAAGCCAAAAAAGGCCATCGCCGCGTGGTCATAAAAAGCTCCACCGGCATGAAGAAAGAGTATCTGATCCCGCACGGCAAGCACTTGAACGTGTACAAGAGCGACTATGTGTACGCGGGGCAGCAGCTTGTGGACGGCCCCGTGGTTCCGCAGGACATCCTGAAGATCAGCGGTGAAAGAAAACTACAGGAGTACCTGGTGAATGAGGTCCAGGAAGTTTACCGTTTGCAGGGTGTGAGCATCAACGACAAACATATCGAAGTGATCGTGCGCCAGATGCTTCAGAAAGTCCGGGTCAATGATTCCGGAGACACCGATTTCCTGGTGGGCATGCAGGTGGACCGCTGGAAGCTTCAGGAAGAGAACGAGCGCATCCAGAAGTCCAAAAAGGAGCCGGCGAAGGCCGAGCCGATCCTCTTGGGCATCACCCGGGCGTCTTTAAGCACCGATAGTTTCATCTCGGCGGCGAGCTTTCAGGAGACCACGCGGGTTCTCACGGATGCGGCGGCCGCAGGGCGAAAAGATTACTTGCTTGGCCTGAAGGAAAACGTTATTATGGGGCACCTTATTCCGGCGGGAACCGGTTTTGCGGGTCAGCGCCGAGTGGAAATAGTCAAGCACGTGGAGGAGGAATTCAAGAAGAGCAAAGGCTCCGAACCTGCTGAAACCAGTGAAGTTATAGCGGGAGAAAAGAACTAGAAATGCCGACCATTAACCAATTGATCCGGCTGGGCCGGGAGGAGATCAGGGCCAAGACAAAATCTCCCGCCCTGAAAGGCTCTCCGCAAAAGCGCGGGGTGTGCCTTCAGGTCAAAACGCAGACGCCGAAAAAGCCCAATTCGGCCTTAAGAAAAGTAGCCAGGGTCCGATTGACCAACGGCATGGAAGTGACCGCGTATATTCCCGGTGTGGGCCACAATCTTCAGGAGCATTCGATCGTGACGATCCGCGGCGGCCGCGTGAAGGATCTGCCGGGTGTTCGTTACCACATTGTGAGAGGCACGCTCGATACGGCGGGCGTGACGGACCGCAGAAGGTCCCGCTCCAAGTACGGAGCGAAGGCCCCGAAGCAACAGGAGGCCGCTAAAGCGGCTGCGAAGAAATGACCCCATCCCCTCTTTCCACGCCGCTTCGGCGGCAAAAGGACCGTATGAAGCGGCGTTCAAATACGCCGGAAGCGAATTTGTTTGTTCTTCGAACAAAGAAAGAGGGGATGGGGTGAGACGAAGAAGAGCGGATAAAAGAGAAGTCACCCCGGACCCGAAATTCAACAACAAAACGGTCTCCCGTTTTGTGAATATGGTCATGCTGGAAGGCAAGAAGTGGAACGGGGAGCGCATCGTGTATGGGGCGCTCGACATCGTGGCTCAGAAGACCCAAAAAACCGATGTGATCGAAGTTTTGAACAAGGCGATCGACAACGTACGTCCGCTTTTGGAGCTCAAATCACGTCGTGTGGGCGGTGCGACTTACCAAATTCCGGTGGAGGTCCGGGGCGAGCGCGGCGTGTCTCTCGCCCTGCGCTGGATCCGGAACGCGGCGCGCGGCCGCAAGGGCCGCCCGATGCAGGAGCGCCTGGCGCAGGAGATTCTGGATTCGTACAACGGCACGGGGGTCTCCGTGAAAAAAAAGGAAGAAATTCATAAGATGGCTGAGGCGAACCGCGCGTTCAGCCACTTCCGATGGTAGTAAAACTTTTATGGCCAATAGTTACCCATTAGACAAAACCAGAAATTTCGGAATCGCAGCGCATATCGACGCCGGTAAGACGACGACGAGCGAGCGCGTGCTGTACTATACCGGCAAGGTGCACCGCATGGGTGAAGTCCATGAGGGCACCGCGACCATGGACTGGATGCCGCAGGAGCAGGAGCGCGGCATCACGATCACCTCGGCCGCGACGACCTGCTTTTGGAAAGACCACCGCATGAATTTGATCGACACGCCCGGCCACGTGGATTTTACGGTGGAGGTCGAGCGATCGCTTAA
Source organism: uncultured Planctomycetia bacterium (assembly GCA_964373505.1). GTDB lineage: Bacteria > Omnitrophota > Gorgyraeia > 2-02-FULL-51-18 > 2-02-FULL-51-18 > CAYJVC01. The sequence continues at coordinate 12,874 of CAYJVC010000015.1, forward strand.
AGTATTGGACGGCGCCGTGATCGTGTTCTGCGCGGTGGGCGGGGTGGAACCCCAGTCGGAGACGGTGTGGCGACAGGCGGACCGGTACCATGTCCCGAGGGTCTGCTACGTCAATAAGATGGACCGCACCGGCGCCGATTTCCCGACGGTCGTGGCGCAGATCCGCGAGAGGCTTACGCCTTCCACCGCGCCGATCCAACTGCCGCTGGGCTCGGAAGAAAAATTCATGGGTCAGATCGACCTTGTGGAAATGAACGCGAAGATCTATCACAGCGAGGACCTGGGAAGCCACTACGAGGTCATTGAAATACCTGCAGAATATAGGAAGGCGGCAGAAGCCGCCCGCGCCGAGCTTATCGAAAAAGTTTCCGAAGTGGACAACGCGCTGATGGAGAAATTCATCAACGGAGCGGCTATATCCACGGCCGAGCTTATGGCCGCGCTCCGACGCTCGACTATCTCGAATTCGTTTGTGCCGGTTATTTGCGGAAGCTCCTTCAAAAATAAGGGCGTGCAGCTCATGCTGGACGCGGTGGTGGATTACCTGCCTTCGCCGCTTGACCTTCCGCCGGTCCACGGGACAGACCCAGATTCCGGCGCAGAGCTCGCCCGTAAACCGGAGGACAGCGCTCCTCTGGCGGCGCTTGCGTTCAAGATCGCCACCGACCCTTTCGTGGGAAAACTTACGTTCGTGCGCGTTTATTCCGGCAGGATCACGTCCGGCACTTATGTCTACAATGCCAGCAAGAACGAGCAGGAACGCATCGGAAAGCTCGTCCGCATGCACGCCAACAAACAGGAGATCGTGGATGAGATCGTGGCCGGGGATATCGGCGCGGTGGTGGGTTTCAAGAAAACCGAGACCGGCGATTCGATCTGCGACCCAAAGAACCCGATCATTTTAGAAAGAATGCAGTTTCCGGACCCGGTGGTGGATCTGGCGATTGAAGCCGCGACGAAGGTCGACCAAGAAAAGATGGGCATGGCGCTCGGCCGCCTCAAAGAAGAAGACCCCACGCTTCGCGTGCACTATGACAAGGAAACCGGCGAGACGATCATCAGCGGCATGGGCGAGCTCCATCTTGAGATCATCGTCGACCGCATGAAAAGGGAATTTAAAGTCGAGGCCAATGTAGGCAAGCCGCAGGTGGCGTTCAAAGAGACCATCACGAAGCAGGTGGAGGTGGTGGGCAAGCACATTCAACAGTCCGGCGGCCGGGGCCAGTACGGCCATGTCGTGGTGATCATGAAGCCCGGCGAGCGCGGATCGGGCGTGCAATTTGAAAGCAAGATCGTCGGCGGCACCATTCCGAGAGAATACATCCCGGCCGTTAAAAATGGTGTGATGGAGGCCTCCCAGTCCGGGGCGCTGGCAGGATACCCGGCGGTCGATATTTCCGTGGAGCTCGTCGACGGTTCTTTTCACGTGGTGGACTCCTCGGAGCTCGCGTTCAAGCTCGCGGCCGCGTACGCGTTCCGTGACGGCATGAGACAGGGTGGCGCGATCCTCTTAGAGCCCATCATGAGCATTGAAGTGACGACGCCCGAGGAGTACATGGGCGACGTGATCGGCGATCTAAGCTCCCGTCGCTGCAAGATCGAATCGATGACGCAAAAAGGCATGGTCAAGGCCATCCGCGGTTTTGTGCCTTTATCCGAAATGTTCGGCTACGCCACGGCCAGCCGCAGTCTTTCGCAGGGTCGTGCGACGTTCATCATGGAGCCTTCGTATTATGCGGAAGTGCCTAAGGCGATCTCGGAAAAAATTGTAAAAGCAGCGACCCCTGAACCCGGAGCGGCAGCCGCCCGGCGAAGATAAAATAGAACTTTAAAAGGAGCATTCATGTCCAAAGAAAAATTCGAACGCACTAAACCTCACGTGAATATCGGCACGATCGGCCACGTGGACCACGGCAAGACGACCCTGACGGCCGCCATCACGATGGTGCTGGCCAAGAAGGGCCTCTGCGAGGCAAGAGCATTCGACACCATTGACAACGCCCCCGAGGAAAGAGAAAGGGGTATTACGATCGCCGTCTCCCACGTGGAATACCAGACCCAGAAGCGTCACTACGCCCACGTCGACTGCCCGGGCCATGCCGACTACATCAAGAACATGATCACGGGCGCTGCCCAGATGGATGGAGCGATCCTCGTCGTCTCAGCCGCCGACGGCCCCATGCCTCAGACAAGAGAGCACATCCTCTTAGCCCGCCAAGTCGGCGTCCCGGCCATCGTCGTCTTCCTCAATAAATGCGACGTCGTCGACGACAAAGAACTCCTGGACCTTGTGGAAATGGAAGTCAGGGAACTTCTCACCAAATACCAGTTCCCGGGGGGCAAGGTCCCCATCGTTCGTGGCTCAGCCCTCGAAGCCTTGAACAACCCCACCGATCCCCAGAAGTCCAAGTGCATCTTAGACCTCATGGAAGCGGTGGACACCTACGTCCCCACTCCCAAGCGAGAGGTGGAAAAACCCTTCCTCATGCCCATCGAAGACGTCTTCTCGATCACAGGCCGGGGAACCGTGGGCACAGGAAGGATCGAGCGCGGCCTCTGCAAGGTCGGCGATGAAATAGAGATCGTCGGCATCCAAGCCACCAAGAAAAGTGTCGTCACCGGCATCGAGATGTTCCGGAAGCTTTTAGACGAAGGCCAGGCCGGAGACAACGTGGGCCTGCTCCTTCGGGGCGTTGAGAAGAACATGCTGGAACGCGGCCAGGTCCTCTCCAAACCCGGCTCCATCACCCCCCACAAGAAATTCAAGGGCGAGGTCTACATTTTAACCAAAGAGGAAGGGGGGCGGCACACCGCCTTCTTCAACGGCTACAAACCCCAGTTTTACTTTAGGACCACCGACGTCACGGGAGTCATACAGTTGCCTAAGGACGTGGAGATGGTCATGCCCGGCGACACGGTGACCGTGACCGCCGAGCTTATCACCCCGATCGCCATGGAGAAGGAACTTCGGTTCGCCATCCGCGAAGGCGGCCACACGGTCGGCGCCGGGGTCATCTCGGAGATCTTGGATTAAAAATGGCGGCGGCTGAACAGCAAAAGATCAGGATACGCCTCAAAGCATACGACCACCGGGTGCTGGACCAATCGGCGCTTGAGATCGTGGATACGGCCAAACGCACGGGCGCCAAAGTTTCCGGGCCGATCCCGCTTCCCACGGATTGCGAGCTTTATGTGGTCAACCGGTCCCCCGTGATCGATAAAAAATCGAGGGAGCAATTTTTCATCAAAACACATAAGAGACTTTTGGATATACTGAACCCGACGTCTAAGACGATCGACGCTTTGAGAAAACTGGATCTGCCGGCCGGCGTGGACGTGGAGATTAAATGAGCGCCGGACTTACGGAGCGGAGCGACGTCAAGTCCGCCGCGCGAATTTATCCTGAGGAGGCGCCCAAGCGCCGACGAAGGATCCGAGGTTGGGTATGCTAGCACTATTGGGAAAAAAGATCGGGATGACGCAGTTCATAAGCGCGGAAGGCGAGCGGCTCTCGGCTACGGCGCTTGAAGCGGGGCCTTGCGTGGTCACGGCGCTTCGAAATGTCGAGAAGCACGGCTACAAGGCCGTTCAGATCGGCTACGGGGATGTGAAAGAAAGACATCTGACGAAGCCGCTCAAGGCGTTTTTCGCCAAGAGCAAACTGCCGCTTAAGAAGAATTTGAAAGAGGTGCGTCTCGAACCGCAGGAGACTTATGAGCTCGGCCATGAGATCAAGGTGGATGTATTTAAGGCCGGAGATGTTGTGGACGTGCAGGGTACTTCGATCGGAAAGGGTTTTGCGGGCGGCATGAAGCGCTGGCACTGGAGAGGGGGCCCGGGTTCACACGGCTCGATGTTCCATCGGCGTATCGGCTCCGCCGGCGCCAGCTCGTTCCCTTCACGCACATGGCCCGGGCATCACATGCCCGGCCGCATGGGCAACGTCAAAAAAAGTGTCCAGAATCTGGAAGTTTTAAAAGTGGAGGTAGAAAGGAATTTGATGCTTGTGAAAGGTGCCGTGCCCGGCACCGAAAATTCGCTCGTATTCATCCGCAAGTCTCTCAAAATGCCGGATGGCGTGAAACGGAAGGTCGTGCAGAAGCAGTTTGAGAAGAAGGACCCGCTGGCCAAGGGCGCGAAGAAGGCCGTGGAGCCGATAAAGAAATAAAAAAGGTTTTTAATTATGACTGATAAAAAAATAAAAAGGGCTGTTAAATCAAAAAGCGTGAGAGGGCACGCACCGGCCCATGCGAAGAAAAAGGCCGAGAAGGCCGCTTCCAAGAAAACCGCCAAGATCAAAAAAACCGAATTTCATGCCTCAAGCTCTCGAAAGCAGGGCACGCAGGAGCTGAAGATCAGGGGGGCGCTCTCGGTCTACGACCTCGAGGGCAAGGCGGTGGAATCTCTGACACTGGATCCGCTATTCACCGAACAGCCGGTCCATCAGGCCGTGGTGTACCAGGCGGTATTGATGTACCAGGCCGGTCAACGGGAAGGCACCGCCTCTACGAAGGACCGCGGGCATGTGCGCGGCGGAGGCAAAAAGCCGTGGAAGCAGAAAGGCACGGGCCAGGCGCGCCATGGTTCGCGGCGTTCTCCGATCTGGAGAGGCGGCGGTGTTACATTCGGCCCGAGCCCCAGGGATTACTCCTATGCGATCCCTTCGCAAATGAGAAGAAGGGCCGTCGTGGAGGGGATCAAGGACAAGGCATTGAACGGCAAGCTTTATTTCGTCAAGGATCTCGATATCCGGGAGCCAAAGACAAAGATCGTGGCGGGAATATTGGACACGTTCAAGTGGGAGAAGCCTCTTTTCATGGTCGAACAAAGAAGCCGGAATTTGGAGCTCAGCTCCCGCAATATCCCCGGGGTGGGGATCAAGACCGCCCAAGAGGTGAATGTGCTGGATGTGGTGGCCCACAAGGAGTGTGTGATCACCAAGAACGCTTATTCGGGGCTCTTGAAGAGGCTCAAGTCATGACCCCATCCCCTCTTTTTAAATCCGAAGGATTTATGTGTCCGCCTCCTTTGGAGGTCGGGGTCGCATGAACTGTTGCGGCGAAAGAAAAGAGGGGATGGGGTGAGCGAGTCTTACGTAATTTTGAAAAATCTTCTCCGGACCGAGAAGGGCGTTTTGCAGGCCGAGAAAAACAACCAGTACCTGTTTTCGGTGGCCAAGCACGTGAACAAGATCCAGATCAAAAAGGCCGTGGAGGATATTTACAAAGTAAAAGTGGAGTGCGTGAATACGCAAATAGTCCCCGGCAAGCTCAAAAGAGTGCGTCAGGCGCTCGGAAAAACGCCGGAGTGGAAAAAAGCGGTCGTGACCTTAAAAGAGGGCCAGAAGATCGACCTGGCTTAAAGGACTCAAGTCATGGGAAATAAATTTTTTAAACCTACGACGCCGTCGCTTCGATGGACGGTGATCTCCGATTTTTCCGAGATCCAGCCGAAGAACAAGAAGCCCGAGAAGACGTTGATCGAGCCTCTGAGGAAGAGCGGCGGCCGGAATTCCTACGGCCGGATGACCTCCCGTCGCCGTGGCGGCGGGCACAAGCAGAACTACAGGCTCATTGATTTTAAAAGAGACAAGATGGGTGTGACGGCTCAGGTGGTCTCGATAGAGTACGACCCGAACCGCTCCGCGCGCATCGCGCTCATCGAGTACGCGGACAAGGAAAAAAGATACATCCTGGCGCCCGTAGGTCTGACCGTGGGAGCCACCGTTTCGAACGGCCCCGGCTCGGAGATTCAGCCGGGCAATGCGCTGCCTCTGGCCGATATTCCTTTGGGCGCGCAGGTCCACAACATTGAGATCGAGAAGAACCGGGGCGGGCAGATGGTCCGCTCCGCCGGCGGTTATGCGATCTTGATGGCCAAGGAAGCCGGCTACGCGAACCTAAAACTTCCCTCCGGCGAGATCCGAAAGGTGCCGGTGGACTGCTTCGCGACGATCGGCCAGATCGGGAATATCGATCATGAGAACGAGTCGATGGGCAAGGCGGGACGTCATCGTTGGCTGGGCCGGAGACCCGCCTCGCGCGCCGTGGCGAAGAATCCCGTCGACCATCCGATGGGCGGCGGCGAAGGAAAATCTTCGGGCGGCCGTCATCCGACCTCCCGCAGCGGCCAGTTGGCGAAAGGTTTCAAGACCCGTAGGAAGAAAAAACCAAGTTGGAGGTCTATTGTGACTGAAAGGCCAAGATGAGCAGATCCATCCGCAAAGGTCCTTTTGTGGACGAAAAATTGCTGAAGAAAGTGGCCGCGATGCAGAAGCAGCGCGAGCGCAAGCCTATCAAGACCTGGTCCCGCCGCTCCACCGTAACGCCGGATTTCGTGGGACTGACGATGATGATCCATAACGGCAGGGCGTTTTTGCCGGTATTCATCACGGAAAATATGGTGGGCCACAAGCTCGGGGAGTTTTCCGCGACGCGCACGTTCAGAAGGCACGGCGGGATCACGAAACAATCGGCGGAGCTTACTTAACATGATCGCCAAGGCTTCGGCAAAATTTGTGAGGATATCGCCTCGAAAGGTCCGTTACGTGATCGACCTGGTCCGCAGAAAGAATGTGCTCGCGGCCCGGGCGATCCTGAGCGGCTCCCCGCGCCGTGCGGGAGACCTCATCAAGAAGCTTTTGGATCAGGCGGTGGATGCCGCCAAACGGAACTCACAGATAGAAGCCAAGGATCTTTTCATATCGTGCGCCCTAGCGGACGGAGGGCCGGTCATGAAGCGCTTCCGCGCGATGAGCATGGGCCGCGCCGGCGTGATCCGTAAGCGAACGAGCCATATTTATATTGAGTTGGATCTAAGGAATAAAAACGTAACGGACGCGCTGCCGCCGAAATTCACGAAGGCGGGGCGCTCAGCTGCAACGCCTGTTTCCTCCAAAAAAGAGTCAGGCAAGAAAAAGCTAGTGGGAGCCAAATAACCCCACCCCCTCATTTTGAGGCGGGGGGGGGGTTAAAGTGAGACATATGGAAAAAATAGACAAGTTAACAATAGCACGCCTCGACGCGCACAGCGCGTCGGCGCGGAGCGCAAATGAGGCGGTGGGGTAATGGGCCAAAAAGTCCACCCGATAGGTTTACGTTTAGGTTTCATCCGCACCTGGAGCTCGCGCTGGTATGCCGGTAAGAAGGATTTCTCGCGCTTTCTCCATGAGGATCTGATGATCAGAAAGCACGTGTTTAAGACATTCCTGCAAGCCGCGATCGCGGCGGTGGACATCGAGAGAGCCAGCGATAAGATCCGCGTCAACATTCACACGGCGCGGCCGGGCGTGATCATCGGAAGAAAGGGCGCCGACATCGACAGGCTCCGCGAGGACCTGCAAACGATGACCGGCAACAAGGAAGTCCATATCAATATCAAGGAAGTCAAGAACCCCTCGGTGAACGCGAAGCTTGTGGCCGACAACATCGCGCTGCAGCTTGAGAAAAGGATCGCGTTCCGCCGGGCGATGAAAAAGGCGATCCAGCAAGCGTTTGACAGCGGTGCCAAGGGCATTAAGATACAGACCAAGGGAAGACTCGCCGGTTCCGAAATCGCGCGCGCCGAGGGCTATCTGGAAGGCAAAGTGCCTCTCCATACGCTGAGGGCCGATATTGACTACGGCTTTTCAGAAGCCCTGACCACCTATGGCAAGATCGGCGTGAAAGTTTTGATCTATAAAGGCGAGATCATCAAGCGCGAGGCTTTAAGGCCTGAAAAGAAGGCGGAAGCGGTCAAAGAATCGGTGGAGGGCAGTCATGCCGTTGATGCCTAAGAGGGTCAAATACCGCAAGACGCAGCGCGGCCGGAGAAAAGGCTATGCCCACAGCGGTAATGAACTCAGCTTCGGTGAATACGGCCTCCAGGTCCTGGGCAACGGCTGGTTCACGCATAAACAGATCGAGGCCGCCCGCGTGGCGATATCGAGAAGCGTCGGCAACGGGAAAGTCTATATCCGCATTTTTCCCGACAAACCGGTGACAAAAAAACCGGCCGAGACCCGTATGGGAAAAGGCAAAGGCATGGTCGAGTCCTGGGTGGCGGTCGTGAAGAAGGGCAGGATCTTGTTCGAAGTGGAAGGGGTGCCGGAGGACCTGGCCAGGGACGCGATGCGGTTGGCAGCCTTCAAGATCCCGTTCCGCACCCGTTTTGTTTCGAGAAAAGGGCTTTTGGGGATGGAAACATGAAAGTCAAAGAACTGAGGGGTTTAAGCGCGGCGGAACTCCGCCAGAAGAAGACGGGCTTGGAGAAAGAGCTTTTCGAATTGAACCATAAAAAGCTCGTGGGCCAGCTCGACAAGCCGCATCACTTCAGGAATACGCGGCGCCAGATCGCGCGGATCAACACAATATTAAAAGAGGCCCCGCATGCCTGAAACTACGAGGGAAAAACGCGGCGTAAAAGAAAGGACGGGGATCGTTTTGAGCAATAGAATGCAGAAGACGATCGTCGTGCAGATACGCCGGAAGGCCAGACACCCCAAGTACGGCAAGGTCATCGAAATGGCCAAAAAATTCAAGGTGCATGATGAGAAGAACCAAGCCCAAGTGGGCGACCGCGTGAGGATCGTGGAGACCCGGCCGCTTTCCAAGGAAAAGCGCTGGAGGCTTGTCGAAATACTGGGCCATGGGTTCCTGAAGTCCACCCATGACATCGTCGACCCCTTGAGCCCGTCATGATAAGGATGAGAACTCTTTTGGAAGTCGCGGACAACACGGGCGCCAAAAAAGCGTCGTGCATCGGGGTGGTCGGCCGGTCGGGTCGCATGATCGCCGAGGTGGGCGACATCATCAGCGCGAATATCAAAGAAGCGACGCCCGACGGGCAGATCAAACAGGGAGAAGTGGTGAAGGGCGTGGTGGTGCGGACAAAAAATAGGATCCGCCGTTCCGACGGTTCGTCGTTGCGGTTTGATTCGAATGCGCTCGTCATTATTGACGCCCAGAAAAACCCGCGCGGCACCCGCATTTTCGGGCCCGTGCCGAGAGAACTTCGCGACAAAGGATTCATGAAGATCATTTCACTCGCGCCGGAGGTCATTTAAATGGGTCTTGGGATCCGAAAAGGCGATAAGGTGCTTGTGTTGGCCGGCAAGGACAGGGGCAAAACCGGGAGAGTCATCCATGTTTATCCGAAGAAGAGCCGCGCGCTTGTCGAAGGGATCCAAATGGTCAAGAAACACTTGCGCCGCAGCCAGAAGAACCCGCAGGGCGCTATTGCGAGCCAAGAGACATTGATCCATGTCTCGAATCTGGGGCTCATAGACCCCGTGTCTTCTAAGCCCACGCGGATCAGGACTCTCGTGGCGCAGGATGGATCCAAACAGAGGGTCTCTTCCAAGAATGAAGCGGTGCTCGCATGACCCCACCACCTCTTTCAACGCCGCTTCGGCGGCAAAAAAACTCGGATAAGCGGCGTTCAAATACGCCGGAGGCGAATTTGTTTGTTCTTCGAACGAGGAAAGAGGTGGTGGGGTGACGACACTCGAGACACATTATAAAAAAGAGATCATTCCGCAGCTTATGAAGAAGTTCGGGTACAAAAATGCCCTCCAGGTCCCGAGGATCTGTAAGATCGTCGTGAACATGGGCGTGGGCAAGGGCGCCGAAGACATCAAGATCGTCGAAGCGGCTCAAAAGGATTTGACGGCCATTACGGGCCAGCACGCGGTGATCACGCGAGCCAAAAAGGCAATCTCAAATTTCAAGATCCGCGAGGGCTCGCCCATCGGCTGCCGGGTGACGCTTCGCGGACGGATGATGTATGAGTTTCTGGAAAGGCTTGCGCGCGTGGCGCTTCCGCGTATCCGGGACTTCAGGGGCCTGAATCCCCGCGGTTTCGACGAGGGGGGGAACTTTTCCTTCGGATTGCAAGAGCAGTCAATTTTCCCGGAGGTCGAAACGGACCGTGTCACGCGGGCTCAAGGCATGGACATTGTGATCGTGATCTCGGGATCGAAATTGCGGGAAGAATCATATGAGCTCTTGAGTTTATTCGGGGTGCCGTTCCGGGCCAAGTCACCCGAAAAACCCCAAACAAAACCTCAGGAGGCCGTGCACGCTTAAGGAAAATTATGGCTAAATTATCATTGATGCTCAAACAGCAACGGCCTCCGAAGTTCAAAACTCAAGGCTACAACCGTTGCCTGCAGTGCGGAAGGACGCGCGGTTATTACAGGAAATTCAAGCTGTGCAGGATCTGCTTCCGGGAGCTCGCTTCGAAAGGCGAAATTCCGGGCGTCATCAAGGCAAGCTGGTAAAAAAGGATACAGGATAAGGAACCCATCATGTCATTATCGGACCCCATCGCGGACGGCTTGACCAGGATCCGCAACGCATCGCGCGCCCAAAAGGACCGGGTGGACATACCCGCTTCCTATTTATTCACCGAGATACTGAAGGTGCTGAAGAAGGAACGGTTCGTTTCCGACTACCGCCTGATCGAGGACAAAAAACAGGGGATCTTGAGGGTTTACCTGAAAAGAGAGAACGAGCCGGTGCGTAAGATCGCAAGGATCGTCCGTGTTTCCAAGCCGGGCTTGCGTGCTTATACGAATAAACAGAATATCCCCACGGTCTTGAATGGCCTGGGCGTGTGCATCCTTTCGACGCCGCAGGGGGTCCTGACCGGTGACGAGGCCAAACGCCGCAACGTGGGCGGCGAAATACTTTGCAAGGTGTGGTGACCCCATCCCCTCATTTTGAGGCGATGGGTCGATTGAAAGGTGAATGAATGAAACAGACAAAGTTTAAGCGGAGTCGCCTCGATGCGCAGAGCGCAAATGAGGGGATGGGGTGACCCATGTCGCGTATCGGTAAAAAACCCGTGGATATCCCGAAGGGCGTCAAAGTGACGGTCGATCACGCGGTCGTGAACGTGGAAGGCCCCAAAGGGAAGCTTCAGTTTCATCTCCACCCGCGCGTCAAGGCGGACGTGAAGGACAATGTGCTGACCGTTTCTCCGGCGGCGGAACTAAAGCTTGACCGCGCGCTCCAAGGCACTTCCCGCAGCGTTATTTACAACATGATCCACGGGGTCACGAACGGTTATATGAAGGAGCTTTCGATCGAAGGCGTGGGTTTCAAGGCCCAGGTGCAGGGGAAACAACTTCAGCTCTTGCTCGGGTTCACGCATCCGGTGATCTTCGACATGCCGGATGGCGTTGTCGCGGAGGCTCCAAAGCCCACGCAGGTGTTCATCAAAGGGATCGATAAGGTCAAGGTCGGGCAATTTGCGGCCAAGGTCCGGAAGGCCTTTGAAGCGGAGCCCTACAAGGGCAAGGGCATAAAATATGCCGGCGAAGTGATCCGCAGAAAAGCCGGCAAAACGGTTACCAAGTAATGACCCCATCCCCTCTTTCAACGCCGCTTCGGCGGCAAAAGGACGGTATGAAGCGGCGTCCAAATGCGCCGGAGGCGAATTTGTTTGTTCTTCGAACAAAGAAAGAGGGGATGGGGTGAAAGCAAAAAACAAGACCGTTTCCAACCGGATCATAAGGCATCTGAGGCTCCGGAAAAGGGTGAAGGGCACCGTGGAGCGCCCGCGGCTTTCCGTGCATCCGAGCCTCAAGCATATTGAAGCGCAGATCGTTGACGATTTTGATCAAAAGACGCTCTTGGGTCTTTCGACCAAGGCCAAGGAGTTCAGGAAACTCTTCGGCAAACACGTGGCCGGGAATGTCAAGGCCGCCGCCACGTTCGGCGAATTCGTAGCCGCGAAGGCCAAGGAAAAAGGGATCAGCCGGGTGGTGTTCGACCGCAGCGGTTTTTTATATCATGGGCGCATCAAGGCCTTCGCGGAAGCCGCCAGAGCCAAAGGCCTGCAGTTTTAATCGAGAGAGGAAATTTAGTTGGAAAACAAGGAATTTAAGCCGAAGGCAAAGGTCAAATCGGCGAAAACCGACCGCGCGGAGGTACCTCTGAACGCGGCGGCTGTGGTCACGGCGACCGAGGAAGTAGTGGAGCAGGTTAGAAAACCCTCCCGCAGCCCGAGAAGAATATCACGCCAGGATTCCCCCCAGGAATTCGTGGAAAAAGTCGTCGCCGTGAACCGTGTGGCGAAGGTCGTGAAGGGCGGCAAGCGATTCTCTTTCAGCGCGCTCGTGGTCATTGGCGATCAAAAAGGCCGGGTGGGTTATGCGCTCGGCAAGGCCAATGAAGTACAGGACGCGATCCGCAAGGGCATTTTTCAGGCCAAGAAGAACCTTTTTAGGGTCCATTTAAAGGGGACCACGATCCCGCACGAGGCGATCGGCCATTTCGGAGCGGCGCGGGTATTGATGAAGCCCGCAATGCCGGGCACCGGCGTTATCGCAGGCGGTGCCGTCCGTGCGATCTGTGAATCCGCGGGAATTAAAGACATTTTGACGAAGTCGCTTGGCTCGGATAATTCAATCAACGTGGTGCGCGCGACATCCGAAGGGCTCCAGAGGCTGATGGAGGCCGCACCCAATGCTTAACAGACTCGTGATCCCCAAGGGCGCCAAGAAGAGGAAAAAGATCGTCGGCCGCGGACGCGGCTCGGGTCACGGAAAAACCTCCGGGCGCGGCAATAAGGGCCAGTTATCCAGGGCTTCCGGCGGCACCCGGCCGGGATTTGAAGGCGGCCAGATGCCCTTGATCCGCAGGATCCCCAAGCGCGGCTTCACATTTATTTCAAAGGCAAAGTTCGAAATTGTGCCGCTCGAGAGCCTCAACCGATTCGCCTCGGGGTCCGAGGTGACTCCCGAGTCCCTGAGACGGGCGAGACTGGTAAGAAAGAAGCTGCCGGTCAAAATTCTGGGAGACGGCGATCTGAAACATCCGCTTAAAGTTAGGGCGCACGCGTTTTCAAGATCAGCGATCGAAAAGATCAAAAAGGCGGGCGGAACGGCCGGCGCGATACAAGATGAAACAACGGCCGGGAAGGCCCAAGGCGCCTGATGCTTCAGGCGTTCGCCAATGCATTTAAGATTCCGGATCTTCGGAAGAAGATCCTGATCACGCTGGCGATCATTGCGGTCTACCGGCTCGGGACGTACATCCCCACGCCCGGCATTGACGGTGCGAAATTGGCTGTGTTCTTTGATAATTTGGCCCGAACGCAGGGAGGTACGCTGTTCGGCGTGATGAACCTCTTCTCCGGCGGCGCTATTCATCGTTTGACGATCTTCGCGCTCGGGATCATGCCGTATATTTCAAGCTCGATCATCATGCAGCTCTTGACAGTCGTGATCCCCGCGCTTGAGAAACTCGCCAAAGAAGGCGAGATGGGCCGAAAGAAGATAAATCAGTACACGCGATACGGCACGATCGTGCTGTCGGTCATTCAGTCGTTTTTTATCGCGTTGTGGCTTGAAAATCCAGCCCATTTTGGCGGATTGGAGATCGTTCAGATCCCCGGTTGGGGTTTCCGCATTTTGACCGTGATCACATTGACGACGGGGTCGGCGTTCATCATGTGGCTCGGTGAGCAGATCCAGGAAAAAGGGATCGGGAACGGTATGTCCCTGATCATCGCCGCCGGGATCCTTTCCCGTGTTCCTACGGCTGTCTCTCAGGTCATAGCGCTCGTGAGGCCCACGGCCACTGCGCGCGGCCAGATGGATCCCTTGACGGCGGTTTTCATGCTCGGCCTCATGGTGGCCGCAATCGTGGTCGTGGTTTGGCTCACACAGGGCGAACGCAAGATCCCGGTCCAGTACCCCAAGAGAGTCGTGGGGCGCAAGGTCATGGGCGGGCAGTCGGTGTTCATTCCTTTCAAGGTGAATAATGGCGGCGTCATGCCGATCATATTTGCGCAGTCGATTGTGCTTTTTCCGGCGACGATAGGCGTTTTTTTACCGAATCATTTCATACAACAGGTTGCGCAGGCAATGGTCCATGGAAGCCTGTGGTACACGGCGATCACGATGTTTTTGATCGTTTTTTTCAGTTATTTTTATACGGCGATCGCGTTCAATCCGGTGGACCTGGCGGAAAATATGAAGAAGTACGGCGGGTTCATTCCCGGCGTGCGTCCCGGCAACCCGACCGCAGAATACATAGATTATATCATCAACCGCATCACGCTTCCGGGCGGCGTGCTTCTGGCGATCATTGCGGTGGCGCCGGATCTTTTCGGCAAGTGGCTGAAGATCCCGTACCAGGTGGCTGACTTTTTCGGCGGCACGGCGCTCTTGATCGTGGTCGGCGTGAGCCTGGACACGATCAAGCAGATCGAGTCGCAGCTTTTAATGCGCCATTACGAAGGCTTCATGAAGCGCGGAAGGATCCGCGGGCGTCAGCGCTCTTATTAGGAGTTCGAAGGATTTTGAGACTAGTGCTGTTGGGTCCGCCGGGCGCGGGCAAGGGGACGCTGGCCCAGGCCCTTTCCAAAGACTGGGATATGGTCCATGTTTCGACGGGCGACATGCTGCGCGAGGCGCTGAAGCAGCGTACGCCGTTGGGGCTCAAGGCCAAAGAGTACATGGAGAAGGGGAAACTAGTGCCCGACGATATCGTGATCGGGCTTGTGTCCGAGCGGCTCTTGAAAAGCGACGCCAAAAAGGGATTTATTCTCGACGGCTTTCCGAGGACCGTTGAGCAGGCCCGGGAGCTTGACCAAGAAATAGCGAGGCTCCGAATGCCTTTGACGGCGGTGCTCTATTTTAAGACAAGCCTGCCGGTCATTATCCGACGGTTGTCGGGCCGCAGGGTTTGTCGGAATTGCGGCAAGAATTACCATGTGACCAATTTTCGCCCGAAACTTGAGGGCGTTTGTGACATTTGCGGCGGTAAGCTCATCCAGAGGTCCGATGATAAGGAAGAAACGATAGAACACCGCCTCAAGGTTTACGAAAAAGAAACATCACCGCTCATTGATTATTATGAAAGTGAAAAGCTTTTGCAGGAAGTCCCAGGCGACCTGGATGTTCAGGGACTGAGCGCGCACTTGAACAAAATGTTCAAATTGAAGGGTTTCATTGACGGTTAAGAGCCAAGAGGAACTAGAGCTCATGCGCACCGCCGGCCGCGTGGTGGGCGGGTTTCTCAGGCTCATTGAAAAAGAAATTAAACCTGGCGTCACGACAAAGCGCCTGGATGAGATCGCCGAGGAGTTTATCCGTTCGCACGGGACGGTCCCCGCGTTCAAAGGGTACTACGGGTATCCGGCGACGATTTGCGCTTCAGTGAACGAGGAAGTGGTGCACGGGATCCCCGGCCCGCGCGTGCTGAAAGAAGGCGACATTATCGGGGTGGATGTGGGCGCGATCTTTAAAGATTATTATGCCGACGCGGCCAGGACTTTCGCGGTGGGCAGGGTGGGCGAGGAAGACGAACGCCACATGGCGGTGACGCAAAAGTCCCTGGAAGAGGGGATCGCGAAGGCCGTGGAGGGTAACCGTCTTTCTGATATTTCATGGGCCGTCCAGAGTTTCGCGGAAAAGAGCGGCTTTTCGGTGGTTCGCGAGTACGTGGGGCACGGCATAGGGAAACATTTGCATGAGGAGCCGCAGGTGCCCAATTTCGGCCCTCCGGGCAACGGCCCGAGGCTTTTGGAAGGCATGACGCTCGCGATAGAGCCGATGTTGAACCGCGGCACTCATGAAGTGAAGGTGCTGGATGACGGGTGGACCGTCGTTACGCGGGACGGACAACGTTCCTGTCATTTTGAGCAGACCGTTTTTGTGGGAAAAAAGAAAGCGGAAGTGATCACAGACTAGGCAGACACAGATTATGGCAAAAGAGGATGCGGTCCAAGCGGAAGGAACGGTCATCGAAGCATTGCCGAACGCGATGTTCCGTGTGGAGCTCACCAACCAGCATCGGGTACTTGCGCATGTGTCGGGGAAAATGAGGATGAATTTTATCCGCATCCTTCCGGGCGACAAGGTGATGCTGGAACTTTCGCCGTATGACCTGACGCGGGGCCGGATCATTTACAGGGTTAAGTGAAATAAGCAAACAACTTACGCGACTGCAAGGAGCGTAAGTTGTATTGTGAATTTCATCCCGAGGTCGCCGTAGGCGACCGAGGGATCTCAAAGTTTAAACAAAGATTGCTTCGGTCGCCTGCGGCGACCTCGCAATGACGGGAGTTAAAGATGAAAGTAAGGCCGAGCGTTAAAAAAATTTGCGACCACTGCAAAATCGTGCGCAGAAAAAGGGTCGTACGGGTCATTTGCTCGAACCCCAAGCACAAGCAAAGACAGGGGTAATAAAAAATTATGATTACTCAGATTAAAATGAAGATTACGCAGATTAAGAGAACGTCTTTTAATCGGCGTAATCATTTTTTGAATCTGCGTAATCCACAACTTAACTATTTTAATATCAAGGATTTAGTATGCCGAGAATTTTAGGGGTGGATCTTCCGAAGGAAAAAAAGATCTACGTGTCGCTCAGCTACCTTTACGGGGTCGGGCGGCCCCTGGCAATCAAAATATTGCAAAAAGCCGGGATCAGTCCGGACGTGAGGGCTAAAAACCTGACCGAGGACGAGGTCTCCCGCATCACCACGATCGTGCAAAGAGAGTATTCGGCGGAAGGCACGCTCCGGCGCGACATTGCGATGAATGTCAAGCGGCTCATGGACATCCAGTCCTACCGGGGCATTCGTCATAAAAGAGGTTTGCCGGTGCGCGGCCAGAGGACACGGACGAACGCGCGCACGAGAAAAGGCCCCAAGAAGACGATCGGCGCCCAGGTAAAGAAAGTCACTGCCCCCGCGGCCTCGAAGCCCGCCGGCGAGGATAAAAAATAATGGTTCGACTTCGCTCACCATGGAACTAAGGAGGTTTTAAAAGCAAGTGCCTAAATCTAAAAAATTCAAATCGCGAAAAAAAGTTTTACGGAACGTCTCGGAAGGTGTGGCTCATATTTTGGCGACCTTCAACAACACGCACGTGACGATCACCGACCGGTCCGGTAACGTGATCGTGTGGTCGAGTTGCGGTTCCTCCGGTTTTTCTGGCTCCAAGAAATCCACGCCGTTCGCCGCGCAGATCGCCGCCGAGAGCGCCGCGAAAAAGGCTCTGGAGCATGGCATGAAGAGCGTCGAAGTGACCGTCAAGGGGCCGGGCTCCGGCCGCGAATCCGCGATCCGCGCGCTCCAGGCGGCGGGTCTTACCATCAGCGTGATCCGTGACGCCACGCCGATCCCCCACAACGGCTGTCGGCCTCCAAAAAGAAGGAGAGTTTAACCATGGGCCGTTACACGGGTTCTGTCTGCCGTCTTTGCCGCCGCGAAAAGATGAAGCTTTTCCTGAAAGGATCGCGCTGTTACACGCCGAAGTGCGCGGTTGAAAGGCGTGAGTATGTCCCGGGCATGCACGGGCAGGGAAGGCAAAAGCTTTCCGATTATGGCGTACAGCTCCGCGAAAAGCAGAAGGTGAAGCGTATTTACGGCATTTTGGAGAGGCAATTCAAGTTCTATTTTAAGACCGCCAGCCGCTCGAAAGGCGTCACCGGCACGGCGCTTTTAGTGACCTTGGAGAGGAGACTGGACAACGTCGTGTTCCGCATGGGATTGGCCGCTTCGAGAAGCGAGGCGCGGCAGATTGTTCGTCACGGCCATGTGGTTGTGAACGGATTGCAAGTCAACATTCCCTCCTACCCGGTGGATGCGGAGGACGTCGTGCAGTTGAGCGGCACAGACAAGATGAAGGAGCGCTACAAAGCGCTTTTGGAACTGGCCAAGGACGTGAAGGCCATCGACTGGCTTGAAGTGGATGCGAATGATTTCAAGGCGAAAGTGAAGAAGCTGCCGGAGCGCTCGAATATTCAAATGCCGATCCAGGAGCAGCTGATCGTGGAACTTTATTCAAAATAGGAATGATTACACGGATTAAAAATATGATTACGCAGATTAGACCGGATGTTTTTAATCCGAGTAATCATTATTTAAATCCGCGTAATCCATATATTGTTTCTTCAAGATACAGGAGATAAAAATGGGCATAGCTTTAAGGTCTTTTGAAGTACCCAAGAAACTCGTCTGCGATGAAGAGTCACTGACGGAGGACTACGGCCGATTTATCGCGGAACCGTTCGAACGGGGTTATGGAGTCACGATCGGAAATTCCTTGAGAAGGGTCTTGATCTCCTCTTTGGAAGGCGCGGCGGTCACCTCGATCAAGCTTGAGGGCGCGGCGCATGAATTCACGACGGTCCCCGGCGTGGTCGAAGACATCACCGAGATCGTGTTGAATATAAAAAGGGTCGTTCTTCGTTCGCATACGAGGACGCCGAAGACGCTTCGCATCGAGGTGGATCAGAAAAAGCTGATCACCGCCAAAGACATCATCACCGATGACACCGTGGAGGTGATGAACCCCGACCAGCCGATCGCCACGCTCACGAAAAACGTCCCGTTCCGAATGGAATTGGAGGTCCAAAAGGGCCGCGGTTATGTGCCGGCCGACCGCAACAAGAAGGAGGGCCAGCCGATTGGCGTCGTTGCGATCGATTCGATCTTTTCACCGGTCAAAAAGGTGAATTTCCACGTCGAGGACACGCGCGTGGGCCAAATGACCGATTATGACAAGCTCATCCTCGAGGTTTGGACGAACGGCGGCATGTCGCCCAAGGAAGCCGTGCTTTACGCCTCGAACATCCTGCAGAGGCATCTGGATGTGTTCGTGAATTTCGGAAAGCTGCCCGAGGAGGACATGGAAGTCGACCTCCAGGACGACAAGGAAAAAGAACTTTACAAGAAGCTCTCAAAGCCCGTTTCCGAGCTCGAGCTTTCCGTTCGCAGCGCCAACTGTCTGAGAGAAGCGCATATCAAAACCATCGGCGAGCTCGTACGGAAGACCGAGGCTGAAATGCTCAAGTACCGCAATTTCGGCAAGAAATCCCTGACCGAGATATCCAATCTCATCAAGGAAATGGGGTTGAACTTCGGCACTGAAGTCGATCTTAAGAAGCTCAAGGCCTACACCGGGGAAACATCGGAATGAGACACCACCGACAGACCCACCGTTTAGGACGGTCCCATTCCGAACGCATGGCGCTCATTGAGAACATGGTGGGGAGCCTATTGACCCACCAGCAAATCCAAACGACGCTCCAGAAGGCGAAGGTCGCCAGGCGCTTGGCCGAGCGGATCATTACACTCGGCAAGAACGATACGTTGGCCTCACGGCGCCAAGTCTTTTCCTATCTGCAGGATCATGAGCTCACCTCCAAGGTTTTTAGGGAAGTGGCGCCGCGATTCAAGAGCCGGAACGGCGGTTACACGAGGATCCTTCATCTCGACAGGAGAAAAGGGGACGGCGCGAGCCTGGCGCTTTTGGAGCTTACCGAAAAAGAGATCAAGCTCAAGGAACCAAAGAAGACGAAGAAAAAGGACGAAAAGGCGGGCGCCAAACACCGCGACACGAAAGAAACGGAGCCCAAAACGCACGGCCCCGAGAAAGAACAGCACTTCCGCAAGGCCGACGAAGCTCCCAAGCCTAAGATGGGTTTTTTCAAGAACTTGAGCAGGTTCTTCCGGAACAAGGGGGGCGGCTAGAGGCACCGTTCGTTTCCGAAGGAGTTTTGTAAAGTATGAACATTGAAATTGCCCGCCGAATGGCCCATGTTTCTCCATCCGCGACGCTTAAGCTCACCTCGAAGGCCAAGGAAATGAAAGCCAAGGGGCTTCCGGTCATCAGCTTCGGCGCCGGAGAGCCCGATTTTGACACCCCGCAGGCCGTAAAAGACGAAGCGGTCCGCAGCCTTGCCGCCGGTTTCACAAAATACACGCCCACTTCCGGCATTCCGGAACTGAAAGACGCCGTTTGCCGCAAATTCCGCGAGGATAACGGCCTCGGCTATTCGCCGGAGAACATCGTGATCTCCTGCGGCGCCAAGCACTCGCTTTATAACCTTATCCAGGTGTTGTGCGATCCCGGCGATGAGGTTTTGATCCCGGCGCCGTATTGGGTGAGCTATCCCGAGATGGTGCACCTGGCGGACGGCAAACCCATCTTCATTCCCACTTTGCAGGCCGAAGGGTTCCGGGCGAACGTGGATGCGGTCAAGAAGGCTATCACGCCCAGATCCAAGATCCTCATTTTAAACAGCCCCTCAAATCCGACAGGCGGCCTCTTGGAAGAGAAGGATCTCAAGGCGCTTGCGCAGCTTGTCGTGGAGAACGATCTCGTGTGCATCAGCGACGAGATCTACGAATACTATCTTTATGAGGGCCGCAAGCATATTTCGATCGCTTCGTTCGATGACCAGATCAAGAAGAGAACATTTGTCGTGAACGGCGCCTCAAAGAGCTATTCCATGACCGGCCTTCGCATCGGCTACCTGGCGGGCGACGCGGAGGTCGCCAAGAAGATCGGGATCCTGCAGGACCACTCGACTTCCAATCCGACCTCGATAAGCCAAAAGATGGCCGTAGCGGCCCTGGGCCTTGAGAAAAGCTACCGCGAAAACCTGAAGAAGATCTTCTCAAAAAGGCGCGAACTCATGCTGTCGCTGCTTCTGAAGTGCAAAGGCCTCGAGCCGTTCCCCCCTCAAGGGGCGTTTTATGTATTTTGCGACATTTCGAAGACGGGCCTTTCGTCCGAGGCGCTTTGCGAAAAACTGCTCCATGAGATCTACGTGGCGGTGATCCCGGGGAAGAGTTTCGGCTCCGACCGGCATGTCCGCTTCAGTTTTGCCTCAAGCGAAAAGGACATCGAGGAAGGCATCGGGCGCCTCGCCCAGTGGCTCGAGAAGAACATCCGATGAAAAGAAAGGTCACGCTGATTCCGGGGGACGGCATAGGCCCCGAAGTGTCGCTCGCGGCCCAACGCTGCGTGGAAGCGGCGGGTGTCCAGATCGAATGGGAAGTAGCGCACGCGGGAAGTGAAGTCATGGAAAAAAAAGGCACCCCGCTTCCCGAGGAAGTGCTCGAATCGGTCCGGCGCAACCGCATAGCGATCAAGGGCCCCGTGACGACACCGATCGGATCGGGCTTCCGATCCGTGAATGTGGCACTGCGAAAAGAGCTGGATCTCTACGCCTGCACCCGTCCCTGCAAGCTCTATCCGGGGGTCAAAAGCCCGTTCAGCTCGATCGATCTCATCGTCGTCCGCGAAAACACCGAGGACCTCTACGTGGGTATAGAATTCGAGTCCGGCTCGAAGGAAGCCAGGGCGCTTACCGAAAAAATAAAGGAACTCGATCCCAAAGCGAAGTTCCACCCGGATCCCGCGATAAGCATCAAGCCGATCTCACGCTTTGCGACGGAGAGGATCGTGCGCTTCGCGTTCGAGACCGCACTCCGGAATAAACGAAGGAAGGTTACGGCCGTACACAAGGCCAATATCATGAAATGCACGGACGGCCTGTTCCTCCAGGTGGCGAGGGAAGTCGCCAAGCGCTACGAGGGAAAAATTATTTTTGAGGACCGAATCGTCGACAATCTATGCATGCAGCTTGTGCAAAAGCCGAATGACTACGACGTGCTTGTGCTCCCGAACCTTTACGGCGACATTGTTTCGGACCTTTGCGCGGGGCTCATCGGCGGCCTGGGTGTTGCGCCCGGCGCCAATATCGGCGAGGGAGTGGCACTTTTCGAAGCCACGCACGGCAGCGCGCCCAAATACAAGGGTTTGAATAAGGCCAATCCAACCGCGATGATCCTCTCGGCGGTCTTGATGCTTCGGCACCTGGACGAGGTAAAAGCGGCGGAGCGACTCGAACAGGCGGTGGCTGCGGTGCTTAAGGAAGGCAAATTTGTGACCTATGATCTGAAGGCTAACCGCAACGATCCGACGGCTGTCGGAACAAGCCAAATGGCCGACGCGATCATTCAAGCGCTTAAGTGAGCCAGGCATTCGATCTGATCGTCGTGGGCGGCGGCCCAGGCGGTTATGTTGCGGCGCTTCGCGCGGGCCGGCTGGGCCTCAAAGTTTGCCTTATTGAGAAAGAATTCCTGGGCGGCGTTTGCTTGAACCGGGGGTGCATTCCTTCCAAGACACTCCTGGCCGCCACAGAACTTTTTGGCAAGTTCGAAAAAGCGGGGGAATGGGGCATTGAGATGGCCGGACCCGTCACGTGGAATCTCAACAAGCTCTTTGAGAAAAAGGACGCCGTGATCCAAAGGATGCGGCAGGGCCTTGAGGCGCTGTGTCAAAAAAGAAAGGTGTTTCTCGCTCAAGGAACGGGCCGGTTCGTCGGACCCAAGAGCGTGGAAGCCGGCGGCAAAACCTACACAGCCGGGCATGTCATCCTGGCGTCAGGTTCGCTTCCGAGGCGCCTGGACCTCGGCATTACGGACAAAGCCCTAGTTTTTTCAAGCGAGGAAGCGCTTTCGATGCCCAAAGCGCCGGCATCGGTCCTGATCCTGGGTGGCGGCCCGGAAGGGTGCGAATTTGCGTTGATCTACCGGGGCTTCGGATCCGGCGTCACGCTCGTGGAAGCCAAGGACCAGCTCTTGCCCGGATTTGACCGGGATGCCGGCGCTGCGATCAAAAGAACGCTTGT
Source organism: uncultured Planctomycetia bacterium (assembly GCA_964373505.1). Lineage (GTDB taxonomy): Bacteria > Omnitrophota > Gorgyraeia > 2-02-FULL-51-18 > 2-02-FULL-51-18 > CAYJVC01. The sequence continues at coordinate 35,298 of CAYJVC010000015.1, forward strand.
GGCTAAGGGCGTCGAGGTTGTCACGGGCCAGAAACTTTTAAAAGCGTCAAAAGACGGTGACGGTCTCACGGCTCACTTGACCGGCGGCGAGGTTAAAAAAGTTTCGGCGGTGCTTGTGTGCGTGGGCCGCGTGCCCAATACAAAGGAGATGGGCCTTGAGTCCTTGGGACTCGAGCTTGACCCCAGGGGTGCGGTCATCACGGACAAGGAGCTTAGGACCAATATCGGCACCGTTTACGCGATCGGTGATGTGACAGGCAACCGCATGATGGCCCATTCGGCATCCTATGAAGGTTATGTGACCGCGGGTGCCTTGGCCGGAAAAAAGGAAGCGCTGGATTACCGCGCGGTGCCTTCCTGCGTTTATACGTATCCGGAAGTCGCGGAGGTGGGGTTGAACGAGGAAAAAGCGCTTTCGCAGAACATCCCTTTCGAGATCGGGCGATTTTCTTTCATGGCGCTCGGCCGCTCCCACGCCAAGGGCCAAACAGAAGGTTTCGTGAAGATCATAGGCCATGCGAAAACGAATGAAGTGCTGGGCGGCGTGATCGTGGGGGAGGGGGCGCCCGAGCTCATTAACCCGATCGCTCTTTGTATTCAAAAGAAACTGAAGGTCGAAGACCTAAGATCGCATATCGCGCCGCACCCCAGCGCCTCAGAGGCGGTCACGGAAGCTGCGCACCTTTTTTTCAAAGAAGGCCTGCACTTTGCTTAGAACTTCCGGACGGCTGCCGGACTGGCTGAGGAAAAGCATCGCGCCGGGCCGGGAAGCGGCGCGCACCGACGCGCTGTTAAAGGAGCTTGGGCTCCACACGATCTGTGAGAGCGGGCGATGCCCGAACCGCAACGAATGTTATTCGCAGAGAACCGCGACGTTCATGTTGATGGGCGATGTTTGCACGCGGAGCTGCCGGTTTTGCTCGGTGGCGACCGGCAGGCCGGAAGCGCTGGACGAGGACGAGCCGAGGCGTGTGGCGGAAGCGGCCGGGCGCCTTGGGTTGAAGCACGTGGTCGTGACATCCGTAGATCGGGACGATCTGGAGGATGAAGGCGCCGCGCATTTTGCCAGGACCATCCGTGAGCTTAGAAAAACATCGCCCGGGATCATTGTCGAGATCTTGACACCCGATTTCCGCAGGACCCAAAAAGCGGCCGTCGAGACGATCTTGGAGGCGGCGCCCCATATTTTCAATCATAATACGGAAACGGTCCCGCGCCTTTACAAGCGCGTCCGGCCCCAGGGCGATTATGAGACGACGCTCCGGATCTTCCGCGAGATTCGGCAATGCTCCTCGGGCGTCTTAATGAAAAGCGGGTTGATGCTGGGGCTCGGCGAGAGGCGGGAAGAAGTCTTGGCGGTTTTGGCGGATCTGAGGAAGGTGGGCTGTGATATCCTGACCTTGGGCCAGTATTTGCAATCGAGTGTTCTCGGGCTTCCGGTGGAGGCATACATCGATCCGGCGCTGTTCCAAAAATACAAGGAAGACGCGGTCAGAATGGGTTTTCAGTGGGTGGAAAGCGCGCCCTTTGTGCGGAGTTCTTTTCACGCAAAAGAGTCATTGGAGGCAATGAGGGCAGCCTTGATGAAGATAGGAACGATCTGAAAGGATAATTTATGCAGGAAGCCAACAGACTGAAACGTTTGCCGCTTTATTTATTCACGATCCTCGACGAGCTTAAGAAGCGCGCCCGGGAGCGGGGTGTCGACGTGATCGATCTCGGGATGGGAAGTCCCGACCAACCCGCACCTGCGCACGTGATCGAAAAGCTCTGCGAAGCGGCCCATGTCACCGAGAATCACCGTTATTCCCGGGCCGACGGCGACGTGGAAAAACGCTTAAGAGAGGCGATCGCCCGCTGGTACTTCAAGCGTTTCAGCGTGGAGCTCGATCCTCAGACGGAGGTGCTGCCGCTCATCGGTTCCAAAGAGGGCATTGCGCACCTGTCGCTCGCGTTCTTGAACAATGACGACATAGCGCTCGTCCCTAACCCCGCCTACCCCGTGCATTTCAACGGCGTCATCATGGCAGGTGGGATCTTGTACAACATCCCGATCGTCCAGGAAAAAGATTTCCTGCCGGACCTCGAATCGGTGCCGAAGGAAGTGGTGAAGATGGCCAAACTCATGTTCTTAAGCTATCCTCACAATCCCACGGGAGCTGTTTGCGACAGGGAGTTCTTTGAGCACGTCGTAAAATGGGCCCAAGGCAAAAACATCATCGTTGCGCACGACCTGACATACTCGGACATCGTCTTTGACGGCTACAAAGCGCCGAGCTTCCTCCAGGTTAAAGGCGCGCGGAGTTTCGGTATCGAATTTCATACGCTTTCAAAATCCTACAACATGGCGGGCTGGCGCATAGGGTTTGTGGTCGGCAACGCGGACATCCTGAAAACGCTCTCAAAAACAAAAAGCTACGTGGACTTCGGCATTTTCAGAGCGGTCCAGGAAGCGGCGATCGCGGCCCTCGAGGGTCCGCAGGACCATGTCGCCAACATGGTGAAACTTTACAAGGAACGCCGCGATGCGCTCGTCGACGGATTGAACGCGATCGGTTGGAAGACCGAGAAGCCGAAAGCCACGTTCTATGTCTGGACGCGGATCCCCCATAAATATTCGGCGCTTACGGCGCTGGAGTTCGCGACGCTGATGGTGGATGAGATCGGCGTGTCCGTGGCGCCCGGCACCGGTTTCGGCGAGTACGGGGAAGGCTACGTGCGTTTCGCGCTCGTCGAGTCCGTGGACAGGATCAAAACCGCGCTTAAAAAGATCAAAACTCTCCTCGAAGTTCAAAGTTGATCCCGGGATGGCCGAGCTTCCGAAAAAGGACGTCTGCGTTCTCATCCCGGCTTACAATGAGGAAAAAAATATAGGCCGCGTGCTGTCGCGGCTCGGGGAGCTCGGTTACGCCGCCGTAGTCTCCGATGACGGCTCGTCCGACGGCACCGCAGAGCTTTCCAGGTCCATCGGGGCACGTGTGCTTACCACGGACAGGAACCGCGGCAAAGGCGCGAGTATCCGCCGCGGCCTTAGCTGGTTTTTGGAACAAGACTACAAGGCGCTTGTTTTGATGGACGCGGACGGTCAGCATGACCCCGCGGAGATCGGCTCGTTCATGAGCGCGCTCGCACGTGACGGCACACATTTCGTGATCGGCAGCCGGCTGCATAACCCGAAGAAGATGCCGTGGGTGCGCCTGGTCACGAACCGATTCATGTCCTGGATCCTTTCAGCGCTCGCCGGCCAAAAGATCCCCGACAGCCAGTGCGGTTACCGCGCGCTCAAGAGGGAGGTCATCGAAAAAATATCGCTTCAAACTTCGCGTTTCGAGATCGAGTCCGAAATGATCCTGGAAAGCGCGCGGTCCGGTTTTAAGATCATTTCGGTCCCGATCATTTCCGTGTATGAAGGCGGCCCCAGCCACATCCGCCCCGTGGAGGACACATTCCGTTTCTTCCGGTTCCTTCTGGGCTACTTTTTTAAAAAAAAATAAAATCTCGTGTAACACCAAAATGGTAATGTCCTAATTGACCAAAATAGGAATGTCCTAATTG
>CAYJVC010000016.1:0-33906 GCA_964373505.1 uncultured Planctomycetia bacterium
GCTGATGACGCGGCCCCCGCTGTCGTTCGAGGCGCTCACGAATTATTTCAACAGCCGTAACCCCAGAGAAAAGATGCTTCTGGTCTCGTTTGGGATTTGCTTTCTCTTGGCGGTGGATATTCTCGCGATCCTTCAGCCGCTGGCGGGCTCGTTCTTTAAGACGCTGCCGGCGCTGACGACGGCCAAGACGGAGCTGAAGGGTCTGAAGGATGACAAAAAAAATGAGAAAGTCATCGAAGCCAAGGCGGAGGCGACGCGCCAACAATTCGAGGCAGCCGAGAAAAGATTTGCGGTGTCGGGCGAATTGTCGGCCGAGGCGCTCTCAGAGATTGCCCGGGAAACAGGCGTTAAGATCACGTCACTCACCCCCACTGCCAAACCCAAGGCTGGCGCCGGGGGCTATTCGCAAGTTTCGGTCAAACTGAGCGCTCTGTCGGGCGTTCACAGCCTTGGAAAATTTTTGGCCAAGGCCGAGAGCCACGGCCTATTTTTCAGGGTGGATAACCTGACGATCCGGGAAAACACTGAAGATATGCGCAATCACACCATTGAGATGAACGTAGAAAGTTACCGTAAATGATGACCCCATCCCCTGTTTGCAACGATTCAAAGAATCGGTTCGCGTATGCGAACCAAACAGGGGATGGGGTGAGAAGATTATGGATTCTTTTGTTAACTTTTGGTACACTTTTTGCGAGTGGGTCACTTTATGCAGGGGAAGAGTTCGTTTATGATCCGAAGGGCCGACGCGACCCGTTCCTGCCGCTCGTGACTGCTCAGTCACGCGACGCGGCGGGTCTTATGGGAATCGAAAGCGGCGATGACATTGCCATCGAGGGGATCGTTTATGACCCGAAGGGGTCCATGGTGATCGTGAACGGCTCCGTGATGAAAGAGGGCGAAGAGAGCGGCAATCTTAAAGTCGTGTCGATCGACCCGAAGGGAGTCGTATTCGCCGTCAACGGCATCGAGGAATACAAACCACTTTACCGTGAAGAAAAAACAGATGAGTCTTGAACGATCTTTGAGAAGGTGGTTGGCGGGAATATTGGGTGTTGGCCTCGTCTGTGGGCCGTTTCCTGCCCCGCTTATGGCGGCCCAGGAGACGCCGCCGACGATGACTGCCGCCTCTACGGTTGCGGTCCAGGAACCGGCGCTTTCTGCCGAGCTGACCTCCCCGGGCAATGTGACGGTCGATTTTAAGGACGCGGACATTCAGAACGTTCTGCGCATCATTTCTTTCAAGAGCGGTGTCAACATTGTGGCAGGCAAGGACGTGACAGGATCCGTGACGATCCGCCTGACGGACGTGCCCTGGGAAAAAGCGCTAGACGTGGTGCTTAAAACCTACGGTTATGCCTACGACCGTGACGGAAATATCATCCGTGTGACGACGCTGGAGAATCTGCGGAAAGAAGAGCTCTCGACGGAAGTGTTCGTGTTGAATTACGCCCAGGCCGCGGACGTCGAGAAATCCCTGCTGGACGTTTTAAGCGAGCGGGGCAAGGTCCGGGCGGACTTAAGGACGAACACGGTCATTGTGACCGATATGCCCACCATCATTCAGAACGCGAAGAAAGTCATTGACCGGCTGGATAAACCCACGCCTCAGGTGGTGATCGAGGCCAAGGTGATAGAGTTGTCGCTCGGAGATGCGGATAGGCTCGGCATACGGTGGAACTTAAGCGCGGCTATTCGCGGCTCGGCGCGTCCTACCACATTTCCCTTTCCGGCCGCGCAACGCACAGCGCTCAGGAAATGGCTGCCGGCGGGCCGCAACCCGCAAACCACGACGACCGTGGACAGCCTGGGGGTCGCGCACGACAGCACGGTGTCTGATTTCCCGGTCACGGGGTCCGGCAGCAGCACGGCCCAGTTTTTCCCGATCGCGAACAAGGCCGAATTCACGTTCGGCACTCTGGATTTTTCACAGTTTCAAGCGGTGTTAGATCTGATCCAATCCCGTCAGGACACGAAGATCCTCTCGGAGCCGCACGTGACGACGCTGAATAATCAAGAAGCAAAAATTTTGGTCGGCGAGGTCCTCGCGATCCCGACGTTCGAGCGGAACTCTACGACCGGTCGTATGGAGATCACTGGCTACAAGGACAGGGACGTGGGGATCCGCCTGTCGGTAATTCCGCAAATCAATGACCAGGAAGAAGTTGTTATTAAGATCCGTCCGCAGATCACGGCGCTCCTTGGGTACGATACGTTGACCCCCGATATCCGAGCGCCGAGATTTTCGACCCGCGAAGCGCAAACGCAGGTTCGGGTCAGGAGCGGACAAACGATAGCTATTGGAGGATTGATAAGAGAGAATGTAGTAGACACTCGAACCAAAGTTCCGATTTTGGGCAATATTCCGCTATTTGGCAGGGCCCTGTTCAGTCACAAAGATAAAACGGTTCAAAAAACGGATCTGTTGTTTTTTATGACGGTGCATGTGATCACGGACACGAAGGAATTGCCCCAGGGGCGACCCGCGTCACAGGCCCGGCAGACCCAATAATTTTTTAGCTCCATAAGCGGATATTTCAAGACACGCTCACCGTGTAAGCCCGCTCGGGACTTGCCAGGCGTGTCTTTTTTTGACTTAAACCCAAAACGAGGCTTGTATGAGAAAAGAGATCTTAGTCAGTGTGGAATTCCACGAAAAAAAAGTGGCGATCGTCGAAGACGGCCATCTGGAAGAGTATTACGTGGAGCGCCAAAGCGATCGGCAGTTGGTGGGCTCCATTTTTAAGGGCCGAGTGAGCTCCATCGTGCCGGGGATCGGCGCGGCGTTCATCGACATGGGCCTTGAAAAAAACGGCTTTTTATACGTGGCGGATGTTGTGGGTCAAGGGGGGCTCGACACCGAGGACGCCGAATTTGTGGAGAACGGCGACGGTCCTACGCCTCCCAGCGCAAGGCGCGACAAACATGAGCCGGTGCCGCAAATACAGGACGTTCTGAAGAAGGATCAGGAGGTCCTGGTGCAGGTGGTCAAAGAGCCCTTCGGAACCAAGGGGGCCAGGCTCACCTGCCAGATCTCGCTGGCCGGGCGTTTCGTTGTGTTCATGCCGAACCATCCCCATGTGGGAATTTCCAAACGGATCGATGACCGGCGCGAACGGGAAAGGATACGCCAGATCGTCAAAGGCATCGCGCTTCCGAAGGATACCGGCTTGATCGTCAGAACCGCGGCCTGGGGCTCGGAACCCAAGGTCCTTGAACGGGACATCAAGTTTTTGATCCATCAATGGCGCATGATCCAGCGGCGCCGCGCGGTGCGAAAGGCGCCGTCGATCGTGCACGAGGAATATGGGCTCGTGCTTCGCATCGTGCGGGATATTTTAACTGAAAACTTTGACCGTATCATCCTGAACGACCGGCAGGAGTTCAAGAACGTGGACCGCTTTATGCGCGCCGCCGTGCCGAACCTCCGCTCGAAGCTTCAGCTTTACAACGGCGAGGTGCCGCTTTTTGTCGCGCACGGCATGCAGAGGGAGATCGAGAAGATCTATGAGGCGAGGGCGAACCTGAAAAGCGGCGGCCATGTCGTGATCGAACAGACCGAGGCCCTGGTCGCGATCGATGTGAACACGGGCAAGTTCACCGGAACGCGCAACCTGGAAGAAACCGCGTACCGTACGAATTGCGAGGCGGCGCGCGAGATCGCAAAGCAGGTGCGGTTGCGAGACCTGGGCGGCATCATCATCATTGACTTTATCGACATGGAAGGTCACGAGCACCGACGACAGGTGCTCAGGGTGCTGGAAGACGCGCTGAGGAAGGACCGGGCCAAGACGAGCGTTTTAAATCTTTCGCAACTGGGGCTTGTGGAAATGACGCGCCAACGCATGCGAAAGAGCCTCGAAAGCGCTTCCACGCAGGTGTGTGCGTATTGCCTGGGCAAGGGGATCGTGAAGTCCTCCGAAACCGTGGCTTCGGAGGCGCTGCTCAAGCTCTCGCAATTTTTAAAACCGCTTAAGAATGAGCATGTGGAGCTGACGGCCGTACCGGACGTGATCGAGGTGCTGAACCGCGAAAATGGCAAGATGATCAAGTCCATCGCCGAGCACAATCACAACCACGTGAGCCTCGTCGGGGACGCTCATATCCACGTTGAGGAGGTCCGGATCAAGAGAATTCTTGACAAGCGTAAAAAGCTATGGTAGTTTCCAAACCTTATGTTCGCGATCATTCAGGCAGGCGGAAAACAATACAAAGTGGAGCCGGGCGGCGAGCTCGAAATAGAGCGGCGGGAGCTCGGCAAATCAAAGACGTTGAAGCTAGACCGTGTGCTTTTATTTTCAAAAGAGGGTGAGGTTCTGACCGGGAACCCGTATCTTAAGGGCGCGTATTGCGAGGCCGAAGTGTTGGACGAAGTGAAAGGCCCTAAGGTTATTTCTTTCAAGTACATACGCCGCAAGAAGTCGGCGACCAGGATCGGCCATCGCCAGAAATATTTGAAACTCAAGATCAAGTCGATCCACAGCTCTTAAACGTCGGGTAATTTTCCATGGCGCATAAAAAAGGTCTGGGCAGTTCCAAAAACGGCCGTGATTCTCATTCCAAACGCCGCGGCGTCAAGCGTTTCGGCGGCGAGTTCGTCAACGCCGGCAGCATACTCGTCCGCCAGAAAGGCTCGCGTTTTATTCCGGGCCTTTTTGTGAAGCAGGGGCGTGATTTTACGTTGTACGCGGTTAAGGACGGCGTGGTGAGCTTCAAGCCTTCCTACCGGGTGAACGTCATTCCTGAAGAGAGATCGTAAGTCCTCTGTCTCAAATCCGAAACTCGAAACAAATTTAAAATTCGAATGACCGAAATCCAAAACAGGTGTTTCGGTCATTTGAATTTTGAAGATTCGGGTTTGTTTCGTGCTTCGTGCTTTGAATTTCGAGCTTAGGGTGTAAATATGTTCGTTGATGAAGCAGTCATTATTTGCACGGCAGGTCGCGGGGGCGACGGTTGCAACAGCCTTGACCGCAGCCGTCCGGGGCATTTTCGTGCCACGGGCGGGGATGGAGGCGACGGCGGTTCGGTCATTCTCGAGGCGAGCATCCATATCCAGACGCTGCTGGATTTCCAACTTAAGCGCCGCTTCAGCGGCGGGGACGGCACGAACGGGTCCGGCAATAATAAGACAGGCGCCTCGGGCCGCGACTGCCTCCTGCAGGTTCCGGTCGGCACGGAGGTGATCGATCGCCGGGCTCATGAACTATTGAAAGATCTCAACTTTCCCGGAGCGAAGGTCGTCGCGTGCAAGGGTGGCGTGGGCGGAAAGGGGAACGACAAAAAGAACGAGGCGCTCTCCGGCGAGCCGGGAGAGGAAAAAGAGATCCTCTTGAAATTGAAGCTGATCGCGGATATCGGCATCGTGGGGTTCCCCAATTCCGGCAAGTCCACTTTTATTTCCCGTGTTTCGAACGCCAAATCCAAGAGCGCGAGCTATCCTTTTACGACTAAAAATCCCGTGCTCGGTGTGGTAAAATTTGACGATGGCCAGGCGCGCGTGTTGGCCGATATCCCAGGGATCATCGAAGGCGCGCACGAAGGCCGGGGAATGGGACTGGAGTTTCTGAAGCACGTTGAGCGCACAGAGGTACTCTTGCATATGATCGACTTTGCGGGCGTCGACGGCCGCGACCCGGTGGATGACTACCACGCCGTGAACGAGGAATTGAAGCGGTATTCGGAACCTCTGGCTGGGAAAGAACAGATCGTTGCGGCCAATAAAATGGATGTGCCGGAAGCACGAGAAAATTTGAAAAAATTCAAAAAGAAGGTAAAAGTGGAGTGCTTTCCGATCTCGGCGATCACCGGCGAGGGCGTCCCGGCGCTTTTAAACCGGTTTCGGAGGGTGAAGGGCCAGTCATGCGTAACCGATTCGTAAAAGGCATCAAGCACATTGTCATCAAGGTCGGGACTTCGGTCCTAACGAAAAACGGACGTTTCGACGAAAGGGTCATCCGGGACCTATCGGATGAGATCGCGCGGTTCCTGAAGCGCAGCGGACACGTTTATATCGTGAGTTCCGGCGCTATCGGCGCCGGGATGACGCTCCTGGGACTCAAGACGCGTCCGTCGACGATGCGGGGTTTGCAGGCGGCTGCTGCGGCCGGCCAGAGGTACCTGATGCAGTGTTACGAGAAAGCCTTTTTACGCCGCGGGTTTTCGACCGCGCAGGTGCTTTTGACGTGGGACGATCTGGCTAAGAGGAGAAGGTTCCTGAACGCCAAACGCACTTTAGAGCAGATCCGCCGGTGGGGGCTTGTGCCGGTGATAAACGAAAACGACACGGTGGCCACCGACGAGATCCGCTTCGGCGACAATGACAGGCTTTCGAGCCTTCTTTCCATCCTCGTGCACGCGGACATGCTCATTATTTTGTCGAATACAAACGGGTTGTATACGGGCGGGAAGCCCCCTAAAGGCGGAAAACGCATCCCGGTGGTTCAAAAAATGGGGGATTCGATTTTTAAGCATGTAAGGGAAAGAAAGAGCGCGTTTACGGTGGGAGGCATGCGAACGAAACTGAAGGCCGCTCGCGCCTGCGTGAACTCGGGGATCCCCGTTTTTTTGGTGAACGGGCGAGATCGGAGAGTTCTTACGCGCGTCCTTAAAGGCGAGGACCTGGGCACGCTTTTTGTGCCGCGTCAGGGGAAAGGCCGGGTCCGGAAGGACTGGCTTAAACATTACTTGAACCATTTGGGCCCGCGTTCATGAGATATTCTTCGCTTAAAAAGATCTGCGTGAACGCAAAATCAGCGAGCGTCCCGCTTTCGCTTGTACCCACCCAAGACAAAAACCGAGCGCTCCGGGCGATGGCGAAGGCGCTTGTACGGAGCGCCGGTCGCGTCATCCGGGAAAACCAAAAGGACGTACGGGCGGCACTTAGACACGGCCTGCCTCAGAGCTTGGTGGCGCGGCTTAAGCTGGACCGGGCTGAGATCGGAAAAATAGCCGATTCGCTCATATCCATTTCCCGGCTTCCCGATCCTGTGGGCCGTGTCCTCTCAACGACCCGGCGCCCGAATGGCCTTGTGATCAAAAAAGTGGCCGTGCCGATCGGAGTCATTCTGATCATTTACGAGTCGCGGCCGAATGTGACCGCCGACTGCATGGCGCTTTGCCTCAAGTCGGGGAACAGCGTGATCTTGAAAGGCGGCAGTGAAGCGCTTTATTCGAACCGAGCGATCTTCGGCGTTTTGGCGCAGGCGGCGGTCCGGAGCGGGATCCCCCGCGGCGCCTTTCAATTGGTGGCGACGTCCGACCGCCCGGCGGTCCGGACGCTTCTGGGCTTTAGCGAATGGATAGACCTCGTGATCCCCCGCGGCGGCGAAGGCCTGATCCGTGAAGTGGCGCGGATCTCGAGGATCCCCGTGATCAAGCACACGAAAGGCGTCTGCCATGTGTTCGTCGACCGAAAGGCCGACCTCAAGAAGTCGGAGAATATCGTCGTGAACGCCAAAGTGCAGAATCCCGCCGTTTGCAATGCGATGGAAACGCTCCTCGTGCATAAGGACGTGGCGCCCAGATTCATTCCCAGGATCTGCCGGGTGTTGGAAGAAAAGGGGGTCGAGATCCGCGGCGATGAAAAAACAAAAAAACTTTTTCCCCGCGCCCGCAAAGCCACCCAGCGGGACTGGGCGACGGAGTATTTGGACCTTATCCTGGCCGTCAGGGTCGTGAAGGGTCCGAAGGACGCGATAGGCCATATTCAAAAATACGGCTCGCGCCATTCGGATGCGATCGTGACCGAAGACAAGAAGGTCGCATCGCTTTTCACCGGGGCCGTTGACAGCGCCTGCGTGTTCGTGAATTGTTCCACTCGGTTCAACGACGGCGGTGAGTTCGGTATGGGCGCCGAGATGGGCATTTCCACCGACAAACTTCACGCCCGCGGACCGATGGGCCTTCGGGAGCTTACGTCTTACAAATACCTCGTGTTTGGCCACGGCCAGACGCGCCGATGAAAAAGAGGACGGGGTGAGGATCGGGATTTTTGGCGGAAGTTTCAACCCGGTTCACGAAGGCCACCTGGCGCTCGCGAAAGCGGCATTGTCCGAACTGAACCTCGATCGCGTGATCTTCGTCCCCTCTTATAAAACCCCGCTCAAGAAAAAGGAGAGCCTTTGGCCGGTGGAACACCGGGTGAGACATTTAAAGCGGGCGCTAAGACGCATTCCCTTTTTTTCCATTTCGCTTTGTGAGATCCAAAGAAAAACAGAATCCTTCACCGTAGACACGCTCCGGTTCTTTAAGGCCAAATTTGGGAAAAAGACGGCGCTTTACTTTCTGACAGGCGCGGATAGCCTGAAGACATTGGCACGTTGGAAGTCCGTCGATAGAATTTTCAAGCTTTGCCGCTTTGTCGTGATGACGCGTCCGGGGCATCGTTTAGGGAAAATGATCCGTTGGCCGGTCCTCGTTGTGCCATTCGAGGCGCTGGAGGCATCCTCCACTGCGATACGCGAAAGCGTAAGGGGAGCGTCATCGAATCAAGCTTGAAGCTAGAACACATAGGCCGGTATGCGGCGGAAAAGAAGGCGGATGACCTTGTGATCATGGACATGAAAGGCAGGACTTCGCTCTGCGACACCTTCGTGATCATGAGCGCGCCTTCCACCGTGCGCGTCAAGACGATCGCGGACTCCATCGAGCAAGGCCTTAAGGCGCACGGTCTTAACGCAAGACACAAAGAGGGACACAAGGAAGCACGGTGGGTGCTCTTGGATTACGGCGACGTGATCGTGCATGTTTTTCAGGAAGACACAAGGAAGTTCTATCAACTGGAGCATCTTTGGGGGGATGCGCCGAGAAGCACTTTTTGACATTCACGGGTCCTACGAATTCATGGAAGATATAAAGACAGAGCTAAGGGGTTTACTGGCAAAAGCGATCGAGAAAACGACCGGGGACGGAGCTTCCCTCAAGAGTGAGCCACTGTTTGAGGTGCCGCGCGATGAGAAGTTCGGGGATATTTCCACGACACTGGCGATGTCCTTGGCGAAAGAGGCCCGGAAGCCTTCGAAAGCGCTTGCCGAGGAGATCGCCAAACAGCTGACGAAGCTTCTCAAGGATTCTCCGGCCGCCGCGCGTATCGAAAAGATCACGGTGGAAGGCGCAGGATTCATCAATTTTTATTACACTTTGGAAGAGCTTGGACGGGTGATCGGGCGCGTGCGGTCGGAAGGCGAGGCCTTCGGAAAGCCGCGCGGCATCTTACCGAAAAAAGTATTGCTTGAGTTCGTGAGCGCCAACCCCACCGGCCCGCTCACGGTCGCGCATGGAAGACAGGCGGCGCTCGGCGATTCGCTGGCGCGCATTCTGAAGTTCTGCGGTCATGAGGTGTTCAGGGAATATTACAACAATGACGAGGGCGTGCAGATCGATACGCTGGGCGCGTCCATGGAGCTCCGGGTGAAACAGCTTGTTGAAAACAGAACGTTGGACAAGGAGCTCCCGGAAAATTATTACCGGGGGGAATATCTGGTCGAACTCGCCAAGGAATTCATAGAAAAGTTCAAACCCAAGGAGCCGTACCCCGCCGATCTTCCGGTCCGGTGCCGTGTTTACGCCCGGGATAGGATCATGGAAGGGATCAAAAAGGATCTCGATGATTTTGGAATGAGTTTCGACAGTTATTACAGCCAGGAAAACTTAAGCGCTTCAGGGAAAGTGGAGCAGTCACTGGCGGAATTGAAGAAAAAAGGCGTCGTGTACGAAAGTGAAGGTGCCTCTTGGTTCCGTTCCACGGATTTCGGCGATGACAAGGACCGGGTGCTCGTCAAGAGCGACAAAAGCTACACGTACCTGACGCCGGATGTCGCTTATCATCATGAAAAATTTCAAAGGGGTTTTGACATGCTCATCGACATCTGGGGGCCGGACCACCACGGCTATATCCCGCGGCTCAAGGCCTCGCAGGCGGCGTTGGGGCATGATCCGGGCAAAATAAAGATCCTGATCGCGCAGCTTGTGACGCTTTACGAGGGCGGAAAGCAGATGCGGATGTCCACGCGCGCGGGAGAGTTTGTCACTCTGCGGGAGATCCTGGACGAGGTCGGCAGGGACGCAGGCCGTTTTTTCTTCCTGATGCGGAAATTTGACGCGCATCTGGATTTTGACCTGGCCCTGGCGAAAAGCCAGACGCCCGATAATCCGGTCTTTTATATCCAGTACGCGCACGCGAGGATCGAGAGCATCAAACGCACGTTCGGCGGACAAGAGAGCCAGCTTCCGTGGCGGGAACCGGCAGCCCTTTTGAAACTGGATTCCACGGCAGAGATACGGCTCTTGAGGCTCGTGTCGCAATTCGAAGACACGGTGCTGGCGGCCGAGCGCACGCTGGAGCCTTTTCGTCTCGTGCCGTACCTGACCGAACTTGCGGGCACTTTTCACAAATTCTACGCGGATAAAAGGGTCATCACCGACGACGCGGAGCTGACCGACGCGCGCATGATGCTGGCGCTCAGCGTGCAGTCCGTGATCCGCTCGGGTTTGCAACTCTTGGGAGTTTCCGCTCCGTTAAAGATGTAGTTTGCGTAAAATCTGCGGGTGACGCGGAGGCGGGGCGCCCCATTCGCTCGGAGCGCTCCGCAGTGACGCGAGAACGAATGGGGCTGCCGCAGCGGCAGGACCCGCAGATTTTACAAGACGGAATCCATGTTTGAAACCTTGGAATTTTATGTAGGGCAGGAAATTGATTTTGGGGCGCTGTTGAAGCGTCTGGTTGATTTCGGCTATACGCGCAGCGAACGCCTAAGCGAGATGGGCGAGTTCAGCGTGCGCGGCGGCGTCGTGGACGTGTTTCCTCTTAATTTTGCGCTCCCCGTCCGCCTCGACGTGTCCGCGGACACGATCGAAAGTATCCACGCCTTTGACACGGTCTCCGGCGCGAGGCTTGAGCCTCACACGATGGTGATCGTGCTCCCCGCCGCAAAGCAGGGCGGGCCTTCGGCCGGTAAAACCCGTGCCTGGCAGCAAAATCTTGTCCGCGAGAAGGATTCGCTCTCCGTCGACTACGCGGCGCCGGTCGACCCGTTTGTCGACATCCATCCCGGAGACCTCGTGGTGCACGTGCTTCACGGCATCGCGCGCTACCGAGGCATTCGGGCGCTTAAGAGCAAACAGAACGAACCTGAAGATCACTTTGCGCTCGAGTTTGCCGATAAGAACGTGTTGTATGTCCCGACGCGCGACATGCACCTCGTCCAGCGATACATCGCGTTCGGTAAGATAAAGCCGGAGTTGTCGAAGTTGGGTAGTCGAAACTGGGAGAGGTTGAAGGAAAAGACCAAAAAAGGCGTTCACTCCTTCGCCACGGAGCTGCTCAATCTACAGGCTAAGCGGCAGGCACTTCATGGGTTTCAGTTCCAAAAGGACACCGAGTGGCAGAAAGCGCTCGAGAAGGAATTCCCTTACGAAGAAACCCAGGACCAGATCCGGGCGCTGGAAGCGGTCAAGAAGGACCTGGAATCGCCCGTTCCGATGGACAGGCTCCTCTGCGGGGACGTCGGCTACGGCAAGACCGAGGTAGCCTTGAGAGTGGCGTTTAAGGCCGTGATGAGCGGAAAGCAGGTCGCGATCCTCGTGCCGACCACGATCCTGGCGGAGCAGCATGCGGAGACGTTCGCCGTACGCATGAAAAATTTTCCCGTCGAGCTACGGATGCTATCGAGGTTCCAGACAAGATCCGAGCAAAAACACGTCGTCGAAGAAATTGCCGGAGGCGCCTGCGACATCGTGATCGGCACGCACCGTCTTCTTTCCAAGGACGTCCGGTTCAAGGATCTGGGCCTTGTCGTCATTGACGAGGAGCAGCGGTTCGGCGTAAAACACAAGGAGCATCTGAAGCGGTTGAGACTCCTGGTCGACGTGTTGACATTGACCGCGACACCGATCCCACGCACACTTTACCTGTCTCTTGTCGGTGTCCGGGACCTATCGACGATCAACACGCCGCCGAAAAACCGCAAGCCGATCCAGACCGCGGTGAAGGAAGCGGACGATGAGCTCATTCGGGGGGCGATCTTAAGAGAGCTTAAGCGCAAGGGACAGGTGTTCTTCATTCATAATCGTGTCGAAGGCATTGAGTCGGTGACGGGAAAATTGATGCGGCTTGTACCCGAGGCGAAGACGGCTTTCGCGCACGGTCAGATGTTTCCCAAAACACTCGAATCCATCATGCACCAGTTCATTCACGGCCAGATCGATGTTCTGGTGTCTACGACGATCGTGGAATCCGGCATCGACATTCCCAATGCCAATACGCTGATCGTGAACCGCGCGGATCTTTTCGGCCTGTCCGAGCTTTACCAGTTGAGAGGCCGCGTGGGACGTTTTGATAGGAATGCGTATGCATTTTTTCTCGTGCCCAAGGGAGGTGTGTTGACCGAAGAATCAAGAAAGCGGTTGGAGGCGATCCAAAAATTTTCGCACCTTGGCTCCGGATTTAATTTGGCTATGGAGGACCTCGAGATCCGGGGGGCGGGCAACATCCTGGGCACCGAACAGCACGGCTATATTTCCAGCATCGGCTTCGACCTCTATTGCCGCATTTTAAAAGAGACTGTTTCCCGTCTTTCCGGCCCATCGTAAGGCCAAAACCGATTGAAGCCATCGGGCATTTGTGGTATATTCAGCAACCAATCTTTCTCCAGGGCCTATGACTCGTAAATTTTCAAACAGTTGGATGGTGGGGTGTTTCGTTTGCCTCGGCATGGCCGTGGTGTTTTTCATGAGCGGCTGCCTTGAGAACAAAAAAAGCGGGGCGACGTTGGCCCGCTTCGACGGCACCACGATCACCGAGTCCGATTTTATGGCCAACGTCAAGGGCCTGCCGAAAGAGGTGCAGGAGCTCATGCTTCGCCGGCGCAAAGACTTTATCCAGGATATGGTCGACGAGCGCTTTTTGGAAAAAGAAGCCAAGAAACGGGGTATTTTGAACCTACCCGACGTCAAAGCGCTGCTCCGGCAGGCCCAGCGAAAGATTATCATCGCCAAACTCATCGAAATGGAAGTGGATAAGAAGGTGTCCCTCGCCCCGGAAGAGGCCGAGAAGTACTATGAAGCGCACCGAGAGCAGTTCATGACGCCGCCTCTTTTTCGCGCTTCGCATATTCTCGTGAAAACCGATGACGAAGCGCAGGCGATCCGGTCACAGCTGTCCAACGGCGCTGATTTTGCGAAGCTCGCGCGGGAGAAATCCATCGACAGCACGGCCGTGCGCGGCGGAGATCTCGGATTTTTTCAGAAGGGTCAGCTGATCCCGGAATTTGAGGCGGTGGCATTCCGATTGAGTCCCGGCGAGACGAGCGACGTATTTCAAACGCAGTTCGGCTACCACATCATCCAGTTGACGGACCGCGCGGAGCCGAAACTCCGGGATTTCAAGTCCGTGAAGCCTGCCGTGGATAAACAGCTGATCAACGAGAAAAGGGCCGGCCTCTACCGAGCGCTTGTCACGAGATTGAAAGCGGGCTCCAAAATAGAGATCGACGAAAAGAGTCTCGATGCGCTGTAAAACGTTCGCCGGAGCCGTGTTTTCGGCCATGCTGTTGGTGGTTTTAAGTTTTTTTTATTTTCCTGCGCATGCCGCGGAGGTCGTCGAGCGGATACTCGCCGTAGTCAATGACGAAATCATAACGGAGCAGGATTTGCAGATCCTGATGGCACCCGTGGTGGCGCAGTACCGCACGATGTACACCGGCCAGGAACTGGAGGGGAAGCTTGCCGAAATGCGCCAGGATTTCTTGAATAAGGCGATAGAGGATAAGCTGATCCTGAGCGAGGCCAAGCGCAAGCAGATCATTCTGAAAGACGAGGAAGTGGACGAGATGATGGCGGATGTCCGCAACAAGTTCCCGAGCCGCGAGTTTTTTTTACGAGCGATCGAAGAACAGGGGCTGACCGAGAAGAAACTGTGGAACCGATTTCGTGACCAGATCCTCATGCAAAAACTCGTGAATTTTGAGGTGCGATCCCGAGTGGCGGTTTCTCCCGGTGAGGTCAACGAGTACTACAAAGCGAACTCTAAGCAATTCATCCAGGGCGACCGTGTGCGTTTGCAGCAGATCTTGGTCCGTGCGGGCGCCCGTGCCGAGGAGGACGCCGCGAGTTTCGCCGAGTCCCTTTTGGCCAAGCTCAAAGTGGGCGCTTCTTTCGAAGAACTGGCGCGGGCCTCTTCGGAAGGCTCCGAGGCCAAAGAGGGCGGGGAGATGGGATGGGTCGAGAAGGGCCAGCTCTTGGGAGAGATCGACGAAAAAGTTTTTGCGCTGAACACGGGCGAGGTGACCCCGGTGATCAAGAGCAGCCTCGGCTTTCATATTTTTAAGGTCGTGGCCAGGGACGAGGTTTCCGTGAAGCCGCTGGCCGAAGTCCGGAACGAGATCCAAGAGATCATTTTCAAGGAGAAGTTCAAAAAACGCCTTGAAGATTGGGCCTCAAACCTTAAGAAGAATGCCTATATCTCGATCCGGTAGCGCGAGACTCGCGATCACACTCGGAGATCCCGCCGGCATCGGCCCTGAAGTCGCGCTCAGAGCGCTCAACCGGTTCCCAAAAAACCCCACGGTAAAGATTCTGCTGGTGGGCCCGGCTTCTTTTTATAATGATCTTGCCGGGCGTTTGAAGCTTAAAATTTCGTTTAAGGCAATTCCTCATTTTTCCGCTTGGGATCCGTTACCGCTTCGCACCGTCGCGTGTTATTTTCCAGGCAAGTTCCCCGCGAAAGTCAGGAGGGGCCGATATGACAAAGCGCTTGCGGCGTCGGCGGTCCGCTCGATCAAACTCGGCGCGGCGCTCGCGATGGAAAACGCGGTGGACGCGATCGTCACCCCTCCCATCAACAAGGCGTCCGTGAAAAAAGCGGGCTTTAACATTCCCGGCCATACGGAGTTCCTCGCCGCCTTGACTCGCACACATCGCTACGAGATGATGCTGGTTGGAGGCCGTTTAAGGGTGGTTCCGGTGACGAGGCACATGGCCCTTAAGCGAGTTCCCGCAAATATCACCCGGGAAAGGGTGCGAGGGGCCATCGAACTCACCGTGCGCGAGCTTCAGAGATCCTTTGCGATCCCTCGGCCGAGGGTGGTGGTGTGCGGTTTAAATCCCCATGCCGGAGAGGAAGGCAATTTCGGCCGCGAAGAGATTGAGGTCATTTCGCCGGCGGTGCGGGCGGCACGAAAGAAACTCGGCGCAGACCTTGTAGGTCCGCTCTCACCCGATGCTCTTTTTTTCGACGCCTACAAAGGCCGTTACGACGCCGAGATCTGCATGTATCATGACCAGGGCCTGATCCCACTCAAGATGATCTCAAGGGGCGCCGGAGTCAATGTGACGCTGGGCCTTCCTTTTGTGCGTACGTCGCCGGATCATGGCACCGCGTACGAAATCGCCGATAAATTCGAGGCTGACCCCGGCTCCATGCTCGAAGCCATGAAGCTCGCAGTTGTTCTGTCCAAAAACCGCAAGCGTTATGCCCGATCTCGTCCAAGAGACTAAGTCCGTTTTAAGTCAGCTGGGTTTATTCCCCCGAAAAAGATTTGGTCAGAATTTTATGGTCGATGAGGAAGCCCTCCGTGCGATCGCCGGCTCCGTCGAGGTAACTCCTCAAGGGGCACTGCTTGAGATAGGCCCGGGACTCGGTTTTTTGACAAGGCTTCTTGCCCAAAAGACGGACCATCTTGTCGCCGTCGAAAAAGACAGGACGCTCGCGGCTTATTTATCCAAAAAGTTCAGCGGTCAATCAGTTAAAATTGTGCAAGGGGATATTCTAAAGATAGATTTAGCCTCGTTATTCGCGGGTCCTGCCGCTTCGACAGCCCCATTCTCGCAAGTGTTTCCCTTGCTCGAACGGGGCGACCCCGTCTCCGCGTCACCCGCGAATAACGAGGCGGTAGTCGTCGTTGGCAACATTCCTTACAATATCACAAGTCAGATCCTGGAGTGGCTGATCCTGCACCGGCGAATCATTAAGCAAGCGGCCCTTACATTGCAGTGGGAGGTGGCGGAGCGTTTGCTGGCCCGGCCCGGCAATAAAGTGTGGGGGTCCTTATCCATTTTTACTCAGGTTTATTCGAAGGTCTCCCTGGTTCGCAAGGTGAATCGCCAAAGTTTTTGCCCGTCTCCCAACGTGGATTCGGCGATCGTGAAGCTTGAATTTTCGACCCCGCCCTCCCTAGACATAGGGAACGACGACCATTTTTTCAAGGTCGTGCGACGGGCATTCCAAAAGCGAAGGAAAACCATTTTAAATTCGTTGTCGGATAAAAAGGGGGGCGTTTTTAGCAAAGAAAATGTGACAGCAGCTTTGGAGAAAGCAGGCATTGACCCGGTGCGGCGACCGGAAACCCTGCAGCTTCAGGAGTGGGCCAAACTTTCAAACTTGCTGGACCCGGTTTCATTGCGAAAGCCCCGGTAGGATGATATAGTAAGCGGCTTATGGAAGCGACACACGCGTTATGGACATTTCCCGCGATTGTTCTGGCGGCCATGCTGATAGCCTGGGGCGCCGAGTGCGGTCAGTTTTACATCTCTCAAGGGCTGGCGCTGGCCGTTTTAGCCTGGGTTCAAACGCTCCCTGAATTTGCCGTCGAAGCCGTCATTGCCTTGTCGGCCGCAAAAGACCCTTCCCAGATGCATCTTATAACCGCTAATTTCACCGGCTCCTTAAGGCTCTTTGTGGGCCTCGGATGGCCGATGGTCTACTTTGTGGCGGTGTTATTTGCCAGGCGCACGACCACGAAACGGGGCTTTTGGAGAATTGAGATGGATGACGAACATTCGATCGCCGTCCTGTCGCTTTTACCGGCGCTTCTTTATTTTCTCGTGATCTATTTTAAGAGCACGCTGACCATTTGGGATGGCGTAGCGCTCACGCTCATTTATTTCGTGTATCTTTGGCTTTTATCCAAGATGCCGCCGCAGGATCATGAAGAAATAGAGGATTTGGGACGGATCCCGCGCTTTGTCATGCGTCTTAAAAAACCGGCCAATTTCATCGCCATCGCGTTCCTCTTCATCATCGGAGCGCTCATTTTGTGGTATGCAGCCCACCCATTTTTGCACTCGATGCTTGCGCTCGCCATCTCGCTTGGCGTATCGGAATTTGTGTTCGTCCAATGGATGGCTCCTTTCTTAAGCGAATTTCCAGAAAAGTTATCCGCTTTTCACTGGGCCAGGACGGTTAAAAAGGCGCCGATGGCGCTCGTTAATTTTGTCTCGTCCTCCATCAATCAGTGGACCATCCTCGTGGCGACGGTGCCGTTCATTTATTCGTGCGGCGTCGGCCATATTGCGCCGATCGTGTTCGACGAGCACCAACGGACCGAAATACTTCTGACGATCGTGCAGTCCTACTTGGGATTTTTGTTCTTGGCGAGCATGGGCTTTTCCTGGTGGGAAGCCGCCGGACTTTTTGGGTTTTGGATCGTACAATTTTTTGTGCCGTCGGTTCGCGAAGAGATCACGCTCGTTTATGGCGTCTGGGCGCTTATCGAAACTATCCGGCTCGCGATCCATTTCCGCCGCCGAAACGCGTTTTCGGTTTTCTCTCGGCTTGTTCGGGATCAATTCCTCAAGAAAGCCTGAAAATTCATGTTGGGACTTAGGAGGGCGCTCAGGAACTTCATAGCGCTTGTCATAATCTTCTTTCTGTTCGTGGGTTTCTTTAAATTCCGGGAGTTCCTGCTTTTCCGCCAGATCATCCACAACCTGAAAGCCGAGTCGCGCATCGCGGAGGTGCTCGTGACCGACTCGAGCGTTGACGAATACACGCGCAAATACACGACGACGATCAAATTTTTGGAGTATGACGTTAAGGGCCGTCCGCTTAAACCCAAGTTTTTCACATTTAAAGGGAACCTTATCCAATTCCAGACGCTCGTGGTGCGCTTTGACGATCGGTACATCGAGGAAGGCCATCGCATGAAAGGAAAGAGCCTCTATTTTTTTCTAAAGGCGTTCGTGTTGGATGGCAAGAATACGCAGGAATTCGAGATCACGCCCACGAATCGGGTGCCGGACGGCTATCGTGTGGGAAATCCGCCCACGCGGTTTGAAAGGGAGGTCTGGGGACGTTTCTGGAAATACGCGCTGGATCCCGAGATGAGAAAAAGGGTCGGCATTAAGAATGCGCAGATCGAGGCGCCCGGATCCGTGTTCGTGCCGGGCACGATCTACACGCTCTTTATAGAGCATGACGGCGGGATCCGGATCGACACAAGACCCATCCCGGAGATACTGAAAGAATAGTGGTAAGCGATAAGCGTTAAGGGGTAAGTGTTAAGTGGAAAAAGACTATATCTTTATCAAAAACGCCCGTGAGCACAATCTCCAGGGGATAGATCTCAAAATCCCCCGGAATGCGATGGTCGTTTTTACGGGTTTGAGCGGCTCCGGAAAGTCTTCGCTCGCGTTCGACACGATCTATGCGGAAGGGCAGCGGCGCTATGTGGAGAGCCTTTCGGCTTACGCGCGCCAGTTCCTGGGCCGGATGCAAAAGCCCAACGTCGAATACATTGAAGGACTCTCGCCCGCCATCAGCATCGAACAACGGATCGCAGGCTCGAACCCCCGTTCCACCGTCGGCACGACCACGGAGATCTACGATTATTTGAGGCTTTTGTTCGCGAAAATAGGCGTGCCTCATTGCCACCAATGCGGCCGGAAGATCACGAGTCAAAGCGCCCAGGAGATCGTGGAGCAAATATTAAAGGCGCCTGCCGATTCGAAGATCCAGATCCTCGCGCCCGTCGTGGAAGGGCGTAAAGGCGAATACCAGAAGTCCTTTCAGGACATTCAAAAGGAAGGCTTCGTGCGCGTGCGCGTGGACGGAGCCGTTTATGAGATCACGGACAAGATACGGCTGGACAAGAAAAAGAAGCACGTGATCGACATTGTCGTGGACCGGCTTATTCTAAAGGAAGGGATCAAGAAACGCCTGACCGACTCCGTGGAATCGGCGCTTAAAGTCGGGAAAGGAACGCTCAAGGTCGCGTTTGAGGGCGGCTTACGGGAGCTGCTTTTTTCCGAGCTTTACGCGTGCGTGCATTGCGGCTTGAGCTTTCAACCCCTGGAGCCGCGCCTTTTTTCATTCAACAGCCCTTATGGCGCCTGCCCTGGCTGCGATGGGCTCGGCAATTGCCTAAAAATTGATCCGGACCTCGTGATCCCCGACAAAACAAAGCCGGCGCGCAGTGCGATCGCCGCGTGGAACAGGGGCGGCCGGTCAATTATCATCTATTTGAGGAGGCTCTTGAGGCGCCTGGCTGAACGCCACGGCTTCAGTCTTGACACGCCGTTCAAGGCGCTCGGTAAAAAGCACCGAGCGTTGATCCTTTACGGGGAAGACGAGGGCGGATGGCATTCGTTCGAGGGCGTGATCCCGAACCTTGAACGGCGCTTCAAAGAGACCGAGTCCGAATACATGAAGGAAGAGATCAATAAGTTCATGAGTCTCAACCCCTGCGAAGAATGCCGCGGCAAAAGGCTCAAGCCCGAGGCTTTATTCGTGCGGGTCCAGGAGAAAAATATTATGGAGTTTTGTGCCCTTTCAATCGAGGCGGCCGACCACTTTTTTCACGAGCTTAAGCTTATCGCGGCTGACGAAAAGATCGCGCACCAGATCCTAAAGGAAGTCCGCACCCGGCTTCGCTTCATGAAAAACGTGGGGTTGGGTTACCTGACGCTCGACCGCATGAGCGGCAGCCTCTCGGGCGGCGAGGCCCAGAGGATCCGGCTTGCGACGCAGATCGGATCGGGTCTCATGGGTGTGCTGTATGTATTGGATGAGCCCTCGATCGGGCTCCACCAGCGCGATAACGAGAAACTCCTCGACGCGCTGCAAGCATTGAAGAATCTCGGAAACACGCTGATCGTTGTCGAACACGACGAGGCGACCATGAAGCGCGCGGATTACCTGGTAGACCTCGGGCCGGGCGCCGGCAAGCGTGGCGGGCGGATCGTGGTTTGCGGCACGCCCGAAGAAGTCATTGGGAACCCGAATTCCCTGACGGGCCGGTATCTAAGAAAGGATCTCCGGATCGAACTGCCCGCCCGCAGGCGCGATTGGCGCGGGCAGAAGAAACTCATCATAAAAAAGGCGGCCGAGCACAATTTGAAAAATATCGATATTGAAATTCCTCTGGGTGTATTCACCTGTGTGACGGGTGTCTCAGGCTCCGGAAAAAGCACGCTCGTCGATGAAATACTGTACAAGGGCCTCGCGCGGCGGCTTTATCGGTCCAAAGACCGGGCCGGAAAGCACGAGGCCATTTTGGGCGCCAACGAGATCGATAAAATCATCGAAATAGACCAGTCCCCGATCGGCCGCACGCCGCGATCCAACCCGGCGACCTATACGGGGCTTTTCGGTCCCATCCGGGACATTTTCGCCAGACTCCCCGAAT
This sequence comes from uncultured Planctomycetia bacterium, assembly GCA_964373505.1. GTDB lineage: Bacteria > Omnitrophota > Gorgyraeia > 2-02-FULL-51-18 > 2-02-FULL-51-18 > CAYJVC01. Next base: position 20,403 of record CAYJVC010000016.1, read on the forward strand.
CCCGGATGCGCGGTTACCTGCCGGGCCGTTTCAGCTTCAATGTCAAAGGCGGCCGTTGTGAGGCCTGCGAGGGCGACGGCGTCAAGACCATCGAAATGCATTTCCTGCCGGACATCTATGTGACCTGCGAGGTGTGCAAGGGCCGGCGCTTCAATGAGCAGACGCTCGAGGTGCGTTTCAAGGGACACTCGATCTCCGAGGTGCTGGAGATGACCGTGGAAGAAGCGCTGAATATTTTTGCGAACGTGCCGATGGTGAGCTCAAAGCTCCAAACGCTGCGCGACGTGGGTTTGGACTATATCCAATTGGGCCAGCCGGCCACGACGCTCTCAGGCGGCGAGGCGCAGCGCGTGAAGCTCTCGACCGAGCTTTCCAAAAGAGCCACGGGCCGGACATTTTATATTTTGGATGAGCCTACCACGGGGCTTCACTTTGCGGACATTGACCGGCTTTTGCAGGTGCTTCAAAGGCTCGTAGACCAGGGCAACAGCGTGCTTGTTATTGAGCACAATCTGGACGTGATCAAGACCGCGGATTACGTGATCGATCTGGGCCCCGAGGGCGGTGACAAGGGAGGAGAGCTTGTGGCCTGCGGCACGCCGGAGGAGATCTCAAGGGTCCCCGGCTCGTACACGGGCCGATTTCTCAAGAGTGTGCTAAAATAAACTCCGATGCCGAAGTCCCACAAGAAAGCGCTTATTGTGGTTTTCATCCTTTCTAGCCTGTTTCTCGCGGGCGCGTGGGAACGAAATGCCTGCGCCGAAGAAAAAAACAACAAGCTTTTCTTAGGGCAGTCTTACCTGGGCCTTCAGGAGTACGAAAAGGCCGCTCAGGCGTTCGAAGAGGCGGCCAAGGACAATTTTTCAAGCGCCGCCCGCGCGGAGGCTCTGTACTGGGCCGGTGAGAGTTATTTTAAACTGAAGGACTTTTCCCAGAGCATTCGTTTATATTCCGAGGTCATCGAGAAGTACCCTCCTTCGCAGTTCTACGTTTATTCCAAGTATTCGCGGGCGTGGGCGTATTTCGAGCTGGAAGAATATGAAAAAGCGATCGCGGAGTTCGAGGAACTGATCGACGATTTCCCGGAAGCCCCTCTGGCGATCGAGGCGCACTACAAAATAGGCCAGGCCGCCCATGAGCTGAAAAAATATGAGGCCGCCGCGAAGGTGCTGCGTGGATTCACCGAGAAGTATTCGCTGAATCCCAAGCTCCCGAACGCTTATTATCTCTTAGGTGATTGCTATTATAATCTCGGGGAATACCCGGCCGCGCTCGAGTCCTTAAAAAAAAGCATGGACCTGGGAGGCCGGAGCGAATTTCGTGACTATGCGCTCCACGAGATCGGATGGACGTATTTTCAACTGGGCAAGTACCTCGAAAGCCTTCAAAGCTTCTCGCCGTTTGACGAGGAACTCAAGGATTCGTCGCTCAAGGACTCGTTCCTCTATGGCCGCGCCCGTGCCCTTTCAAAGTTGGGCCGCTCGGAAGAGGCGCTGGTTGTTTATGACCAGCTCCTTAGCCAATTTCCCGGATCGGAGCTTTTGCCGGAGGTCACTTTCTGGAAGGCCCAGACGCTTTATGACCTTGCCCGGCACCGGGAGTCCGTCGACCTGTACGAAGCGCTGGCGCGCCGCTTTCCCGCGAGCGATTTGCTGGACGAAATTCACTACAACTTGGGGTGGGTTTATGTGGCTTTGGGGGACTCCGACAGGGCGATCGAGCATTTTCGCATTGTCGAGGAGGACAGCAACAACGAGATCTTGAAAGTGGGTGCGATCTGCCGTATCGGCGATACTTACCTTGAGAAAGGCGAGATGGAAAAGGCGCTTGAGGAATATGACAAAGTTCTGAAGGACGCCCCGAAGAGCTTTTATTCGGATTACGCGCAGTACCAGTCGGCCACGACGCTCCTCAATCTGGGCCGGGTGGATTCGGCCATTTTAAGTTTTCAAGGCATGCTCGTCAATTTTCCGGACAGCCGATTTTACACGGAAGCGCTTTACCGGCTGGGGGGCGCCTTGATGCAGAAAGAGCGCTTCGCGCAGGCCCAAGAGCAGTTTAAAAAAATCATGGACCGGTTCCCTGAGAGCCACTTGAAGGAAAAGGCCTATTTTCAGATAGGCCTGTGTCACTTTGGACGGCAGGACACCGAGCAGGCGCTTTCGGTGTTCAAAAATATTTACGCTCGGTCCCCAAAAACGGATTTGGGCCGCTTGTCCAAATACCAGATGGCGCTTTGTTTGATAAAGCTCGACAAACCGGATCGGGCGATCGCGGAGTTCGAGTCCTATCTTTCTGAATACCCCGACAGCGACCGGGCGGCCGATGTGCTTTACGGTTTGGGCGAATATTATTTCAATCGTGGCCAATACGCGAAGGCTCGTTCCTATTTTGAACAGATCCCCCGGAAATTCGCGTCGGCTGCAACGGCCGACAGAGCCTATTTTTCGACGGCGCTCGCCTATGAACGGGAGGGAGACTTGTGGCAGAGCGTGAAGACGCTTCAGGAGCTGGCCGGTGCATTCCCCAAGAGCGAATGGTCGGCGAAGGGGCTCTTGAAGGCTTCGGAATTCATGATCTCGCAGGGAAAATCGGAGGAGGCGAAAGAAGAGCTCATGCGAGTTATTCAGAACGCGCCGTCCGGTGTTTCGAAAACGCTGGCTTACAAAAAAATCGCAGAAATTTTAAAAACGGAAGGGCACTTGAGAGAATCCGTGCTTTACTTTCATGAGGCTCTGAGGGGCGCTGAAGGCAATTTGGCGTGCGAAACGCAGTTTGAACTGGGCGAGGTCTACGAGCTGCAGGGAGAATTTGGAAAGGCCGCCGTCCAGTTCAGGGACCTCAGCTTGCTTCATCCGGCGAATATGGTCTATGCGGACAAGGCGAGAATTCGCGCGGCCAGGCACTTTGAGGAGATGCGCGAATACGCCGAGGCGCTCACGATCTATGAGGCCATCGCCGGTTCCCGCTCCAATCAGGCCGATTTTGCAAAAGAGAAGATCATTAAGATAAGAGGCATGTTGAAAGGGAAGAAAAGATAGGGGGGTTCCAGTATGTGGGAGTTCATGCAAAAAGGGGGGCCTATCATGTGGCCCATCCTGCTTTGTTCGGTGATCGCATTCGCGATCGTGATCGAGCGTTTGGCGGCGCTGCGCCGTGAGCAGATCGATACCAAGCTCTTCATGGAGCAAATTTCAAAGTCGCTCAAGCGCAATAAGATCATGGAAGCGCTTGAGCTTTGCGACAAAACCAAGGGCCCGATCGCGAATATTTTGAAAGCGGGTACGTTGAAACACGACCGCCCGCGCCAGGAAGTGAGAGAGGCTATCGAAGACGCCAGCATTCACGAGGTGCCGCGGCTCGAAAAGAACCTCCCGGTGCTGGCGACGGTGGCCCACATCTCGCCGCTTTTGGGGCTTCTTGGCACCGTCACCGGGATGGTGGCGGCGTTTCAGGTGATCGAGAGCAAGGCTTCGAGCCTCAACCCGGTAAACCCGGGAGACCTGGCCGGAGGTATCTGGGAGGCGCTTTTGACGACGGTGTTCGGGCTATGTGTGGCGATACCGACGTTTGTGGCCTATAATTATCTCGTCAGCCGTGTGGACGGCTTTGTGCTCGACATGGAAAGGAGCGCGACGGAGCTCCTGAATATCCTGGGCGAGAAGCGGGACGAATCATGACCCCATCCCCTCTTTTAAAATCTGAAGGATTTAGGTATCTGCCTTCGGCGGATTCACGCGCCGTTTCATGGGGTATAGGCGCCAAAACGGCGCTAAAGGAGGTGGTGGGGTGAGGTTTAAAAGGTTTAAAAGGCGGACGACGCTTCAGAAAGGGCAGCTGGACATTGCCCCGCTCATAGATGTCGTGTTCCTGCTTTTGATATTTTTCATGCTCACTTCCAATTTTGTATTCCAGCCCGGCATCAAGGTGAGTCTGCCAAAGGCCATCACGAGCGAAGTGATCTCGAGCGAAAATGTCGTCGTAACGGTCACCGGCCAGGACCTTCTTTTTTTGAATGAAAAGCCGATCACAATCCATGAGCTCGTGGCCAGGCTCAAGGAAAATACGGGAGAGCAGAAATCACTGCTTTTGAAGGCCGATACTCGGGCGTCGCTGGGCCGGGTGGTGGAGATATGGGACCTTTGCAGGGAGCTTGGGATCCCGCAGATCAACATTGCCACCAGCCAGAAACTGGGTGAGAGCGCGTGACCCCATCCCCTAATTGGTCGCATTCGGCGACCGATCCACGAATCGGATCGCGGCAATCAGGGGATGGGGTGACCCCAGGCTGGTCACTCCGGGACAGGTCGTTCCTGTCGGCGCTGGCATTTTCCCTTTTGTGGCACTGCTTCTGGTTTTTCTCCGTTTCGATCAGCGTGGCCGTGAAAAAGCCGGCTCATCCCAGGCCCAAGATCGTTTCCCTGGGACCCGTGCTGGACGACTCCATCTTCAGGACTTTGGTCGAGACAAGACCTGAGCTTTCCGAAACATTTTACCGGAGGCTCTCCGACTTTTCGAAACAGGTGGATTTGGAAGTCAAGACGATGGAACGTCTTTCACCCGGCGAAGTCGTGGGCCTTCCGCTTGGCAGGCGCATGATGAGTTCGATCCGGAGCCTTGTGGGTGGGGCGAAGTCCTCGCCGGACACTGAATTTGCCTCGCGCCTGGCGACAGGTTATTCGCAGGAAATAGAGGCCTTGGAGGGGGAGGTCCGAGGCCGGGCGGTGATCGACCGTCCCGAAGCGCCGCATCTTCCAGCCGGATTTGAAGCGTCCCTGGGGGGCGCCGGAGTCGTTCTGGACTTCATCGTGGAACGCGACGGGAGCGTTTCAGACGTTCACACGGCTGTTTCCAGCGGCAATCGCCACATGGATTTTCTCTGGGAAAGTTATCTGAAAAACTGGCGCTTCGAACCACAGGAAGCGCCGTTACCGGGCGTTCGGCAGAAAGGAAGGATCCGTTTTCGCGCAGGCTGAATTTTAAAGGAGTGACCTATGTTCCGCATGGACGTGTCGACAGCCGTTTGCTTGTATGTGATGTGCTCGCTTCTTGCCATATTCGTCGGGTGGATCCTTTTTGAAAAAAAAGTGGTATTCCCGAAGTTCATCCGCGAGAAAGCGGACGTATGGGAATGCTCTATCTGCGCTTATATTTACGTGGATTCCACGCATCATGATATCTCCCAGTGCCCGCAGTGCAAGAGCTATAACAAGAAGTCTCCCGAAGAGCGGTTGGTTCCCTGAGTTACTCAATTCAGTAGTTGATTTATCGGGGCGCGCTGTTTATGATATACACGCTTGTTCCCGAATAAATTTTTTCTAACGGAGGAATTATGATCACCGAAATAGGGATTGTGGCCGGCGATATTTGGCATTATCTGGACGAGCACAGGGCTTCCACGTTGTCAGAGCTTGTGAAGGCCATTGATAAGGATCGGAACGTTGTCCTCATGAGCCTGGGCTGGCTCGCGCGCGAAGGGCATGTGATCATGGAAGAGTCAGGAAGCGATTACAAGATCACACTGCGTTTTTGATGCAAGGCCTGATTATTTTAACGGCCACCCCTGATCTAAGATCCGCCGAGAAGATCGCAAAATCCCTCGTGACAAAAAAATTGGCCGCGTGTGTGTCCTTCCAAAGCGGTTTTATCTCGACCTATTCATGGAAAGGGAAACTGACCCGGTCGAAAGAAACGGTTGTGTGGATCAAAACACTCAGTCATCGCTTTGCAAAGGTCAGCAAGGCGATCAGGGAAATTCATCCGTACGAACTTCCGGAGGTCATCGCGCTCCCGATCACGCGCGGATCCAAGGAATACCTGGCGTGGCTTGGAAAGGCACTCCGGTGAAACAAAGCGTCTTTGTATTCACGATGCTTGCGGCTTGCAGCTCGGTGCTTTTAGCCGCGGATTTTGCCCAAGACGCCGTTTCCGCTGAGGACGTTCACCAAATGCAATCCAGGAAGGCCGATCTTATATTGTTGGATGCGCGCAGCTCGAAAAGTTATGAGGCAGAACACATCGAAGGCGCGCGTTTGCCGCTGGAGCCGGATTATTACCAGATGCAGGCACTTTTTCAGGCGAATGTGACCCCCTCGCCTCCAAATGTGGATGATTTCCTCAAGCGATCAATGGAGCCGACCCCGAGGGGCACGAAGATCATCACCTATTGCCACAAGGGCTGCCAGGCCAGCGAAGTTTTGATGGTCAAATTAAGAGAGCTGGGTTTCACCGACGTAAAATTTATGCGTGACGGCCTCGACGCCTGGAAGGAAAAAGGTTATCCGGTTGTTTCCAAAGTTTAACAGTTTGGTCCGCCACTAAAGCGTCGGCGGACCCAAAAATCGCTACCGCAATTTTTGGGCCTGTAGCTCAGCTGGTAGAGCGCTTCGTTCGCAACGAAGAGGTCAGCGGTTCGACCCCGCTCAGGTCCACCATTCTTTAGACTCGAACTCATAAAGGTGTAAAGGTGTCAGTAGTTGACAATTGACACGCTTAGTCTGTTTTGAAGCAGACGGTCGGCAACTTTCTTAGAAGTATGTCAAATATCAACAACTGACACTAAAACAAAAATACGGCAAAGAAAAACTCGATCGAGCCAAACAAGTATCCTCCGTGGTCTTCCAAGAGAATAATATCGAAACCATCCAAGCTTTCATAGATTTGGAAGACCGATATGGTCAGGCCATCGTGGAGAGAGCAGCACAAAAAATTGCCAGACAGAATGCGGACAATCCAAAAAGGAATGTAGGATATTTGATCAATACGATTAAAAGCATGGCCCTAGACTAGAATTTTATATAAAAACTTCTAGGCTTGCTCCGGTAGGGCCAAAAGTCTCACCAATAGCTACACACCCCTTAGAGCTTTATGAATCAAAAGAACTCGATACAAAACTAAAAGACTTAGAATTTAAACACGGTAAGGAAAAGCTAGGACGGGCCAAGAAGAACGCGAGATCGAAATAAAACCCATTGAATGGTATTTTTAAGTTTAAAAGCAATTTATTTGCACAATATATTGTATTTTTATTGACAAACAGCACTCGCTGATTTAAGCTTACCCTATAATTAAAAAGAGATAGTGGTTATCCTTAACCGGATATGAAAAGGGAAGGCAGTGAAAATCTGCCACGGTCCCGCCGCTGTAATCCGATCGCATGAAATTTGTGCGAACGCTTTAGCAACAGCCACTGGTTTATGACCGGGAAGGCGCTAGAGCGTAGGAGAGTCAGAAGACCAGTCGCTATCTTGATTGCCAATCCTTCCGTGGTGAGAAGGATCTAAAAAGATTTTTCGGGCCTAGAAATCAGGGAGCAACCCTTAGAATCCTTTAAAAAGGATCTAAGGGTTTTTTATTTGTGTAAAAAGGAGAGACCATGACCGAGCAGATCTTAAAAGAAAATAAAGACAGGTTTGTCCTTTTTCCAATCCGTTATACGGAAATATGGCAAATGTATAAAAAAGCGGAAGCAAGCTTTTGGACGGCTGAGGAAGTTGACCTCTCTCATGATTTAAAAGATTGGCAGAACCTAAATCCGGGAGAGAGACACTTCATTACCCATGTGCTTGCCTTTTTTGCCGCGAGCGATGGCATCGTGAATGAGAACCTCGCCGTTAACTTTGTCCGTGAAGTCCAGATTCCTGAAGCGCGCTGTTTCTATGGTTTTCAGATCATGATGGAAAATATCCACTCAGAAACTTATTCGTTACTCATTGATACTTACATTAAAGATAACGATGAAAAACAAAGACTCTTTCTGGCCTACGAAACTGTTCCCTGTATCAAGAAGAAAGCCGAGTGGGCGCTACGATGGATCAAGAGCGGGTCTTTTGCCGAGCGTCTCGTTGCCTTCGCGGCGATCGAAGGTATTTTCTTTTCGGGAAGCTTCTGCTCAATTTTTTGGCTTAAAAAAAGGGGTATCATGCCGGGGCTTTCATTTTCTAATGAACTTATTTCACGTGACGAGGGCTTGCACTGTGATTTTGCGTGTCTTTTGTACGGTATGCTCCAAAGTAAGCTGACAGTTGAAAGAATCCACGAAATTATCGGTAACGCCGTTGAAATAGAAAAAGAATTTGTTGTCGACGCGATCCCGGTAGGCCTTATCGGCATGAATTCAAAAATGATGTGCCAATACATTGAATTTGTCGCCGACAGACTTCTTGTGGCGCTCGGTTACCCCAAGCTTTACAAAGCAGTGAATCCGTTCGATTTTATGGAGCTTATTTCATTGCAGGGGAAAACTAATTTTTTTGAAAAAAGAGTCGGCGAATACCAAAAATCCGGAGTCATGAATAACGGTTCTAAGGAAAACTTCGCTTTCAATACGGAAGCAGATTTTTAAGGAGGCACACATGCATGTCATTAAAAGAGACGGAAGGCGCGAATCAGTCAAGTTTGACAAGGTCACCTCGCGCATCGAGCGGCTTTGTTATAGTTTAGATCCCAAGCACGTGGATCCGGCAGACGTCGCGAAGAAAGTCATCCAGGGCATTTACGATGAAGTAACCACCACAGAGCTTGATAACCTTGCCGCCGAGATTGCTGCTTCCCTGACTACAAAACATCCTGATTACGCGCTTTTGGCCTCCCGCATCGCTGTTTCGAATCTGCACAAGAACACGAAAAAATCGTTTTTCGAAACCATGCGCGATCTTTATAAGTACGTAAGCCCGAAGACAGGGCAGAAAGCGCCTCTTATCGCCAGGGACGTTTATCAGATCATAGAAAAAAATGCCGAAATACTTGATTCAACACTTATCTATGACCGTGATTTTGATTACGATTATTTCGGTTTTAAAACGCTTGAAAAAGGCTATCTTTTAAAAATAAACGGAAAAGTAGCCGAGCGGCCGCAACATATGCTCATGCGCGTGTCCGTAGGAATCCATCGCGAAGACATTGAAGCCGCCATCGAAACTTATCACTTGATGTCCGGACGCTGGTACACTCACGCCACACCGACTTTATTTAACTCCGGCACGCCTAAGCCCCAATTATCTTCCTGCTTTCTTCTGCAATTAAAGGACGATAGCATCGACGGAATCTACGACACACTGAAACAATGCGCGAAGATCTCGCAATCAGCCGGAGGTATAGGTTTGAGCGTCCACAATATTCGGGCCACAGGTTCCTACATCCGTGGTTCCAACGGGACTTCGAATGGTATTGTGCCGATGCTTCGGGTATTTAACGACACGGCGCGTTACGTGGATCAGGGCGGCGGCAAGCGGAAGGGCGCCTTCGCGGTTTACCTTGAACCCTGGCATGCGGATATTTTTGAATTTCTGGATCTTAAGAAAAATCACGGCAAAGAAGAAATGAAGGCCAGAGACCTTTTTTATGCGCTTTGGATTGCGGATCTTTTCATGAAACGAGTTGAACGGAACGAAGAGTGGTCGCTATTTTGCCCGAATGAGGCCAAAGGTCTTTCGGACGTATGGGGTGAAGCATTTGAATCACTCTATGAGCGTTATGAAGATGAGGGGAAGGCGCGTAAAAAAATAAAGGCGCAGGAGTTGTGGCTCGCCATCCTTGAATCACAGGTGGAAACAGGCACTCCTTATATTCTCTTTAAGGATGCCGCAAACCGCAAATCTAATCAGAAGAATCTAGGCACGATCAAAAGTTCGAACCTCTGCACAGAGATCATTGAATATACCTCGCCTGACGAAGTAGCTGTTTGCAATCTCGCGTCGATCGCGCTGCCGCGCTTTATGGACGACGGCGTTTTTGACCATAAGAAGCTGTTTGAAATCACTCAAGTGGTCACTCGAAGCCTGAACAAGGTGATAGACATTAATTATTATCCGATCGAAGAAGCTAAGCGATCGAATTTGAGGCATCGGCCTATCGGGATAGGCGTGCAGGGACTTGCGGACGTTTTTATCCTTCTCAGGCTTCCGTTTGATTCGGAAGAGGCAAGAAAACTTAACAGGGATATCTTCGAGACGATTTACTTCGGGGCCATGACGGCTTCGAAGGAGCTTGCGAAAATTCATGGTCCTTATGAAACTTTCAAAGGCTCGCCGCTGTCAGAGGGACTCTTTCAATTTGATCTCTGGGAAACAACGCCGTCGTCTCGCTGGGACTGGGAGTCGCTGCGCGAAGAGGTAAAGCAATACGGCGTGCGCAATTCGCTTCTCGTGGCCCCCATGCCTACCGCGTCTACCTCGCAAATATTGGGTAATAACGAATGTATCGAGCCCTATACCTCCAATATTTACAACCGCCGCGTGCTATCCGGCGAATTTATTGTTGTGAACAAATATCTCTTGAAGGAACTCGTGGAGCTCGGGATTTGGAACAATAAAATAAAAGAGAAAATAATCGCCAATAACGGCTCCATTCAAAACATTGAAGAAATCCCTCAAGACATCAAAGAAATCTATCGAACCGTATGGGAGATCAAACAAAGATCCCTGATTGACATGGCGGCGGACCGGGGACCTTTTATCTGCCAGTCGCAGTCGCTCAATCTCTTTATTGAAGAGGCGAATTTCGCGAAGCTAACCTCGATGCATTTTCATTCTTGGAAAAAAGGCCTAAAGACCGGAATGTACTATTTGAGAACAAAATCGGCGGCTGACGCGATTAAATTTACTGTGGAAAAAGAAGACCAAATGCTCTTGGATGCCATCGCCGATAATGCGGCTTCCAGAGAGCAAAAAGCGGCGGATATTGTTTGTTCCTTAGAAAATAAAGACGAATGCGCCTCTTGTAGCAGCTAAAGCTACATAATAAACCCACACAAACCGTTCGACCACCGCCAGGCGGGGAAGCGGGTTACACAAGGCCTCTTGTGTATGCCTTGTTTGGCGGTGCAATTTAACATAGGAGGAAGTTATGAAAAGTTATGCTTACGGTTTCCCAAGATTGGGAGAAAAAAGAGAATTTAAAAGGCAGATCGAGCGTTATTGGAAAAATGAAATAACAGCGGAAACACTTACGGACGCACTGTCAGTTATACCGCAGGACAATATCAAAGAATACAGCGGCAAAGTTGATTTTTTCCCTGATGGGGAAATGTCAGCATATGACCCCATGCTTGACACGGCCATTCTTTGTGGTGTCTATGATCCCAAGGATTTAAAAGAATATTATGAGCTCTGTCGCGGAGCCAATGCCCTGGAAATGACAAAATGGTTCAATACGAATTATCATTACTTGGTCCCTGATTTTGACGGAATCGATAATCCTCCGTTTAAGGTAAACAAGAACAACATTGTTCTAAAATTCAAGAACGGTCAGCGGCCTCAGCTGATCGGGCCTTTTACGCTTTTAAAACTTTCGAAGGGGATCGAGAATAAAAATTTCAGTAAATTTTTTCTCTCACTGATGCAAGTTTACAAAAGCATTATCGCGAATCATAAAAAGATCCAGATCGATGAGCCTGCGTTCGTGTTGGATTTAAGTGCTGATGAAGTAAGCCTGATCAAGACGGGATATCAAAGTTTAGGCAAGGTCGACTGTGAAATAACACTAATAACCTATTATGATTCCGTCGATTTTATTGAGGAGCTCATTTCATTTCCCGTGTCTTCGATCGGGCTTGATCTGGTAAGGGGAGAAGATAATTTTAACTATCTCAAAACCAAAGGTTTTCCCAAGGACAAAACGCTGATCGCCGGGCTTGTGGATGGACGGAATATCTGGCGAAATAATATCCAGGACTCCGTATCTAAACTTAAAGCGCTTTCTTCAAAAGTCGAGAAACTGATCGTCTCTAATGCAGGACCGCTGTATCATTTGCCAATTTCTCTTTCTATGGAGGCGTCAATGGCGCGAGAGTTGAAAGAGAACCTTTCATTTGCCAAGGAAAAACTGGAAGAGATCCGCTTGATTGCTGATTGCTTCAACGGTAAGAGTATTCCGGGTCAAACAAGCATGGGGCGTTATGGCAAGCATGATAAGGTGCAGAGTAGAGTAAGAGCACTCACAAAGTCTGATTTCATCAAAAAGACAGCACTTTTAGATCGGCGTAAAATTCATAACAGTGTTTTAGGATTGCCGTTATTTCCCACGACAACCATTGGAAGTTATCCTCAGACAACCGAAGTCCGTCAGCAAAGGGCGGCGTTTACAAAGGGCGGTTTGTCTCCGGCTGAATATCAGAAATATGTCGAAGGTGAAATAGATAAGCTAGTTGAGTTCCAGGAAGGCCTGGGGCTTGATGTTTTAGTCCATGGGGAATTTGAAAGAACCGACATGGTCGAGTTTTTTGCTCAGAACCTGGACGGCATCGCGACGACTGAGGCTGGATGGGTGATATCCTATGGAACACGCGCCTACCGTCCGCCGATAATTTTTGGTGATGTCAGCCGTCCTAAGCCAATGACGGTCGATGAAATCCGTTACACCCAGAGTAAGACCAAGAAACCGGTCAAGGGTATGCTCACAGGCGCAGTTACGATCATTGCCTGGAGTTTTTGCCGTGAGGATATTCCTGTCTCAGAGGTGGCGTATCAAATCGGTTTAGCTCTTAAAGATGAGATCGCTGATTATGAAAAGGCAGGGATTAAGGTTGTCCAAGTCGATGAAGCGGCTTTTCGTGAAAAAGCTCCGATCAAGAAGAAACAATGGCCGGAGTATTTTGACTGGGCCGTTAAGTCTTTTAATTTGACGACCAACACCGATCCAAAAACTCAAATTCATACGCACATGTGTTATTCCGAGTTTGGCGAGATAATAAATTATATTAACCAAATGGATTTTGATGTCATTTCGATAGAAGCCTCAAGAAGCAGGGGAGACATCATCAAGTTTTTTGAAAACATAGATTTTAAGAGACAGATCGGTTTAGGGGTTTGGGATATCCATTCGCCCGCTGTCCCGTCGGCCGATAAAATGATCGATATCGTAAAGCGGTCATTGCAGAAAATCCCCAAAGAAAACTTTTGGCTTAATCCCGACTGCGGGTTAAAGACCCGCCAATGGCCTGAGGTCAAAGAAGCGCTGAAGAATCTGGTGGTTGCCGCCAACAATCTGAGATCTTAGGTCGATGACGCGCTTGAGCCAGGTGCTCAAAGCGAAAGAGAGGACGTTTTCTTTCGAAGTGTTCCCAGTCCATGTAAACCGTAAACCGGACTATCCGGTATACGGGAATCCACTTTTATACGCTTAATAAAAGGCATCCCATTGATTACATTTTGCAGTCCCTGCGTGTTACATATATGGTAAGCAAATGGTAGAAAAAGCAGCACAAAAAATCGCCCAAGAGAATGCGGACAATCCAAAAAGGAATGTAGGGTATCTAATCAATACGATCAAAAGCATGGCACGAGACTAGAACTTTATATAGATAATTTCCACGCGGCTTGCGTTTTTGCAAGCCGCCCTTTGACAAAAACTCGGCACTCCTTTGAAGAAAAAATCCCTCCCACTCGACCTAGGAGCCGAGGGCTTCACTCGCCGAACAAAGAGTATAACGTATAACGGGTCAAATCTTTCGTGCGTCACGAACACCAATCAGAACAAGTCTCATTATGATTGGGGATGCTCTACC
>CAYJVC010000017.1:0-33804 GCA_964373505.1 uncultured Planctomycetia bacterium
ATTTCGAAATACGAAACAAATCCGAATGTTCAAAATTCAAATGACCCAAACACGTGTTTAGGATTTTGGTTATTCGAGTTTCGGTTATTGTTTCGGATTTCGGATTTGTTCTCATGGTATCTTGATGCTCACTAAACTCGTCCAGACCACCTCGAACAGCAAAATGAAAAATGCGGGCCACAAAAACCAAAAATAGCGCTCGTCGTAATGCGTGTACGTCTCGACCTTGATCTCAGTCCTCTCGAGCTTGTCTATCTCCTTAAAGATCTCACGCAGGCCGCGCTCGTCCTGGGCTCGGAAATAAAGCCCGCCCGTCTGGCGGGATATGGCGGCCAGCGACTTCTCGTCGATCTGCGTCTCGACGCGCAGAAGCCGCATGCCGAAGCGGGGGTCTTGGATCGGTAAAATGGACTCCCCGTCTTTGCCGACGCCGATCGTGTAAACGCGGATGCGGAATTCTTTGGCAAGATTTGCGGCTGTGAGCGGGTCGATCTCGCCCGCGTTGTTGATGCCGTCCGTCAAAAGAATGATGACCTTGCTCTTGGCCTGCGAATCCTTGAGCCTGTTGACGGCATTCGCAAGGCCCAAACCGATCGCAGTCCCATCCTCGAGCATCCCAAGCTGCACTTTGTCCAAAAGCGCGAGGATCGCGCCTCGGTCAACTGTCAAAGGGCACTGCGTGACGCTTTGGCCGGCAAATACGACAAGGCCGATACGGTCACGGCCGCGCCCTTCGATGAACCGCCTGGCTTCAAGCTTCGCCGCGGCCAGGCGGTTGTCGGGATGAAAATCGAGCGTGGCCATGCTCCCGGAGACATCCAGCGAGATCATAATATCCACGACAAACTCGGTCGTTTTTTCTTCACCGCTCGAAGTCTGCGGACGCGCGATCGCGGCAACGAGAAGGATCATCGCCATAAGCCTCAACAGTCCCTGGAACAAGCGCCCGAACGCCGCGCGCTTGGCTCCGGCCCCCTTGACCAGGGCCACGCTTGAAAACTTAAGCACCGCCTCTTTGCCTATCCGGCGGCGGGCAAATAAAAAGAAAAATAAGAACGCCGGGATAAGAAGCAAAAAATACTGGAGGTTCGCGAATTTCACTTTTGTAAAACCGCCTCTTCCGCCGGCCGGGTGTTTTCTACGAATGCCACGAGCGCCTCCGAAAGCCTTTGTTCGAGGGAGCGCGGAGGCGTAAACTTCGCGAATTTTACGAGATCCGCGTTTTCAAAAATGTCCTTTATTCGTTCCCAATTCGCTTTGTCAAATTCCTTTTCTTTGAACACCCGCAGGATCTCCGCGGACGTAAGCTCAAGCGTATCCACGCCAAACCTTCTTTCGAGATAACGCCTCAAAATATCGGCAAATTCGCTGTAAAACTCTTTTACCTTGCCCTGTTCAAGAAATTCCCTCTTTCTCAGCCGGCCAAGCTCCAAAAATACGCGCTCGTGCGGACCTTTCAGGCTTTCGAGGTCCATGAGTCTCTGTTTTCGGATCCTCTGCACGACCTTTAGGACCAAAAATACAGTCAGGAAAAACGCCAGGATCCCGAGAAGCGCATCACGCAGGAACCGTAGGTCAAAAGATACGGGGCCTTTGATGGGCCGTATATCGTCCTTGTCGCCCGGACGCTTGCCAACGCTGACGATCTTAACGGCCGCCTCTTTTGTGAGCGCCTCACCGGCAAGGCCGCGGTCCGTTCTATACTGCAAAACCACCGGTGGGATCTTGAGCTCCCCGAGTTCAAAAGCGGTGAGCGTAAGGACCATCGTCTCCTGCGACCGCCCGCCTTTTTGCTTCGAGGGCAAAACCTCGACTCTTTTTATTTCAAAGGGAGAAAGATCCATTTTGGGCGAAATGGGTTCGATCGTCACGCCCGGCGCTTTGTCCACCTGGATGTAAAAGCGGACCTCGTCGCCGATCGTGGCACGAGAGGGGGTCGCGAGGGACTTCACGTGGACTATATCTTCCGCAAAGCACCAATGACCAAGTACCAAATTACAAACAATAACCAAGATCCAAGCACCAAATTCCAAACCCTTTTTTGGGATTTGGAATATGGTTATTGGAATTTGTTTGGAACTTGTTATTTGGTTATTGGTCATTCTTCTGATTAACGAAACCTTCTTTCTCTTGCTTTGAAAAACCTTATCAGTGGGTTAATGTACGGCGTGCCGGTCTCCAACTCGATGCGATCCATCCCCATCGAAGAAAAAAGGGTGTTTCGCTTTTCCTTGCGCTCGTCCCAGGCAGTCCTGAAACGCTCCTTAAAACTTTTTTTGGCCTTCAGCGTGAATGTCTCGCCGGTTTCCGCATCCTCGAGCTCCACCGTCCCGCTCAAAGATGGAAATGCCTTTTCGGTGGGATCCTCGACGACCACCGCCACGATGTCATGCTTTTTGAAAGCCACCTTCAGGAGTTTTTCATAACCCTGCGCCAGAAAATCGGAAAACAGAAATACCGTGGAGCGTTTTGTGATCACGTCATTCAAAGTTTTAAGCGCCGCATTGATGTCCGTCAGCCGGTGCTTGGGTTTGAACGTCAGGATCTCCCGGACGACCCTCAGCACATGGATCTTTCCCTTCTTCGGTGGGATGTATTTTTCGATCTGGTCGGAAAAAATGATGAGTCCGATACGGTCGTGGTTTTTGATCGCGGAAAATGAAAGGAGCGCGCACACTTCGGCGATGAGCTCGGACTTTGTCTTGCCTTTCGTGCCGTACTGGCCGGAGGAGCTCGCATCGACCAGGAAAATGACCGTGAGTTCGCGCTCTTCAACGAACTTCTTCGTGTAGGGACTCCCCATGCGCGCGGTGACATTCCAGTCGATGTCGCGCATGTCATCCGAAGTGTCATATTCCCGGACCTCATCAAACTCCATGCCGCGGCCCTTGAACACGCTGTGATACTCCCCGGCAAACACCGTGTTCACAAGCCGCGACGTGGTGATCTCGATGAAACGAACTTTTTTTAATAATTCTTTTGGCAGCATACTGGCTATAACAAGCCTAATGTCATTTCGAGGCCAAGAGCCGAGAAATCTCATCAAGTCGTGTGACGAGATCCCTCGCTACGCTCGGGATTCCATTCGCACTGCAATTTACGCTTCTTGACAGTCGCGTAAATTGCGTGCTCACGGAACCTCAATTTCGTCAAATATCTTCTTCACGATCGCTTCGGAATTCAGCTCTTCGGCTTCGGCTTCATAAGTCACGATGACACGGTGCCTCAGCACGTCCATGCCGACGGCCTTGATGTCATCCGGCGTCACGTAACCGCGGCCCCGCATGAAGGCATGCGCGCGCGAGGCGGTATTCAGATAGATCGTCGCGCGTGGGCTTGCGCCGTACATGATGAGATTCTTTAGGTTCTTAAGTTTGTACGTCTCAGGGTCGCGCGTTGCGCAAACGATGTTCACGATATAATTCTTGATCTTTTCGTCCACATAAACGCTCTTAACCACTTCCCTGGCCCTCAGAATGTCCTCGGGGTGCACGACAGGATTTATTTTTGCCGGATCGGCGCCCGCCATACGCTCCATGATCTCAACTTCCTCGCTTTTCTTGGGGTAAGTAATTTTTAACTTCAACATGAAGCGGTCCACCTGCGCTTCCGGCAAGGGATACGTGCCTTCCTGTTCGATCGGATTCTGCGTGGCAAGCACCATGAACGGACTGCTCAGCTTATAGGTCTGGCCGCCGAGCGTGATCTGCCGCTCCTGCATGGCTTCCAAAAGCGCGCTTTGCACCTTCGCGGGCGCGCGATTTATTTCGTCCGCGAGGATAATATTGGAAAAAAGCGGGCCCTTTTTAGTCGTGAATTCCCCCGTCTTTGGATTATAGATCAATGTCCCGACAAGGTCCGCCGGCAAAAGATCGGGCGTGAACTGGATCCTCTGGAACTGCGTGTCGATCGCCTGCGCGAGCGTCTTAACGGCCAACGTCTTGGCGAGACCCGGCACGCCTTCGAGTAAAATATGCCCGTCGGCGAGGAGCGCAATGAGAAGCCGCTCCACCATGTAGTGTTGTCCGACGATGACTTTGCCCATCTCCTGCTGAAGTGTCTTAACCAAGACGCTCTCTTTCTCCACTTTCTCCGTCACCTGCTTGATATCTACGGCCATACGTTATCCTCCCTAATAAAAAAATCCGTCATTTCAATACCTTGAATGATTTCTGCCCGAAGATATTCTCATTCACGTAGATCCTGAATTCGTACTCCCCCTCGTGTCCGAATTTCACCGACATCAGATTGAATACGAGCTCGCAGTCGCGCGAGCGGTCCTGCACCTTGTACTGTCGGATCAACGCGCGGTTCAGGGATTTATTTTCCTCAATGTCAAAAAGCTCCAGCGTAAAATCGAATACGCCTTCGATCTCCCTGAACTGCACGTAAACGCTCATCGCCGGGTGGACCGTCGGAAGCTGCGTGGCCTTGATGCGGTCGAAAAGTCCTATCAAAGTGCGCTTGTGCGTGCCTTCTTCCACCAGCGTCTGGTCGCAAAGAAGCATGGCTTTTAAAATAGGTTTGACTTCCATGGTTCAATCCTTTGTGATCGTGTCCGGCAATTCGTTCTTGTCGTTTCTCCGGCATGGGAAGTGGGCTTTCAGTTTTTCGCCCGCGTCCATCACCCCGGCGATGATCCCCTCCTTGAGCGCCCCTTGAGAGAATAAAGAAGCTATTTTGTCACGGGTGCCGTTCCAGAACAAGTCCCCGACCTTTTCATGGATGCCGCGATCTCCCAGGATGGCGAACCGCCGGCTGTCCAAGGCCACGTAGATCAAGACCGCATTCCTTTCCCGGGTGTTGTGCATCCGGAGCCGGCCGAATATTTTTTTGGCTTCTTCGAGCGCATCGCCGCGGCAGATCCGCCGCACATGCACGCGGATCTCTCCGCTGGTTTCCCGCTCCGCCAAGCGGATCGCGTTCACGATGTCTTGTTCGGCATGTTTATCCAATAGTTTCACCATCTTCCGCTCGCACCTCCGCCGCCGAAACTTCCCCCACCCCCGCTGAATCCGCCTCCGCTGAAGCCCCCGCCACCCCAAGAACCTCCTCCGCCCCAAAGAGATCCACGCGAATGAGAATAGGTCGTCCCTCCGCTCATCGCTCTAAACGCGACCAAGAAGGCCGTCAAAATAACCCCGAAAACAGCGCCGAACGGAAAACCCAAATACATCGTGCTGGTTGCAATCACCAGTAAATAACAAACCGGCGGCAGTAAAAAAAAGAAAACCAAAGCTAGGAACATCAGGATCCTCAGTAAGCGCGCTTTCTCTTCGGTCACTGCCACGCGAGGGGAAGCCTTGTACTCACCTTTCGTGGCCTGAATGATCGCGTGTATGCCGTTCAGTACGCCGGCGTCGAAGTTCCCTCCCTTGAACTGCGGCACGATCTCGTTATAGATGATCTGACTCGCGATCGCATCGGGCAGCGCGCCTTCGAGCCCGTACCCCACTTCTATCCTCACGGCGCGGTCTTCTTTAAAGATAAGCAGGATCACGCCGTTGTCGCGGTCCTTCTGCCCCGGCTTCCATTTTTCGGCAAGCTTGATGGAAAAATCTTCGAGCGAACCTCCTTCAAGACTTTGGAAAATGGCAACCACTACCTGGTTAGAAGTTTCCTGCTCAAATTGAGACAGCGTTTGCGAAAGCCCGATCTTTGCCGTATCCGAAAGCAACCCTGCGTAATCATTCACAGTGCCTTCAGGTTTTTCGGGAATGGAGAGAGCAGACGCAGAATAAGGCAAAAATAAACATGCCAAAAAAACCACCGTCATTCTGAGCCCATTTGCTACGCTCAGGGTAAACTCCGCGAAGGATCTCATTTTAGACCCTTTTTAGATCCTTCGTCCCGTCATTCGACGGGACTCAGGATGACGTTTTGATAAGTCAAAACGTCACCTTTGGCGCTACACTCGCTCCGGCATCGGCCTTGAAATATTCCTTTTGCTTGAACCCGAACATCCCTGCGACCAAGGCGGCCGGGAACTGGCGGACCTTGGTATTGAACCTCTGGGCCGCCTCATTGAACCGCCCGCGTTCGACCGAGATCCGGTTTTCCGTGCCCTCGAGCTGCGCCTGAAGCGATAAAAAGTTCTGGTTGGCCTTGAGATCGGGATATTTCTCCACGACCACGAGGAGCCTCGCCAGCGCCGAGCTGAGCGCCGCTTGCGACTCCTGGAACGCCGCGAATTTACCGGGGTCCGTGATCACGTCCGAAGAAATGGATCCGGCCGCGCGCGAACGCGCCTCGGTCACTAATACAAATGTCTCCTGTTCATGCGCCGCGTAGCCTTTCACGGTCTCGACAAGATTGGGAATGAGGTCAAGACGCCGCTGGTAAACGTTCTCCACCTGCGCCCACGCCTGCTTCACACCCTCCTCCAACTTCACAAGGCCGTTGTAAGTCCCGCCGAACCAAAGTCCAATGAGAACAATACCCCCCAAGATCGCTAAAAGTACGATCGTGCCTTTCTTCATCGCAGACCTCCCTCATATGAAAGTGGTATTTTATCAAAAAAAACGCATTAGCACGAACGAAACCGGTAAGGTGCCGGGGTAGCGCAGCATTGTCTTAAGCGGCGCATCGACGAGCCGAGCGGCCACGGTGTCCTCCGAAGCCGTGCCTTAAAGGACACGGCGTAGGAGGACGAGCGAGGCGAGTCGTTGAGTCTGATTTTCCCTGCCTGTCCGGCAGGCAGGCACGGTGGGGAAAATCAGACGGCGACGCGAGAGACAATGCAAGCTACCCCGTGATTTACTGAGATTGGAGAAGGATGAACGACACCATGCGGCCGGCGGCGTCCTTTTCTTTGCGGAAAGAATAATAGTCCCTGTTCTCTTTGACCGTGCAGAGGCCCAGGTCCGTGATATTGAGTTCCAGCGCGCCCGCGTGGCGAAGCTGGTGTCTGTTCTCTCCGGCAAGGTCGAAGTAAAGTTTCCCTATCCTCTCACGGAGCGCGCGGTTTAAAAAAAGGTCCTTGAACTCCGGCCCGACTTCGTACCGGCCAACGCTGATGTGGGGCCCAAAAATGATCTGGATCTGCGAGTTCCGGCAGCTGGATCTCTGCTTCAAAAGCCAGTACGCTTTTTTCGCGATCTGGGCCTTCGTGCCGCGCCAGCCCGCGTGCACGAGCCCCACCCACCCCGGTGCTTTCATAAAAATGGGCAGGCAATCCGCGCTCATCGCCAGGAGCGCGAAACCTTTCTGGTCCGTGATCACCCCGTCGGTTTCTTCCAGGTGATAAAAGCCGCTATCCCGGTATTTATTTTCACCATCCAGCACGGCCACGTTATCCCCATGCACCTGGTTTAGCAGCGCGAATTTGGAAAGCGGCTGCATGCCGTGCGCCAAGGCGATCTTACTTTCGCCGAGCAATTTCTGAAATTGGGCCTGAGCCGCCAGATCCAGCAGATCGTCCGTTTTGTAAAGAACCATGGGAAAGTGCCTCGTGGTGAATCCGGCATGCACGCCCGATCTTCGCCACTTTTCAAGGTACACTATTTCGCGTTTGGAGAAGTTTCTTAAAACGCATCTTTTCAGGCGCTCGGCGAGTTTGGGCGCGATGAGCGAAAACCCGACAAAAATAAGCGCCCAGCCGGGAAGGACCGGAAGAACAAGGCCGGCGATGCCAACGATAATGAAAAGGGTACCGATGACGGCAAGAATAATTTTTTCCACTTACGGGATTTCGGCAACGGAAGCAAACGGCAGATCCAGGACCGGAAGATTTTTGGCTTCTCTAAAATCAAAATGCCACCACTCCGTCTTTAATCCAATAAAGCCTTCTTTTTCCATCGCGTTTTGAAGGATCTGGCGGTTTTTTATCTCTTCCGGCTTGGCTTGCATGTAGTCACGGTGAGCTTGCTCGGAGAATTCGTCATACGCCGTTGGCATCGGCAGCTCCCGGCCCTTTTTGTCGACAAGCGTGAGGTCCACCGCCGCGCCCCGGTTGTGATTGGAGCCCTTGGCGGGGTTGGCAACATAGCCCTCGACGGGAAACCTAGCCCACATCTTTTTTTGCACGGAAAGCGGTCGGTAGCCGTCAAAAATTTTTAATCCTAATCCTTGCTTTTCAAGAGCGGCCTGCACACGGGAAAGCGCTTCCGCAACCTCCTTTCTCAGGAGACAGCGTGCCTCGGGGTACAGCGTTTCCTTCATGAAATTGTCGGCCGTGGCGTAACGGATGTCGATCAGGATATTGCGGTTGACCGACCGGACATCGACCAAGGGGTTGTCCTCACAAAAAGAAATCCCCTGCGACAGGAAAAAAAATGCTACCGCAAGGGATCCTATTCTTTTCTTCACATTAAGTTATGATGGCCCACCTTGAGCCTTACGCGCCTTGTATTTTTTGTCCTGATCCTTAAAGAACGGCGCAGGGTTGAGGTTTCTTACAAACCGTCCGATCCCGCTGCCGGAATTGCCTAGACCCGAGCGCTCGCCTTCCCTCTCCCAAAAACCCTTCTCATGGGGGCCTTCCTTTCCTTCCGCTTTCGCGAGCTTCTTGGCTTCTTTTTCGGCGCGCTGCCTTTCCTTGATCGCTTTCATTTCCCGAAAGCGGGCCTCTTTCGCCTCTTCAGGGGTCATGCCTGACGCAGGGAATGAAACGCCCAGTGCCAAAATGACAAGAAATAATGCGGTGATCTTTTTCATGCTTCCTCCCTTTTATTGACCGAAAAAATCCCTAGCTTGTTTCTTCCCCGTTATTTCCTTATAGTCCTCGTAGTCGATCATGGTCAGGTCCGGGCGGCGGTCCTTGATGCGTTTTACCGTGCCGCCCCGGCCCTTGTCAAGCTTGCCCGTGTTGCGCGAAGCGATAAAATTAAAGTGCGTCCCGCACTTAGGGCAGACCTTCGCGTTCGCATAATCGATCCCGAGCTCGCGGCAATTGGCGCAATCCGCCGTCACATCCCCCACGACCAAAAGATGTTTGGTAACCCCCTCGACGTCGCAGGGCTGCCAGACTCGGATATAGAAACTGATAACATCCTCCCGTCATCCTGAGCCCATTCGCTACGCTCAGGGTAAACTCCGCGAAGGATCTCGCTTTTAGATTCTTCGGCAACTTCGTTGCCTCAGAATGACGACTTAAAACAAACTAGTAGGAAAAACGTCTTCTTTTTTCTGCTCTTTCATTTCCTGGACCGCGGTTTTCCAGTCCACCGGCACCTCATGGGCCTGGTAATCGCGGTTGGAAATGAACGACACTTTGCCGGTTTTCAGGCCGTATTCGTAAATATCCTTTGTAATGCGCACGTCGTCCAGGCAGTATTTCTTGAGCTCCTCCATGCGGCCTTCCTTGAAGAGCCGGATCGCATCCCACCCGCTGCCGGACTTGGAGGACTGGAGCGTCGCCTGGGCCACGCTCTGCAGGCTCACGCGGTGGCCGCGCACCTTTTCGATCTCGACCATGATGTCGAGCAGGGGAAGATTTTTGACCGGCGTCATGAGATACGGCGCCAACACCTCCATGTCAAAATCCCGGATGTTGAAGCCCACGATGAGGTCGGCCTGCTTGAGGATCTCCTCAAGCTTCAACATCTCCTTTTCTTCAAAGGCCTGATAGGAGTCCGTTTTGGAATCATAAATGCAGGCCACCGAGACTTTCAAAAGATGCAGCTTCTTGCGGTCGACTTCGTGGAAGCCTTTTTGGGTTTCCAGATCCAGGACGACATAATGGTTCGCCGCGCTCACGAGGTCACGGCTCCCTTTGCCGCCGATGAGACGAGCTTCGAGTATTTCGCCAGGACGCCATAATCAATCTTGGGTTTGAAGGGTTTGATTTTTTTGAGGCGTCGTGCGATTTCGGCAACACCCAGCTCCACGTTCAAGGTTTTCTTATTCGCGTCGATCACAATAGGGTCGCCGTCCTTCAAGGCGGCGATGGCACCGCCCACGGCCGCCTCAGGCGCCACGTGCCCGACGACAAACCCGTGAGACCCGCCGGAAAATCTTCCGTCCGTGATGAGCGCCACCGAGTCGCCGAGGCCTTCGCCGACCAGAGCCGCCGTGACCGAGAGCATCTCCCTCATTCCGGGCCCCCCTTTGGGGCCTTCGTAGCGGATCACGATCACGTCATTCTTTTTTATTTTCTTCCCGACGATCGCGTTGAATGCCTCTTCTTCCGAATCAAAAACACGCGCGGGTCCGCGATGGGAAAAAACTTTAAGCCCCCCGATCTTGGCGACGGCCCCTTCCTGGGCCAGATTTCCTCTAAGCACCACCATCGGCGCCGTCGGATACAGAGGGTTGGACACGGGCCGCACAATATCGGGATTGGAGACAGGTTTCACTTCACGTAAATTTTCACCGATGGTTTTGCCGGTCACCGTCAAAGCGCTTGCGTCAATAAGTTCGGCTTCCAGCAGCATTTTCATCACGGCCGGCACACCGCCATGGCGGTTCAGATCCGACATCACGTACTTGCCGCTCGGCTTCAGGTTTGCCAGGTGCGGCACTTTTTCCCCAATGCGGTTAAAATCATCGAGCGTGAGCTTCACCTTGGCTTCATTCGCGATCGCGAGTAAATGCAGCACGAGATTCGTCGAGCCTCCGAGCGCCATGCCGGTTACAATGGCATTGTCGAACGCCTTTTTTGTCAGGATGTCCCGCGGGCGGATCCCCTGCCGTATGAGTTCCTTGACCTCTGCGCCGGCCTTAAAGCAGTCCCCTTTTTTTTCGTCACTTTCGGCATCGCGGGAGGAACTGCCGGGCAGGCTCATCCCGAGCGCCTCGATCGCCGAGGCCATCGTGTTGGCCGTGTACATGCCGCCGCAGGAGCCGGCGCCGGGGCAAGCGTTGCACTCGATCGCCTTGAACTGCTCAAGGCTGATCTTCTTGGCGGCATAAGCCCCCACGGCCTCAAAGATGCTCACAATATCGACATCCTTGCCGTTCACCCGGCCGGGCTTGATCGTGCCGCCGTACACGAAAATACTCGGGATGTTGAGCCGAGCCATCGCCATGAGCGCCCCCGGCATATTCTTGTCGCAGCCTCCGATCGCGACGAGGCCGTCAAAACGCTCGGCGTTCGTGACCACTTCGATCGAGTCGGCGATCACCTCACGGCTCACCAGCGAATACTTCATTCCTTCAGTGCCCATCGCGATCCCGTCAGAAACCGTGATGGTGCCAAAAGTTAAGGGGAAGCCTCCAGCTGAGCGCACACCCTCGTCGGCCCTTTTGGCCAGCGCATCGATGTGCATGTTGCAAGGCGTAAGATTGCTCCAGGCGCTTGCGACACCGACGATCGGCTTATCAAAATCCTCGTCCTTAAACCCGACGGCACGCAGCATGGCTCTGTTCGGAGCGCGCCTGTCGCCCTTGGTTATGATGGAACTTCGTTCGTTTAACGCTTTTTGGTTCATAAGTGTCCAATCATAACAAAATCCCAAAAAAGCGTCTATTACTATAGGTTCCTCTAGACTCAAGTCTGGATGATCAAGAACCCCCTCTTCGAAGCGCATCGTACTTTTTCGAGCGTTGATGGCTTCGAAGTAAATGGTATGGGGAGACGTCAAAAATCTGCGCAAGCCGAGCCCCCTTGGTATAGATTCGTCCACCGAGGCGATTCAGATTTTTGACGAGGGGTTTCCCCACCATTTACTGAGAAGCCATGCGAGAAAAAGTACGTTAAGCGAAGAAGGAGGGGTTCTTGATCAAACTTTTTGATCCAGGAAGTATTTGAAACGCCTGAGGTGCTCCTGCATGAGAGGAGTCTTGCGTGGGTCGCGCAGGATATAGGCGGGGTGATAGAGCACCATGAGCTCGACTCCGGGATAGTCGAGATGGTGGAAGAACTTGCCCACCTCCTCGCCCATCGCGGCGCCCTTTTTGTTAGGAATAATGTGTTTGACCGCCGTGGCGCCGAGAAGCAAGATGACCCGGGGCTTCACAAGCTCGAGCTGCCTTTTGAGGAATGGCAGGCAGGTGTCCGCTTCTTTTTGGCTCGGAGCGCGGTTCTCGGGCGGACGGCACTTCACGACATTGATGATCAGGCTCTCCTGGTTCGTGTCAAACCCGATCTCTTTCATGAGCTTGTCCAGAAGCTGCCCCGCCCGCCCCACGAACGCCTTTGCCTGCGCGTCTTCATTCTCGCCGGGCGCCTCGCCTATCATCACGACCTTCGCAAGTGGGTTACCGCGGTCCACGACGATATGAGTTCGTGACTTGTGGAGCTCGCACTTGGAGCAGGCGGATCTGATCAGTTCTTCTTTGAATTGCGGATAGGTTTTCGCGTCGAAGATCGTGTTGGCGGCCGAGTCGAAGAGGTCGATGGGCATTTTATTTAACGAAATCTACGGGACAACTTTTCATAAACATCTTTTCTGTGCCCTATTGACACGATCAAGACCATTACTTCTTGGTTATGGATTTGATAGATAATGCGGTAATCTCCAGACCGGTGAGACATAAAATCGGAAAGTTCATGAGTAAGACGTTTGCCAATGGATGGATCGCTAGCAATTTTTTCTATCGCTTCTTTTATCTGAATTCTAACCGCACCACTTAACTTATCAATTTGGCTTTTGGCTTCCTTGGTATAAGCTAATTTATACATCCTTAAAAACTTCTGAATGGGAGTAAATTCTACCCGCTTTTATATCCTCCTGCGCTCTGATCAAGGATTTCATAAGTTCCGGGTCTGCCATGATTTCCAACGTCTCAAGTTCTTCGGGTGTCATCACAACAGCCTCGGCTCTGCCGTTTTTAGTGATGATCAAGTGCTTACCGGCTCTACTCATCTTCTTTAAAAACTCAGGGAGTCTCCCCCGCGCCTCAGAGATGGGTACTATGTAGTCCATAATTATCACCTTCTTTCTAATAGAAAGTGTACATAATTCTGTACTACATTTCAAGGGGGAAAATTACGCGGCTCGATCGACTTGGAGGCGGTACTTTAGGTAGCGCTCGGCCAGATCCCAATCGGCGGCCGCGAGGGGTTTTAAAGCAAATTTAACCAGGATTTCCCAGACAGCGCGATTTTCGATGATCTCACGCAGGGTTTGTGGGTCGATATCGGCATTGGCAAGCACCTTCCAGACTTTTACCAGGCGGCCCAAGTCCTCCGGCGACTCAAGGTCTGCGTTCCCAACTGCGTACGCAAGCTCAAGGTCCGCCCGCACGGCCGGCACATCCCGGTCGGTCAAGGATCGGAAAGGCAGCGTACGTCCATCTGTCGGAATGCCGGCAGCCGGTTTCCCTTTATCACTCACAGCGATCGCATCTACCTTAACGGCCGTCTGATCCTTCAGCGCGAGCTTAAGCTCTTCGGAAAGCTCCTCAAATAACCACCCGCGCTCCGCCAATACCTTGGCCTGCGCATGCTGCATGGCCCGATCCACACGCGCTTGGTCTTGGCTCAAACTAAACACTTGTATCACCGCATTTTTAAGATAGGATTCCTTGGCCTCTATGAATTCGTCTAAGTAGGCAAGCCATTGGCTGTCGAAAGAACCGTTTGAGAAGCGGTCGACATCCCAGCTCAGGATCTTTATCTTGCCGTTCTCGGCTACAGAAATTAGATCTCCATGGATATCTTTATTGAGAGTGTCCTCCATGAGCCGCAAGTCCGAAATATTCGGTCTCTTGGCAGACATTTTCCCACGGCGTTGTTTTGAATGATTTCTGACGATATGAAGTGTTGTGGTTTGTGACGTTGCAATGAGCACGGAACCTCTTTCTTCTATCGAATAAATATAATCCGCCGACTCGTCTCTTCGATTCCCTACCGGCTGATTCAAGGCCAGTCTCGCTCCGTTTATTTGGACCGGCGTTGTTTGTGCAACTTGCGCAAAAAACTCTCTGGCCGCAGATAAACTTTGAGCGGTGGGTTTTAAAACGGGAGACACTGGTATCGGAGCATTAAAAATCACAGGCGCTGGTGTTCCGCCTGCCACTGTTGCAGCCACCGAAACTAAGACCGGGGTTTGTTCAACGCCGAATTGAGCGAGCCGCGCGCCAGCCAATCCCCATCCATTTTTTTCCGAATAAATGGCATCACGGAGATAAGCGCCTGGCCGCATGTAAGTTAAAACAGTATCCGACCAGACTTCAAATCCATATTCATGCAAAGGAGGATAAATATAAACTGCGTCCAATTCTCGAATCCTATCGGCATGATCGTGCCAGTCCCCAACAATCCATTCGATTTTGTTCTTATCCAAAACACCCCTTTCATGTAGAACATCGATCGCTTTCTTTCCTTTCGCGGCCAAATAAGAATCCTTTTCGAACAAGACAATTTTGCCCACTTTCGTCAGGGCAGCGGCAAACGCGGCCATCACACCAACCCCGCCTCCGATGTCTCCGAATATTTGACCCGGCCCCATGAGTCCTTTTTCTTCAAAATCATGAATCGTATCTACACCGGGAATGGACCACGTATGAACGTAAGACCATTCACCCTGCCTGGCTTCAAAATATTCAGGGCGCTCATTACGAATTTCGTCATCGATCCCGTCGATGACTTCTTCAATGACTTCTATTTTTGCTCGATCGTCCGCGCTCCAATTCAATCGAGCATCTGAAGATGCTCGAATCACAAGAGTATTTTCAAACAACGCGATAGACTCCGTCGCAATGTGGTGAGCCTTGAAATAGCTCGTCATTTCCGAAGCAACATCTGCCACGGCTTGGAATTTTTCTCGGGGCCATGAAAACGTTAAGTAAGAACCCACGTTGATTTCGACGGAATTAAGACGGTTCAATTCAGCGTATTGTGCCGCCTCGCCAAGAGATCTTTTCAAGTCTTCATCTGTCACCGACATCCGCGCGCCGGCGACGCCTTTGGCGTCGAGTGGAGAGATGGAAGGTGAGAGGCGAGAGGAAAAGATTATTGAACTGAGCGAATTAGTCCAGTAAGCATAGCTGAGATTTCGTTTAAGTGGGTTAAAAGATTCTCCTTCTGATGAGCTGTAAGATAGCTCAGTCTGTGCGAAAGTTGAATAAGGGTTACGATTTCGAAGGCTGAGCCACGGGCCATGTAAAGAAACTGGGCGTATTCCTTCTTGTGGTTCCTGCCTTTGCCTTCCGAGATATTGGCGGGGATCGAGACGGCCGCCCGGCGCAGTTGACCCGTCAAACCATATTGTTCTTCCTTTGGAAACTTCGAGGTTTCCTGGTAGATTTCCTCTACCAGCATCATGGCCGACTGCCAGACTTTCAGATTCTCGAAATGCTGTTGCATTTTTATTTTCTCCTTTTTTCTTTCCTCTCCCCTCTTCCCTCTTTACTCTCTCCTTTATTGCCGCGCGGGCGCCTTGGAAAGAAAGCGAGAAGCTTGAAGCTGGAGGCAGGAAGGAAGAAATTACTGGAGAGTTTGAATCAGAGCTGTTCAAGGGGTCAGAGCTTGAAACTTGAACTTTCGGTCTTTCCGCCGCGCGGGCGCCTGTTTCCAAAGCTTCCTTAAATCTTTTGAGCTGTCGGTGCCATACTTTGACAGCTCCGAAGAACGCATTGGTCCTGCGGAGGGTGTAAGAACCGCCAGGGGACGATCTTTTGTATTTTCTTATTTCTTTGGTTGCCACCGCCAAATGGAAAATCACTAAATCAACCATCCAACGTAAATCTTCCACGGATCCCGGTTCCGCGACGCCGATTTCCACAATGTTATTGAGCGTAAGCACGGCGGATTCTAAATTTGATCTCGCACGGTCGCTATGCAGAAATTTCGGGGAAAAGGACTCGATCTCTGCGGCCATTTCTCTGAGAAAACCGAGTTCACCAATTGCGTCATTCAGGCCCGCCATCCGCGCGCCAACTTTGTCATTTCGAGGGGCAGCGCCCCGAGAAATCTCATCAAGCGTGACGAGATCTCTCGGTCGCCTGCGGCGACCTCGAGATGACAGAGAAGCATCCGCCGCGCCCTGCCTGCCGGCAGGCAGGCGGGCGCCGAGCGTTGTTAGGGTCGGCTTGACAGCCTCAAAATGGGCTGTTACACTTTGCGGTGTCTGAGGAGAGAATAATGTT
Source organism: uncultured Planctomycetia bacterium (assembly GCA_964373505.1). GTDB lineage: Bacteria > Omnitrophota > Gorgyraeia > 2-02-FULL-51-18 > 2-02-FULL-51-18 > CAYJVC01. The sequence continues at coordinate 15,973 of CAYJVC010000017.1, forward strand.
AAAGTCCTATCCGACCATTCTGCGGTGCTATGCCCGACCTGAGGGCGATCACTATATAGGCCAGTGCCTTGAACTGGATTTAGCCGTCCAGGGGACATCGATTCCGGAGGTGCGCCGGAAGATGGAAGAATGCCTTCGAAGCTACCTTGAGAGCCTGGATCCACAGAACGTCCGCGACCTCTTTCCCCGCCAGGCGCCGCTTCATGTGTGGCTTGACTATTATCGGGTTTGCTCGCTGGTGGCGCTTCACCGAACCATTCATCAACTCGGGGAGAATATGCAAATCTTCCGCGAGCAGATAGTCCCCCAGCGGTTCGCCATACAGCCGCTTGGCTAGATTTGTTGTCAGCCAAGACGCCTTCCTGACTGTCCTCAAATCCAAAGGGTTCATGCTTAAACGGCAAGTTGGGTCCCACCAACAATGGGAGGGTATCGTTGAAGAAAAGCGGCGATTGGTCACGGTGGACTCGAGTTACCGAGAATTCTCCGGCTGGCTGCTCGGTCGCATGATCCATCAGTCCGGCATCCCGAAGTCCATATTCCAACGTCACTGACGGCACAGCGCCGAGTGTTTCCACCTCCGCCATCCACGCGCCAACTTTGTCATTTCGAGGGGCAGCGCCCCGAGAAATCTCATCAAGCGTGACGAGATCTCTCGGTCGCCTGCGGCGACCTCGAGATGACAGAGAAGCATCCGCCGCGCGGGCGCCAGCACGATTGCGTTGTCTCATGAGTTTACTTATCGCTCGGGTGTCTCCAACAAGCTTTAAAACCCTGATTGCCGCCGGCTTCACATCTAAGGACTGATATTTCGATTCGCTAAAACCAAGATCGGAAAGCTCATCTTTCGCAAACCATTCAAGCGCCTCTGTCTTTTGAGCGGACATTCCAACGATACGATTGAATGATCCTCGGATATCTCTATCCGACACATCCTTATTGTTATTTCGGGATACATAATCCAACAAATCCAGCACGTTTTTCATGACAAGTTCTTGGGAAGGAAGTGATTCGCCTTTTTTCGCCAGGTAATCATTTATTTTTCCAACAGTGAGCCGCGGTCGTTTGAGTCGACCCCTCAAGAGCCGGTTCAAAATATTCGAATCTACACCCATCAAATCTGCTAATCGTTGTTGGGTAAGCTCATGCTCGGACATAAAAATACGAAGTCTCTCGGTTAGGGCTTTCACCTCACCGGCTAGACTCAGGCGCCTTTTTAACGATTGGATAGTGTTTCTAAGCCTTTTGGCCGATTCAACACTGATGCCCGCCAATTCCCGCCCAATATCATTTACATGCTTTTGGGCAAGTCCGCTAGGAAGCGCTATTTCAGCGCCTATCCATCTCTTGTACATTAGAATACTGATATCGCGCGCAATCCGCTTCTGTATTACCTCAAGCGATTCCGGTTTTTCTATGGACCAGTAAACTTTCATAAAATTTCTGTACGTAGTCTCTGTGGTTCCTCCTATCCTCTCTGCAACCTGGCGCAGGGTCTCTGAATCTATTCCCGTGAGGCTTTCTTGTTTGTCGAGAGAATAACCCGCATCGCGTAACTCCCGAATTCGTTGGCCCATCAGTTCCCTTTCACCTTGGGAAATACGTCGGCCTATTATAAAACCACGTCTTCTAGGCCGATGGGTGTAAAAAATCATTTCGAGTTTTACGCCTGCTTTTAAGCGAACTTGATTAGTTTTTATTTTGGTAAGATCAGCAGGATAATACGAGACATCGCCGAGTCTCACTGTTTTGATTTCTATAAATCGTCTTTGGTCTAATACAAGAGCAGCCCGGATCGCAAGACCCAGTGGGATCGCTTTTTTTACAACAAACGATCCGCCATCTTCCTCAACCATTGCGCGGGCATCAGTTTCAGAAGGCGTTTCATGGAACCTGGAAAAGAAAAGGATGCGGACAAGCTGCCCGGCCGGAACTATGTCATCGATCAGCGGGTACATACTGCCATCCGCTTCCACCCCCAGAGAAATAGCGCTTTCACCGACCATTACGGTGGACACTTCCAGTTTTTTAAAATAAGACAACCCTTGATCGATCGACGTCAGCACATGGGATAAGAAGGCGGCTTCCGCCAACCTCAACTGATATTCTCCGTTGTTGTGTTGCCGTAGCAAAACAACGAGAGGATGATCAATATGATTTCGGATCCTATCCCAAGTAAAAAATCTTCGAATTTCCTCGGCAATTATATCCACATTATAATCTTTGGATTTCCTGTGAGACATTAAGAGCCCTCTAAGCATATTCTTTAAACGAGTTTCAATGTCACCAGGTTTATCTGTAAGACGGGTTACATCGATGCGATGTATTTCTTCTGAGGCAGACCGAAATATAGCCACCTTACGATGCGTTGCCTCATCAATATGAACAACCGCGTAAATTCCACGGATCGGCCGAGCGATCCGAGTGGCCTTGTTTTGTTTGGCAACTCGGAAACCTTGTGCCATCCGCGCGCCGCCAGGGCCTTTAATTCCAGAGGATACAGAACCCGCCTTCGGTAAAGATCCGCTCCGAAGTATTTGAAAAATTTGTTTCTTCTTTTGTTCATTAATGCTCAAAATGAAATTGGACACCCTGCTTACAGCGTCTTGGTTGTCGATGTAAGGGTCCTTTTCTGCTTCGCCTGCCCGTATACGCATAAATCCGTTCACAATCGCCTCGGCAAAGTGGTCCAAATCCGAGAAATCAGTCAGGAGATCGCGAAAGCGGTTTTCAAGATGCTCACTGCCTGCTTTTTCGGCATGAACAAGATAAAGGAGAATAATGTCTATCACGGATTCATACACGGATCGGTGTCGGTCGCGCAAAAGCCCCAATATCATTTTCTTGGAAAGCTCATGACGGCCCCGTCCGTCCGGACTTCCGCTGTTGGGCGAAAGGTAGTCCGCAAAAAGATAATGCGCCAGAAGTTCTCTTTTCAGAGCGTCTTCCATCCGCGACACGAATCGGGAGCGATAAAATGCCACGAAATCATTTATGAAGACTCCTCTTTTACGCAGGTCGCTGCGAAGCTCGTCCGACGAGAAAGCCCGTCTTAGCCTTCCTTTAGGAGACAGGTAACTTTGCAGTCTTCGCTTACCGAAAGGCGGCTGACGCTTTGCCGCCATCCGCGCGCCGGCCGCCTGAGAGGTCATTAAAAGCTCTAAGCGGCGATGATCTTCGGTTTGGGCGGCCGTCTTCCCGACCCTGAAGAACGCTGACTTGGCCGGAGGAGATAGGTAGCGGGAAAAAGGCTCATTTCTTGCAAAGTTGCTTCTGCCAACGTGTTTATATAACCCACGATAATAAACGTATTGGCCGTGGCTCATCGGCTGCCCCTCCCTTTCGGCCTGCCGCTCACGCGCCGGCAAAAAAGTGTTGGGGTCTTCACCGCTGGCGGTGGACGTGTGCGCGACAAGCACGTCGCGCGTCAGGTGAGGCGTTACGGTTTGCCCGAGAAGGTCCCGGGCTTTTAAGATCAGCGAGTCCGCCAGCCGCAATATGCGGCTCGATCGAAAATAGGAGGCGGCCGCGCCGACAAGGCGGCCGAGACGTCCCAAGCCGTAAGACAGAAGTTGTTTTGTACGGCGCCCTTCCACGTGCCGTTTGATCCCATTGATATAGGCGATAAACTGACGGAATTTTTCCGGGTCCCGGTAGCTGATGATGGAGTTAAAGGTGAAAACAGGCATTTGCCGAATGGCATCGTTTTCCCAGTCATAGATCTCGCCTAATTTTTTGCGCTCGTCGCTGTTGGCGATCCGTAGGATATTGAAGTGAAAAAATATTTTTTGAATGATGGGGCTCCCTCCAGGAAAGGGTTTTAGGATTGACAGCCGCTCAAGAAGCATATCCGCGATTCCCTTCCATGAGCCGATCAACGTGTGGTCGCCGGTGATCCGCTTTGGGCCCACATACACGCCGTGAGGCGTCCATATCGTCAGCCCGGTGCGTCCTTCTCGCTTCATCATTTGAGTGGTGTCACAGGCATTTTTGTAGGCCCACTCCCACGGGCTGTCTCCGCCGATCGCCGTCTCGGGCGCCAGGATTGCCTCTTCCTCTTCATCGGGCCGGTCCGCCACCAGGACGATCATTCGCAATTCTTCCAGCGCCTTTCCGCGGAGCGAAGGATAGGCGGCCTGCAGTTTTTTATAGGCGGCGGGCTCCATTTGCGAAAAAAGCCTGAAATACGATTCGGCGGTCCCTGCTTTTTCGTTGTCAAGCCACACAACCGGCAGGTCAATTCTGAAAAATTCTTTGGTCTGCAGTTTTTCCCGGCGCCCCGGCCATTTTCCGCACAACACAAAGGCAATGTCCGCAGACTTTTCATCCACTTCCCGCCGCGCCGCCTCCCGGGTGCGCTCAAAATGCTGCCACAACGCGTCTTGGGAGCCCTGGATAAGTTTTCTTTGATCGGCCAGACCGCGCCTGTCACGGTGATAAGTGGGGTCCTCCAGCTGCGCCAGGCTTAAGATCAGCCAGAGCGCAATGGACACGTGGCCGATAAAGAAAGAAATGGTCGAAGGCGTGAGTTCCTCCAAACCCAATGCGATCAGACCCGCGTGAATAAACGTCACGATCACCGCGACCGCAAGCCCGATTTTTTTCAAAAAGATCATACTGTTCTCATAACGCGTCCGTCGGCCTGCATGATCGAACAAAATGCCATGAAAGTATTTTGTGAATTCCGCGCGCAGCTGGGTCTGGTCTTCAAAAGCGTAAAGAGTGTCGTCGCGTCCCATTATTTTTTCTATCTCATTGCCCACGACGAAAACATTAGACAGCTCTCCGAAAAACAGCTGACGGTCGCGCGAAGAAATCCTATGCACAAATGAACTACCTGCTTCTTGGTAAGATTCTTTTTTCTTAAGCACCCGTTCCGCATGATGGATCGCGGCGCCGGCCGAGATCCCGTAGTCGGCATAGGCCGCCAACGATTGGGCGTCATTGAGGAGCTCTTTTTTGTCCTCAGCCGATATGGACGGATCGCTTGTTACTTGAGCCAACAGCCGCTGCACAGTGCTCATCGCGTATTGGGTCAGACCCCGGTAAGTGGACTGGTGCATGGCCATCTCGGGGTTCACGGCGCGGAGGGAAAAGCGGTTGATCTCTAAAAGGCGCCGCGCAAAATGAAGGATTTGCTCAACCTGGGCTGTGGAGAGTGCCGGCGGATTGTCGAGGATCTCTTTCCAATTTTTAAACCAGATCTCTGACGTCGGAGAAACTTGGCCCGTCATGTTCTCTAACTTGTTTTCATTGCCGGACAACTCTCGTCCGATCTGCAGCGGAACCACCTCTTTTCGCAGGAACACACGCTTGACCGCCAACACCGCTAGAATTGTTGAGGCCAAGGGATACGCTATAAGGCCTACGGCCAGCCAATAGGTGACAAAATCCAGTGCTTGCGTCCGCCGCTCTTTCAATGAGCCTGCGCGGGTCGCCGCCCGCGCGCCAACTTTGTCATTTCGAGGGGCAGCGCCCCGAGAAATCTCATCAAGCGTGACGAGATCTCTCGGTCGCCTGCGGCGACCTCGAGATGACAGAGAAGCATCCGCCGCGGATAGTGGATCAGGGACCGTGGATGGTGAGTTCCACAATCCATTATCCACCATCCACCATCCGTTTTCCTTACCCGCCATCCGCGCGCCGGCGGTGTTCAGAGCCGTTTCGATCGCTTCGCCCTGTTCGGTAAATTGCAGTTCCATGGAATTAGCTCCATTAAAATAGACGGATCTTATCAAATTGAGCGCCTCCCGATCGTCTGTTGCCGCCGCGGCTTTTATCCAAGCCAGAAATATATCCCGAACGGCGTTCCGGTAAGCTTTTCTGACGCGGTCATATTCATCAGGACTCAGTTTATCCCTCAACTTGTCGTCGAACTCCTTCCACAGCTCGGATAGGCCTTCCAGGTCCTGCTCCGTTTGGGCATTGTCGATCTTTAGGACATAAAACATGACAGCGTGGGTCCTAAAGGACTCGTTCGCTTTCATCCATTCGTGCGGCGGGATACTTTTCCACACTTCCAAGGTTGAATGAATACCCCCGCTCTCCAAAGCCTCTAGAAAAAGCGCATCATAAGGATTCTCAGGATCTTGAGATCGTGAAATTGATCGAAACTCCGAAATAAGACCGACTGTAAAACTAATGGGATTTTGAACCACCGCCAGCATAGATGCAACTCCTACTACCAGAAGAAAGTGCTTCCCTTTTTTCACCACCGCCGCCCGCGCGCCGGAAGAAACATCGTCGGGACGGATGAACCTTATGCGGTTCTTATCAAACCCATCGACCCGTCCATCGATAAAATCGGTATGCAGACGATTCCATGCGAAAAACCGCACCATATGCCACAGATGCGATGTAAATGGATCATCGCCTTCCCGCCCCTGGAAAACAATGATCTGGGCAAGATTTCCGAGACGCCTTGCCATACGCCGCACCGTCCGAGAATTGACCAAGCCATCCTTCGTGTGCGTCGTGTATTGCACTTTCAGACCGTATTTCTTCATGGCCGCAAATGCCCGGGCGTCTGTCTGCCGCTTATAGTGTCGTGTGATAGCTTCCTCCTCCAGTCTGACATGCCGAAGAAGCAATTTTCTGTATTCCATCTTGAGCGCGTCATAAAATTCAGATCCTATTTCAGGAAGCGCCTGCGCAAGGAATTTGTCCACGAACTCCGTTTTAAGTATTCTTTCAAACTCTTTTTGGGATCTCTCCATAAATCTATCGCTGATGATCCCAGAGAGAAGATTGATCGCGATCGGGGCACCTATTTCAAGCGCAGCGTTGCGGACATCTACCAACCTTTTCGGCAGACTAAAAATCAATGGGAGACTGAGCGCGCTTAGTATCATGCCTTGGCCCCATCCAAGCCCCCCAGCCGCAGCCACCTTGGGGATCAACTCCAGGATAAAAGGGACCAATGTCACCGTCGCTTTTTTGACGTCGTTCACAAAAAATGGGTCCGCGCCGTCGCCATGCGTGATATGCTTCAAAATCGGCCCGTACTCGTCAGCCTCGCTGTAAAATGTATTGACCACAAGGTTACCGCTTGAGTGCCAGACAAGATGGATCGGCCTTATCTCGCCGGGTTTTTTGGCCGCAAGATGCTTCAACGCTTTGTCGAGATCCCCTGTGTCCGGATTGGATCCATCCGATAAGTAAATGCGCCTTTCAAAATCGGGATCGGCAAAGGACGTGATCGCGAGCGCCAAATTCTTCGCGTGATAGGAGTAAAATCCGGCGGCGGACGTCGTGTCGATCCTGTCATTTGTGTGATACCGGGGCACCACCACGACCGTGTACTGTCTCGGAAATTCGGCCTGCTGCATTTCCCAGGTACCGAGGCCCGTGAATCCGTGGAGCGCGAAGACCACGGGACCCTTGGGATCTGTTCCAAACCGGACGTAGACTTCGACTTCCCTCCCGTCGGGACCTATCAACGTAAATGTCTGCCAACTGAGCGCTTCCTCAGTGGCCCGTACAATCACTCTCTCTTGCGCGTTTTCTACCTCTCTCAAAATATTGTAAGGCGTTCTCCTTACTGCAAGCTCCCAATTGCTGGGCCGGGAAATACGAAAGCGTGCGTGCGTCATGCGCTTCGCATACTGGGCTACCATCACCTCATGCGTATCGGCATCCAAATATTCGCGAGGCGTCAGCGACATGCGGAGCGCTTCGTTCTGAGCCACGACCGCAAATCCTGTCGACTGCCTGTTCAAAACAAGATCGCTGTACGGCAAAAGCGACCCGATGCGTCCGTCACGCCCCGGGGCCGAAAAAATGGTGCTGATATGGTGGGACGTTTTTTTTCTTTGCAGGACTTGATGAAGTTTTGCAGAATAATTTTCAACGAGAACTTCAAAATCCTCCGGTGTCATATTCGCGATGTCAATTGTCCCATCGTACAAAGGCACAAAGGTTGGTCTGTAATTATCCGGTAGTTGGCCAAGATGGGATAGGATCAGCCGTTGATTTGCGCCCGGGTCTTGAGTGCCCGGCCCCAACTCATCCCCGACGAGCACGATGACATTGCGCCATTCGGACGGAGAGAGCCGGCCGTAATATTCCTCTTCGTGAAGCAATTGATAAAACTTCTCGTAGCTGTCTCCGCCCGGCCACGTCACAATATAAGGCTCTCCAGCTTTATAGGCCGCCTTCGCCATACGTTCAAACTCCGCAAACGTATCCACGCTCATCAATTTCGTATTGCCATACGGCGATCCGGTCAAAGCGATCGGTGGAAAGTGGACCGTATTCTTCGGTCTGGCTAGCCTCGCCCCTTGCGGCCCTGGGTGAAGGACCTTGTAGTCCGCGGTCCCTGGGTCCGCACTCGCCAGAGCACGCAGCATCAGGTACGCCATCTGGTGACTATGGCCGCCGCGGATCATAGGGCGCAAATCACGTCCGGTTTCTGAAAAATCGCTTTTTCCGGACAGATAATTCTTGACCGCTTCAGGAGCGCGGCGAAGCACTTCACCATCGTCTAGGCCATCCACAAAGGTCAGTTCGCCGTCCGCCTTGAGCTTCGTCACGCTTGTACCCACTATGTCCGTTATGTGTCGTATCAACCAGACTTCGTCCTCGGATTTCATAACCATCATTGAAATAGATTTGCGTATTCTCGGGTTGTCCACCAGACGCTGGACGATCCTGGCCCGGTTGGCTGTAACCCGCATTTCGAGCGAATTATTTACGCTTAAGGGGAAAAGAACCAATCCCGAGGAAAGGTCCAAATTCACCGGGTCCTGCGAGGCGATAAATTGAAGAAGCTCCTCCGGTTTGACCCCGCTCGACAGCGTCACGGATCGCGTTTCATGTTGAAACCGCCGCGCGATGTCGAGCACAAATCTCTCCAACGTTTCGTCTTCCTCGGTGTCTCTCACGACCCACCGGTCCACAAAATCCGTAAAACTCTTATCCATACGGACGCGCCCCTGAGCAATGCCTTGCGATAAGCGGTCCAGCGCCGCGAGATCATTCTCCTGCACGACACGCCCTTCCTGCAGAGAGGCCTTAACGTTCATGTCCTTCTTCACCTTCTCGATCATCATCGTAAGTGAGTCTTTTGCAAACCACGATTCCAAGATTCTACGCAATCTTGATTTGTCAGATTCCGGCGAAACTTCCCCCCAAAATTTGAATCGAAAAGCTAGATCCATGAGGTTCCGGAGCCTGGTTTCCATAAGTCCATGTTTTCCCGAAGGAAGGACCACACAAACGATATTTTCATCTACATCGTAGCCGACCAAGCCCAGACTTCTCACCCTCTCTTTTAATTCCTCGACTTTCTTCATGATGCGGGCATTGTCCACGAGAGCATCTTTTCTGCCGAGCACAAAAAGGATCTTGGGGTTTTTACCCTTTTCCACTCTTTTCTTGATACCATTCACCAAAAAGTCGCTATTCCATCGGGAGTGTTTCGTCTGGACATGTTTCATCAGGAAGTGTTTCATCGCATAATAGGCCACGTGGAACACCTCGCCGGAGACACCTTCCAGCATTTGCTTCAGTTCGCGCATAGGGTAGGTTCTGTCGACTTCCCCGAGATTATTTAAGAACCACCCGATCACAAACTCGGCAATGGGATCCCGCAGGCGCCTGGGCCACTTCCAAAAAAACCACATAATGCCGGTTAAATAACCGAAATTCCCGATCACGTCGCTCAGGAGTTCATTGACTCGCCGCGTGAACTTGTTATTTTCCTTCGGGTCTTCGCCGGATAGAACGGGCGTTGAGAGCACCAGGAGATCTATATCTTCGGACATGTTTTGATAAAATTCCTGGCTAACCAAAGATCCCATGCTGGTCGAAAAATGGTCGAAAGACTCTATCTTGAGTTCCTGCTTGAGCTTTTGCATGATCTGTTCGATTCCTACGGAAGTCAGATGCACGTAGTTGATCAGAAGTTCCAGCCGCTCCATGAAATAATCCCACATCACAAAGGGATTCCAACTTAAGACTTTGCCCGGCCTCAATTGCGAACGCCCATGCCCTCTCAGATCAAAAACAACCACACGGATATCGTGCCGGATGCAGAATTGAACAATAAAGCGCGCAATCGCTGAGGACATAAGGTAACCATGAACGACAGATAGGGTCCTTTGCTTGGGGTCACCCTTATCATTGTAAATATCCACGTGAAGTTCAGCGCCATCGGTCGCGGCCGGGAATGTCCGGTGCTGTTTAACCGTATAAAAACCCCTCATGGTTTCGCCGATCTTGTCAAGTCTGGCAAAATGCGCAAGCGCTTTTCGGACATCCTGCTCGTCAAGGCCCGTTTCCAGTGAAATTTGGCGCACACTGAACACGTTGGTTTTATCTTTTTCTAAAAACTCCCGGACCTTATTCAAGGCTGCTTCATCCGCAGGTTCGTTGATCCCCTTCAGAGTCTCCGTATCCGTACCCAAAGGAACACCCGCATTTCCCATGACAAGAACGATGTCGCGGGATTGCCAGATCGGGTTCTCCGGGTTTTTTGGCCCAAGCATCAAAGCAACGGGAAGCGCCGATTCTCTAGAAACAGGAATCGCCGTCATATACCATGTATCCAATTGCGCCTTATCGACCAATTTGGGGTTTACTTTATCCATAAAGATCGAGTATTGCGTTATTTTTTCAGCTGCATCATCCGTCAGTTTGTTTTTACCCTTGATCCGGACACCCACGAGCGTCTGCGTTTGACCATCCAGAGCTTCAATCCAGGATGAAAACATATCCCCCGTTTGTGTCCCGACGACCACCGCCGCGTACGGAGGTAAGGACGGACGAATGGAATGGACCGCTTCGTCATAAATGCGGCGCGCCTCATCATCATTCAGGTCTATCCAAAGCGCCTGGCTTTCGGCAGCCTGACGCTGGGCTTCCTGGGTCGCAGCCTTTGAACTGGATCCGCTTAAACTCACGACACGCACGGCTTTCGTTTCCTGCTGTCTGACCACGGGCGTCACGGAATATTTCGGCATATAGAGGGTAAGCGGCAGGCCCGCCTTGGAGGCCGCGTCCATGACCGCGATCGCCTCTTCTTCATTGTCCGTCCCTGCGGAAAAATGCGCTGTCTTTCCGCCGTCACCTTCAAGGAGCTTCAGCATCCGTTCCAGGCCCACCCTCACTTTGATCGGCGCTTCCCCTGCATCATGGCTGTGCACTATATAAACGTTGGCGTTGAACGGGTTATCGAGCACCCCCGATTCTTCTATTTTCAGCGCCGGTTTTGCTAGATACGCGCGGATAGCGCGCCCGGCGGCTTCAACTTTTCTTTTATCCAAAAACTTTTTTATAACGGACGGGTAAATTGGGCGGTTGGCCGCGCGTGCTCCAAGTCCCATAGCTTCAGATTTCAGCTCTCGATACACACTCAATGAAGGTCCATGAGGAAGAGTGAGTACAAGCGCTCTGGCCGAGGGAAGCCCAATATGAACGGGTTTCTCTTTTGTCTCTATGTTGGACGTTTCTTTTTGCTGGCCCAAGAGCAGCTCTTCATACCGCTTCATATTCGTTTCTTTTAGCACTTGGGGGGTGATAGAAAGATAGGATATGTTTTGTTCCTTAAGAAGTGTTTTCAAGTGGTCAGTGTGGAAACCTCCCGTGACCAGGATAGCTGTGGGGTTACTTATCGCTTGACGCTTACCGCTTAACGCTTCTTCATTTAGTTTCTTCAGGGTATTCTCTATGAATGCCTGGTCTCTTTCCTTGGCCAACCGGTAAAACTCAAGCGCCTGACGGTAGTATTCCCCGTAATCCTTTTCCAGGAACAGGGCGTCTTCGTAGTAGCTCTTAAGGTCCATGATCTTTTTGTTCAGGAAGCCCGTGATGCGGACGATGTCGAAGGCTTGGGGGTCTGACTCGATGGCCATCAGGTCTTCTGAGAGAAGCGTGAGATCAAAAAGTTTCTTCAGGGTCCCAAGACTCTTATCAGCCAGGACCAATTGCCGCTCGTCCTGGGACCTCGCCAGCAAGTTGTAAAGGATCGTCTCAAGATCGTCTTTTTCTTTGAGCAGAGCTTTAAGGTCCAGTTTCTTGACTTCATGGAGGTAGGAGAAATAGTCATAAAGGTTTGGCAAGCGAACCGACGGGTCCTGCCGCTGCGGCAGCCCCATTCGTTCTCGCGTCACTGCGGAGCGCTGCGAGCGAATGGGGCGCCCCGCCTCCGCGTCACCCGTCGATTCGCTTGCCCACCTATCTTTTAACTTCTCTTCCAGTAAGGCATAGAACCCTTTCTCTTCTTTGTGTTCACCCGAGTCCAGCAAGAAGAGCGTTTGGTTGCCTTTGGAATTTAAGGCTTCTTTCAGGACCGTCTGGTCTTCGGGGCTTAAAGACTCTATGGCCGTCAGTTGTTCCTTGCTTGCTTCTTCGAAATTGATGGCTTGCTCTTTTTGTTTAATAGCTTTGAGCTTCAAAAGATTGGGGAATAAATCTTCCGGCAATTTCAATTTCTTTTGTTCCTGAAGAAGGATGTCCATGTATTCCGTCATGGAAAGATTTTGTTTCAGGAACTCCTCCCGCTTCTCGTCCAAAAGATAAAGCGAAGGGTTGTAAAGTTTGGGCTTGAGGGTCCTGATGGTTCTTCGGACCCTGTCAAGGTAGTTATGGATGTCGGGACGGTTGTCCTTCAAGTACCGGTAATGGCCCAGCGCTTTCCAGTAGAGCTCTTTATCTTCGACGCCCCAAAGCGTGAAGGGTTTGTCGGAGGTAAGGTCGAGATAATCCGGGCCCTGGATATATCCCCGCTTCAGGTATTTCTCGGCGATGGCTTGTCTTTGCTTTACGGTGCCGTACTGCCTTAGAGGGGACAGAGAGCTGTCGCCAAAACCGGCTTCAAGAAAGACGAACGGGGTTTGATGCTTGGATTGCTCCAAAACAAGATCGATGGTTTTGGCGATGTTCCGCTGGGCAGACTCATTCGTGTGGGCGTCTTGGATGAGATAGATTAGTATGTCATCCTGAGACGACGCAGTCGTCGAAGGATCTCGTTTTTTGGATTCTTCGCGGAGTTTACCCTGAGCGTAGCGAATGGGCTCAGAATGACGGCGAGGAGCTTTCCAACTGTCTTCTATCGTTGCGATGGATGATGGGATATTTAATTTGGGCAGCCCGGAAGGAAAAAGAAAAGCCTCCTTCAAAACCTCGGGATTTGCATACGAAAGGTCCTGGAAAAGAAATGCGGCCACAAGGACCGATGAAATATGTCTTATTAAAAGTCTAGAGCTTAGCAATTTAAATGAGAGCATAAGTTACGCTTTTGCGTAAATTGTCGCTCGAATTTAATCCCGAGGCGAAGCCGAGGGATCTTTCTTTGTAAGTTTAGTGTTCAGTTTACGTTAGAACCCGGAAACCACTTAGGGAAAGTATGCCTTACCGGAGGGAAATTGACAATGGCAACCGGCAACTTTTAGCTATAAAAGTTTATTAATTAATGATCAAGACTAACTAAAATTATCACATGATCTTTTGAAGCGCGTTATCGGTGAACTTTCTGAAGGTTTTACGCCGGCGAGGTTTAAATGTAACAAGCTTCCATAGATTATTATTGAAAGCGAAAATCAGTTCATGTACTATAATGTCTTTCGTGAAGCGCCTCAATTTTATTTTCCAAACTTTTAGGAGAAACGGATGATCAAAAACAGCATGACGATCAAGATCGGCGGCGAGGCCGGCATGGGTGTCGAGTCCGGCGGCGCGGGGCTGACCAAAGCGCTTTCCAGAGGCGGTCTCTATGTGTTTGCTCTGCAGGATTACATGTCCCGCATCCGTGGCGGCCACAACTTTTTCCAGATCCGCGTCTCGACCCAGGAGATCTTCACTTTCGTGGACGACGTGCACCTTCTGATCGCATTCACCAAGGAGTGCATCGAGCGGCACAAGAACGAGATCGTAAAAGGCGGCGCGATCGTTTATGATGAGTCGTTGGGTTACGACGCGGCCTCACTGAAAGAGCTGGGCCTCCAGGCCTGCCCTATTCCCCTTTCCAAAATAGCCACCGAGATCGGCGGCCATCGTATCATGGCCAACACCTGCGCGCTGGGCGCCACCGCCGGCATGACCGGCTATGATTTCGAACGTATCAAGGATATCATTGAGACCAATTTCCGCAAAAAAGGCGACGAGGTCATCCAGAAAAATCTCGCGGTGGCCAAAGCGGGTTACGACTACGCTCATGACAGGTACGCGAAAGATTACGAGTTCAAGCTGGAGCCCGTCAACGCAAACCCCGCGAAGCGGCGCATGGTGCTTCATGGCAATCAGGGGATCGCGCTGGGTGCCATCGCAGGCGGCTGCAAATTCATCTCCGCCTATCCCATGACCCCCGGCACTTCCGTTTTCGAGTACATGATCTCCAAAGCCAACAAGTACGGCATCGTCTCGAAACAGACCGAGGATGAGCTTGCGGCCATTCTTTTTGCCATCGGCGCAGGCCACGCGGGTGTCCGCGCAATGACGACGACCTCGGGCGGTGGGTTCAGCTTGATGGTGGAAGCGTTGGGGTTGGCCAGCATCACCGAAACGCCGGTGGTGATCAGCGAAGTGCAGCGCGGCGGTCCCTCGACCGGCCTTCCCACCCGAACCGAGCAACCTGACTTGGAATTCGTTATCAGCGCTTCTCAGGGGGAAACACCCCGCATCGTATTGGCTCCCGGCACCATCGAGGAATGTTTCGAATGCGGCTGGCGCGCTTTCAACCTCGCCGAAAAATACCAGTGCCCCGTCATCATCCTAAGCGATCTTTATCTTTCCTCGCAGCTTCGCGCCATCGACAAAAATCGGTTCGACATTACGGGCGTCAAGATTGACCGCGGGCAGCTCCTCACCAAAACTCAGCTTGACGGGATGACTGACTACAAGCGCCACGCTTTTGCGGAGAACGGGATCTCGCCGCGCGCGATCCCCGGACATAAAAATGCCGTGTTCATGACGACCAGCGACGAGCACTCGGAATACGGCTATGCGGTGGAGGACATCGAACCCCGCAACAAGATGATGGAAAAGCGGATGAAAAAGTACGAAACGATGCTGCACGAGGACATGCGCGCGCCCAAGCTTTACGGGGACGACAAGGCCGAGATCACCTTCGTCGGCTGGGGGTCGACTTGCGGGGCTATTCGGGAAGCCGTGGACCGCTTAAGAAAAAACGGGACCAAGGCTAATTTCCTTCAATTCGTGGATATTTGGCCGTTCCCCGCCGAGAAAGTTCAAGGGTTGCTTGAAAAAGCGAAATACCTTGTGGCCGTTGAGAATAATTTCACGGGCCAGCTTGCGGGACTGATCCGCAAACACACAGGGATCCAGGTGGACGCAAAGATCCTGAAATACAGCGGCCGGCCATTCTCGCCCGACGAGATCATTGCCAATCTATCCGCCACCAAAACACCGGCGGATCCGTCCTCTGGCGGAAAGGAGAAGGCCAAAATTCATGTCTAAAATAGACGATTTCATAAGCACCGAGGCCGTCACGTGGTGCCCCGGCTGCGGCGATTTTCCGATCTTGAAATGCATGAAGGAATCGCTTGTCAATCAGGGCCTGGAACCCCACCAGGTCATGGTGGTCTCAGGCATCGGCTGCGGATCGAAGCTCCCTTATTATCTCCGGACCAACGGTTTTAATTCGCTCCACGGACGGGCGCTGCCCATCGCACAGGCCATGAAACTCGCCAACCATGATCTACGCATGGTGGTCGTGACGGGCGACGGCGACGGCCTCGGGATCGGCGGGAACCATTTCCTACACGGCATGAGAAGAAATCCGAACTTGACGCACATCGTACAAAATAACCAGGTTTACGGCCTCACCAAAGGCCAGACGTCGCCCACGAGCGACAAAGGCTACGTGTCGACCACCTCTCCGGACGGCTCGATCGAATTTCCCGTCAACGCGGTCCTGATGGGAGTTTCCGGCGGAGCCACTTTCGTAGCGAGGACCTCTTCCGGCGACCCGAAACACATGACGGACATCATCACCCGCGCGATGAACCACAAGGGTTATGCGCTGATAGACGTGCTGCAGCCCTGCGTCACGTTCAACAAGGTCAACACCTACCAATGGTACAAGCAAAAAGTGTACAACGTCGAAACGGCCCCCGATTACAACCCCAAAGAAAGGGTCTGGGCCTTCAAGAAAGCGCTGGAATGGGAAGAAAAGATCCCGATCGGTGTCATCTATAAGGTCGAAGGAGTTCCCACGTATGAAGAGCAGGTTTCTGCGATCAAGGAAAGTCCGCTCGTTTATCAGGACATGGCAGGAAAAGTAAGAGCCGACGCGGAAAAATTAAAAGAGTCATTCTGTTAAATGAGCGCGCGATTTACGGAGCGAAGCGACGTCAAGTCGCCCGCGCGAATTTATCCTGAGGAGGCGCCCCAGCGCCGACGAAGGATCTGATCAAATTCCCGCCTTTTTGTATTTCGTCTTATCCGTTAGGCCTGCGGTAAAGAACGCCTTTTTGCGTTCCACGCACTTGTTGCATTCTCCGCAGTGCTCATAGCCTTTCGGGTTGATGCAGGAAAACGTCCACTCAAGCGCCAAGGCTTTGCCCTTCAAAATAACGTCCTCCTTGCTTAATTTTTGGAACGGCGCCCGGATCTTCACGGACCGCCCAAGCCCGAGTAACGCCAGCTCCGAGAATTTGCCGAAAAAGCGGCTCGTGCTGTCATGAAAAGGATTGCCTTTCAGAATACCGATCTCAATGAACGGGATACCCTGAAGGACGCTGAACACGGACGCTTTCGATAAGAACGCGATATTCCTCCCCGGAATATAGACGTCCTCGTCGCGGGAGCCGGCGCCCGGGACTTTCATGCCCGTGATGCTCCAGTGGCCTTCGTACAGGTCCCGCATGTTGAGGTCCAGCACTTTCAAAGCATTCAGACGGTTTGATTTCAAGTTCCGCAGGGACTTCTTGAGCCAAAAAAGCTCCACCTCTTCCCAGCGAAGATGATTCTGGATGTACAAAGGTGTGACGCTTGCGTAGCGCGTCAGGGCATCGTGAAGCAACACGAAGCTTTCAATGCCTCCGCTCATCAACACGCAGGCCTTTTGATCGGCAGTCTGGGTTTCTTCGGGCACGACGGTTAGGCGCTTTCCTGGATGTGGTGTTTGATATTCTTCCCTTCCTCTATGAACACCACGTCTTCGCTGATATTGGTAGCGTGGTCAGCGATACGTTCGATATTGCGGCTCACGAGGATGAGGTCCACGGCCCGCGTAATGCTTTTCGGGTCCTCGATCATGTAGGTCAAAAGCTCCCGGAAGATCTGGTCATTGATCTTGTCCACCTCGTCGTCGTCTTCGCAGACGTCCTTCGCAAGGGCCGGATCATGGCGCACGAACGCGTCTAGGCTGTTTTTAATCATCTTTTGCGCAAGGCTCGCCATTTTTGGGATATCGATCAAAGGTTTGAGCGGCGCCTGTTTCAGGAGATCCACCGCCACTTCGGAAATATTAACGGCCTGGTCGGCGACGCGTTCGAGATCGTTGTTGATTTTGAGGATCGAAGTGAGAAGCCTTAGGTCCCTCGCCGCGGGCTGGCGCAGTGCAAGGAGCCGCATCACATCCTCCTCTATCTCCACTTCCATGCGATTGACCTGGTCCTCAAGCGCGAACACGTCTTGCACGATGGACTCCTTGCGGTCCACCAGCGCCTTGATCGAAAGACCGATCATGTCCTGGGCCGTATCGGCCATTTTGAGAAGCTTGTGCTTTAGATCATTAAGTTCTTCGTCGAAATGTCGTTCCATGACCCACCAAGTATAATACCGCCCGGAACCGGACTCAAGAAGAAACCCGGGGGATGTACAGCCAAAATAGAAATGTCCTAGTTCTACCAAATTAGAAATGTCCTAGTT
>CAYJVC010000018.1:0-31301 GCA_964373505.1 uncultured Planctomycetia bacterium
CTAGGCCGTGATAATGGTGGACATCTTGAAGATAGGCAAAAACATGCAAACTACGATGGTCCCGATGATCACCCCGAGGAACGCAATGACAAGCGGCTCGATGAGGCTCGTGATCCCGGCCACGGCCGCATCCACCTGATCGTCATAGAAATCGGCTATCTTCGTGAGCATCTTCTCGAGCTCCCCTGTCTGCTCACCCACTGCGATCATGCGGACGACCATCGGGGGGAACACCTTGCTCTTTGCCAGCGGCCCCGTAATGGTCTCGCCCTCACGGATACTGGCCCTTACTTTTTCGACGGCGTTCTCGATCACGCGGTTGCCGGCGGTTTTCCCGACGATCTCGAGAGCCGAGAGGATCGGAACGCCGCTTTTGGTCAACGTGGCGAGTGTTCTTGAAAATTTGCTGACGGCCACTTTCCGGAAGATAATACCGAACACGGGCATCGACAGTTTGAAATTGTCGAACAACAGCGTTCCTTTGTCCGATCTCAGGAACCGCTTCAAGAGGACCGCGCCCACCACGAGGCCGGCCACCCAGACCCCGATCGAGTGAACAAGAAAATCGCTGAACGCCATCAGGATCCTTGTGGGCAGCGGCAGCTCCCCGCCGAAATCGGCGAACATGGACTTGAACACCGGCACCACCTTGATCATGAGCACCAGCGTAATGAGCACCGCCATCACGGAAACGACGATCGGATAGACGAGCGCCGAACGCACCTTCCGGATGAGCGAGTCCGTCTTTTCGAGATAGGAAGCCAATCTTTCCATGATGTCATCGAGCGAGCCGCTGGATTCGCCGGCCTTCACCATGTTCACAAAAAGCGCAGAGAACGCCGAGGGGTGTTTTGACAACGCTTCATGAAATGAGACGCCCGCCGACACGTCTTTTTTGACTTCCGCCATGATGATTCTGAAAGCGGCTGATTCCATCTGCTCGGACAAAATATCCAACGCCTGCACGAGCGAAATGCCGCTGTCTATCATCGTGGCCAGCTGCCTGGAAAAAAGGACGAGCTCCGTCAGTTTGACCTTGCCGCCGGATCTTTTGTTGAAAAGCGTTTTCTTTTTTTTCTTGTCAAGCTCCACCGACAGAATGACAAGTTCCTTTTGCCGTAAGAGCCCGATCAGCGTTTTCTCGTCAGTGCATTCGAGGGCGCCGCTCACAGCTTTTCCGGTCTTGTCTTTGGCAGTGTAGCGGTAAATGGGCATGTTATTCGTCCTCCGAGGTCACGCGCAGAACCTCATCCAGGGTCGTGATCCCGGAGACCCATTTTTTAAGCGCGTCGTCTCGCAGAGTGTCCATCCCATTTTTCACTGCGTATTCCTTGATAAGATGCGAAGAATCCCGTCTCAGGATCATATCTCGGATCGGATCATCGATCGTGAGAGCCTCCAGGATCGCGATGCGGCCAAGATACCCTGTTTTACCGCACCTGTCGCAGCCCTTGCCTTTTAAAAAATTCTTGGCGCCCGCCGCCTTCACGAGCTTGTCCAGGTCTACCTTCATACGCTCGAACACTTCCTTCGGGATCTCAATCTTTTCTTTGCAGTAGGGGCATATTTTCCGGCACAGTCTCTGAGCCGCCACCAGGATAACGCTCGAGGCGATCAAAAAAGGCTCAACCCCCATGTCCATCAAACGCGTCACGGCACCCGCCGCGTCATTCGTGTGGAGCGTGCTTAAGACCATCTGCCCGGTGAGGGACGCTTTCACTGCGATGTCGGCGGTTTCGCCGTCGCGGATCTCGCCGACCATCACGACGTCCGGGCTCTGGCGCAATGTGGCCCTCAGGCCATTCGCGAACGTGAGGCCTATATCGGGCTTGGCTTGGATCTGCGTGATGCCCGCCACCTGGTATTCAATGGGGTCTTCGATCGTGATGATATTCTTGTCGGGGGTGTTGAGCTGATTCAGGATCGAGTAAAGCGTCGTGGACTTGCCGCTCCCGGTGGGACCCGTGAGGAGAAGCATCCCGAAGGGCTTTGCGATCGCGTCTTTGAGCGCGGCCAGCGTTTGGGGTGAGAAACCCAGTTTTTCAAGCCCCACGCTGAGGCTCGTTTTATTCAAAAGGCGCATCACGACTTTATTGCCAAAGTAAACGGGCAGCACCGAAATGCGAAAGTCGATCTCTTGGTCGACCATGCGGACCTTGAAACGGCCGTCCTGAGGGATACGGTTCTCCGTGATATCGAGCTTTGACATGATCTTGAGGCGCGTCAGGACGGCGTTCTGATTTTTCTTGGGGATCGCGAGCACCTCTTCCAGGTTTCCGTCAATCCGGTACCGCACTCGTACGATCTTTTCGTAAGGCTCCACGTGGATATCGCTGGCTCTTTTCTTCAAGGCACCCCTCAATAACAGGTCCACGATCTTGACGATCGGCGCCTCGCCGCTCCGTCCGTCCGGCCCGGACATCTCAAACTCGTCCTCATCTTTCACGAGCTCCACGTCTTCCTGGGTTTCCTCGGCGGCTCGGGCTATCGAGTCCATGTTCTCGTTCTCGTTCACGTACAGGCGATCGATCGCATCCTGGATGTCTTTGACGGTGGTCAGCACATACTCGACCTTGCAGCGGGTCAGCATCGCCACGTCGTCAGCGGTGATGATATTGAGCGGGTCCGCCGTGGCGAGCGTCAGCGTACGGCCCAGTTTTGAGACCGGCACCACGCGGTGTTTTTTGGCGACCTTTTCGGGCACCAATTTGAGGATCTCCTGGGGCACTTTTAATTTGGTCAGGTCCAGGAACGGGATCTTTAATTCTACCCCCACGAGCGACATGAGCTCCTTGTCCGTGACAAGCCCCATGCGCACCAGAACATCGCGCAGACTGTTCCCTCCCTCGGTCGCGAACAACAAAAGCGCCTTTTGGATGTCTTCGTCGCTCAGCCGCTTTGACTTTTTAAGCACTTCGATGATGCACTCGCTTAAGTTCTTCACCCCATCCCCTCCTTTTGCGCCGTTTTAACGCGCATCATCCGAAAAACGGCGCATAAATCCGCCTTGGGCGGATTTATTAATTCTTCGAATAAAAAAGGAGGGGATGGGGTCATTTCTTGGACGCCTCGTCCCTCACGGTAACACGCATCACTTCTTCGGGGGTCGTGATACCCTTCAACACGTTCGCAACGCCGCATTCCCTCAAACTTTTCATCCCTTCTCGGCGGCCCTGTGCTTTTATCTCGTATTCCTGCGCGCCTTTCAGGATCAAGTTCTTGACCGACGCCGACATGGGGAGCGCCTCTAGGAGCACCAAGCGTCCCGCGTAGCCTTTTTGGCCGCAGGCGGAACACCCTTTTCCGCGATAAAAAACCAATTTTTGCTTTGCGGCCTGGGCTTCCGAAAGACCGAGCTCTTTCACAAGCTCGTGGCTCGGTTCATACGCCTCCCGGCATCGGGTGCAGATCCTGCGCACGAGCCTTTGGGAACCGGCCAGAAGAAGGCTTGAGGTTAAAAGGTACGGCTCGATCCCCATATTGATAAAACGCGTGATCGCCCCCGCCGCCGTTGTCGCATGCAGCGTACTTAAGACGAGATGCCCTGTCAGCGCCGCCTTGATCGCGATGTCTGCCGTTTCACCGTCGCGGATCTCGCCCACCATGATCACGTCCGGATCTTGCCTTAAAATGGACCGGAGGGCCGCCGCAAATGTGAGATCGACCTCGGGGCGGATCTGGACCTGATTGATGCCGTGTATTTGGAATTCCACGGGATCCTCCACGGTCACGATGTTCTTATCCGGCGCGTCTATCAGTTTGAGCGCCGAGTAAAGCGTCGTGGTCTTCCCTGCGCCCGTCGGACCGCAAACGACGATCATGCCGTGCGGATGACTCGACGCCTTTTTCAAAGCTTCGAGCGGTTCAGGTTCAAATCCAAGCTTCTCGATATCCAGCATCGCCTGGTTCTTATCGAGCACTCTCAAGACCACTTTTTCCCCGAAATAGGTGGGCAGCACCGAGATCCTAAAATCCACTTCCCGGTCGCGCACCTTGATCTTGAAACGCCCATCCTGGGGTAACCGGTGCTCGGCGATATCCAGATTGGACATGACTTTGATCCTTGAAACCACTCCTGCGTGCATGGCCTTGCTGGTCGAAAGGCCTTCCTGCAGCAGTCCATCCACGCGAAAACGCACCCTCAAGTTTTTCTCTTCCGGCTCGACAAAGATATCGCTTGAGCGGCGCTTCACGGCTTCGAGCAAAATCGAGTTCGTCAGCTTCACGACAGGCTCTTCCTCGGTAAGCTTCAAAAGTTCCTGCGCGGATCCCCGGGCTTCGTCACGCAACGCAACCTCCTGGGTTTCCAGCGCATCATTCAAAGACATGCCCTTCATCGCTTCTTCGATACTTTGGCTCGTGCTTTTATGGTAATACAACTCGATCGCTTCCCGGATCTGGCTGTCGGTGGCCAGCACGGGCCGGACCTGAAAACCGGTCGCGCGCTTCAGGTCGTCCAGCGCGTTGATGTTCATGGGGTCCGACATCGCGACCGTGACCGTATGGCCCACCCGGGAGACAGGGATCAGGCAATAAAGCTCGGCTATCTTCTGGGGGATCAGGGACAAAACATCCGGCTGGATCTTGTACCGCGCCAGGTGAATGACGGGGAGGCTCAACTCCGCGCTGAAAACTTCGAGCAAATTATCCTTGGAAATGTAGCCTAGCCTGACAAGCGTATCGCCTATCCGTTCTTTTTTTTCCTTGTGAAGACGAAGCGCCTCTTCCAGCTTCTCCCGGGAGAGGATGTTCTTTTTCACCAAACCTTCAATGAGTCTTTCTTTCAAACCGGTGCTCATAGGAGCCTGTTTCTTAGATCAGGTTTTGTAACAACGCTTGATGGCTTCGTTCACATCGGTGGCCGTGGAAACGAACACCTGGACCTTAAGCCCAGTGGCCATTTCCACGTCCTCCACGGCCTGGTTGTTCAAGGGGTTCGACATCGCAATGGTCAGGACGCCGCCCACGCGGTCCACCGCGACCAACCCGTACTGCTTGGCGACGTTTTCAGGGATGAGCCTGGCTACCTCACGGTCGATCTCATAACCCCCTAGAGGGAGGTACGGAAAACCGTATTGCGCGGTGAGCGTTTGGGCAATAGCTTCTTCGGTGGTGTGCCCCAGTGCCACGAGGATCTGCCCGACGAGCCCCCCTTTTTCCTTTTGAACTTTGAGTGCCTCGTCGAGCTGCTCCCGCGTGATGAGCTTGCTCTCCACCAAAAGCTCGCCCAATTGTTTCTGAATGACTTTTTTCATAAATTCACTTCGAGTTCAACAAGCGCTCCAGTTCCTGGACGTCCATGGACCTTGCGTACGCGAGCTCCCTGGAGATCTTCCCTGCCTTTACGAGCTCCGCCAGGCTCATATTGAGCGTTCGCATACCTTCCTTCTGCCCCATCTGGATCGCCGAATACACCTGGTGAGGCTTGGCTTCGCGGATCAAATTGCGTATGGCAGCATTGGCGATCATGATCTCGGCCGCCAACACCACCCCTCCGCCGTTTTTTTGTACCAGCTGCTGGGAGATCACCGACTGCAGCACGAACGAAAGCTGGACCCTCACCTGTTGTTGTTGGTTGGACGGAAAAACGTCGATGACGCGGTTGATCGACTGTACCGCGTCCGGCGTGTGGAGCGTCGCGAACACCAGATGCCCCGTCTCAGCCACCGTGAGCGCGATCTCAATGGTCTCAAGATCCCTCATTTCTCCTATCAGGATCACGTTCGGGTCCTGCCGCAGGACGTGTTTCAAGGCCTGGTTGAATGAATGCGTATCGGACCCGACCTCTCTTTGATTCACAAGCGCTTTTTTGTTTTTGTATAAAAACTCGATCGGGTCTTCGACCGTCACGATGTGGCATGAACGGTGTGCGTTGATATGGTCGAGCATTGCCGCCAGCGTCGTGGTCTTGCCGCTGCCGGTGGGCCCGGTCACGAGGATCAGGCCGCTGGGTCTGGATACCAGGTGTTCGGCCACGAGCTTCGGGAAACCGATCTCTTCGAACGTCATCGGGTTGAAGGGAAGCGCGCGGATCGCGCAGCCGATGTTCGAACGCTGGTAGAACAAATTGACGCGAAACCGGCCGAGCCCCGTGACACCGAAAGAATAGTCCAGCTCCCTTTCCTTCTCAAATTCACGAAACCTTTCTTCCGCCAGATGCTCGAAAAGCAAGCTCTTCAAATGCTCCAGATTGAAAGGGTGCTCGGAAACCGGAACCAGCTGCGTATCGATACGGATGGACGGGCACACGCCGTCGCCGATGTGCAGATCCGACGCCTTGTGTTCCAGCGTGTATTTCAAGAGATCCATCAGAGATGGGTTTTTACCAAGCATGGTCTTTAGCCTTTCTGGTTTAGTGTGATCAAGAAAACGCCTCTATCTTTTGGGGCCCTTTGGCTCTGGCGGCGCGGACCCTTTCGCGCGCTTTTTGAAGCAATTCCTCGGCCGTGACGCCGTCCATGGGATTTTCGCTGATTCCGGCTGCCGTCTCAAACACCGCGCCTCGGCCCTCCCCTTTTCCTCCGGATCGCAAGAGATCGATCTGTTTCTGGATCTCTTCGGCTATCTCGATGCTTTTCTTCTTATTCTTGTCCGGAAAAATGATCGCAAACTCGCTTTTTCCGACCCGCGCGGCGCGGTCGAGCGGTGACAGATGCTTGCTTAAGATACCGGCGATGGACTTAAGCAACTCTTCCGCCGATGTCCGGCCGTGCAGGGCCGTCAATTCCTCGAACGGATGGATCCCCAAATAAACAAGCGAGCAGGGCTGCTGATAATGAATGGCACGCTGTATTTCCTCGCTCAGGCGCTCCCGTAGGTACGAGGCGTTGTACAGCCCGGTTAAATTATCCTTCAGCGAAAGTCTTTCAACTTTTTCTATCAGTTCCCGGGCATTTTTGGATATCGTCTTCAAACTCTCCGAAAGCTCTTCCAATTCATCGACTCCCTTGATGTCCGCCATCCCTCCGTCCAGATTCCCGGATGCGATCTTTTTGGCCGCTTCCGCAACTTCTGAAATAGGTTCGGTCGATTGCTTGGTGATTCTATAGCCCAAGAAGGACAGCACGATGCTGGATAATGTGACCCAACTGACGACATTAAGGTCGCTGACATTATTGAACGGATACTTAATGAAGAGCGAGGCGACATAAATACCCACCAGAATGGGCATCACGGACATCAAGCAGTAAGCCAAGAGCATTTTATACCGAAGCTGGGTAGTCGAGGTGGCCTTCCGGGTTTGTATAGGCATGGATGTTTTTGTCCTTTCTTGATTAAAATAATATACTATAAATTAAAAATAGTCAATAGTGATTAAGTTAATTCTTTAGAATTGACTTAACTAAATACTACAGAAGGAGTTAAAATAGAGGCCTGTGCATGCGAATATTGAGAAGAATTCCTATCGCAAGCATGGTTATTATAATGGAGGAACCGCCGTAGCTTACTAAAGGCAGCGGCATGCCGACCACGGGTAAAAGACCCATGGTCATGCCCAGATTCACGAGGGTCTGAACCGCCAGCATCGTGGAAATACCGCACGCCAACTGGCTGCCGAACTTGTCCGGAGTCTGGGCGGCGATCACATATCCTTTTCTGATCACGGCCCAAAAAAGCGCCACAAGAACCATCGACACGGCGAACCCACCCTCTTCCCCCAGGACGGCAAAAATAAAATCGGTGTGACGTTCCGGGAGGAAATTAAGCTGGTTTTGTGTGCCTGCCATGTACCCCTTTCCCAGAAAACCGCCGGACCCGATGGCTATTTTTGATTGAATTATGGTATACCCCGCGCCGAGAGGGTCCATGCTTGGGTTCAAGAACACCCAGAGGCGCGCCTTCTGATAGTCCTTCAAAAAATGAAATAAGAAAGGAGCGGCCGCCACGCCCGCGGCAAAAAGGGCCAAAAGATACTTGGTGCGAAAACCCCACAAATAAAGCATGGCGAAAAGGATCGGGATAAGCGTCAACGCCGTCCCCAAGTCCGGTTCCTTGAGGATCAGGACGAACGGCGCCGCCACGACGAGAAACGGCACAAGAAGCATCGCCTTGGAGACGGCATCCGGACGATAACTCATTGAAAAGCGGGCAAGCACTAAAATCACCGAAAGCTTGGCTAATTCGGAGGGCTGAATGTTAAAACCACCGATGGATATCCATCGGTGCGCGCCGAGCCTCGACGGCGTAAAAAGAACAGCCGCCAAGAGCGTCATCGCCACAAGGTATAGCGGCCAGGCAAAATCCTGCAGGCGGAAATAATTCACGCGGATGATCAAAAAAACCGTCAAGACCCCGATGCCCATCCAAAGGATCTGGCGAACCGCGAACGATTCATCGAAGGGCTGGGCCGATTTGAACGAGGCGCTGTAGAGATTAAAGATCCCTATCAGGAATATCAGGATCGGCGTCAAAAAAAGCGCCTTATCAAAGTGGCGGTAGCTGACTTTTTTTCTCATTTATAGATAGCCAGCCCCTTGCAACCATTTGAAGATCTGCGCAGCCATTGTCGCCGCGCTCACTCCTCCCCGGCCGCCGTGCTCCAAGAATACGACCATCGCTATTTTTGGGTCCTCCTCAGGCGCAAACCCCACGAACCACGCATGGCTCTTGTCCTGACCGGATTCGGCCGTGCCGGTCTTACCGGCGATCGAAAGATTCGGAACACGCGCGAGACGGCCGGTGCCGCTGTCCGAATTTATCACCGCGTGCAATCCCCGTTTCACGGCGAGCCAGTGTGCGGCCGGAGTGCGGGTGTATTTCACGCTTTTTTCAGCCACATTCGTGCGTTCGATCCGGTCCACTAGATGCGGCCGCGCTTTTCGTCCTTCCGTGGCGACCGCCGCAACCATGGCCACCGCCTGGATCGGCGTCACTTGAAGATACCCCTGCCCGATCGCAAGGTTTGCGGTTTCACCGGTAAACCAATTCTCGTGACGCCTGCTGCGTTTCCATTCCTTCGAGGGCACAAAACCCTCCTTCTCGCCCGCCAGATCCACACCGGTCAGTTGAGCCAGACCCAGATCCAGTGATTTTTGGAAGATCTTGTCCGGGCCCGATAAAAGGCCCAAGTGGTAAAAATAAACATTGCAGGAGTGCGCGAAAGCCTCGGTCATGCCCTGCGCTCCGTGGCCCGTCTCTTTCCAACAGTGAAAAAGTTTGCCGCCGATCGATAAATAGCCGCTGCAATTAAAAGTCGTACCGGGCGATGCCTTTCCCGTTTCGAGCGCCGCCAGTGCCGTGATAATCTTAAAGATCGAGCCGGGCGGGAATCCCCCCTGAATTGCACGGTTCACCATCGGCGATCCCTCTCCTTGCAGGTACTTGTCCACGTCCTTGCGGCCTTTTCGGGAAGAGAATAAATTCGGATCAAAGGAAGGAGAACTGTTAAGGCTTAAAATGTCGCCATCCTGCACGTTCATCACGATCACGGCCCCCCGTTGAGCCCCCAGAAGTTCCTGAACGGTCGTCTGGAGTCGCGCATCCACGGTGAGGTGTAAATCCTTCCCTTCTTTCGGTTCTTTGACGCCGAGGGCCCTCAAGAGTTTGCCCCGATTGTCGGTTTCTATCTGAAGTCCTCCCGAGAAACCATGCAGATAGGCTTCATAGGATTTCTCAAGCCCCTCACGGCCCAACCATTCAAACAGGTGGTAGCCGTACAGTCCCAACCCGCCTACTTCCTCTTCCGTAACGGGCCCGGTATAGCCCACGAGGTGCGCGGACGCCTCCGCCAAAGGATATTCCCTCACCGGACGGGTTTCGATCATGAAACCGGGCAAGCTGTCGAGCCTTTCCTCGATCGCGATAGCCTCTTCTTGCGATATATCCTCGGACACCAGCACCGTGTTGAAAACTCCCGGTTTCTTGCGGGATACGCTGCGTTTGAGAGCTTCCGCGTCCGCGCCCATGAGCAAAGCGACGGCCTCTAAACTTTCATCCATTTTCTTTTTGGCCTCGCGCGGAAACACCGAGCAGTTGAAACTCAAGCGGCTCGTCGCTAACACGACCCCGTTGCGGTCGAATATTTGGCCGCGCGGCGCTTCAAGATAAATTACGCGGATCCGATTTCGTTCAGACAAAGAACGGTAATAGCCTCCTTTCAGGACCTGCATGCGAAAGAGATTGAGAGTGATCAATATAAAACCGGCGAGTACAAAAGCGGATAGACGCCGTACCTTGGCGTCGCCGGACAAGGCTACCGCCACCGCAGTCCCCTCTCCCGGGAGGCAAAAGACACTGATTTAAGAAACCTGAAAAAAAAGGGCGAGCACAAGACGGTCAGGACCAGCGATCTCCACTCCGCGCCACTGCCGAAATAATAAAACCCGCCCGGCGCTCCACCATCAAAATTCTGGATGACGAGCCGGTTAAAAACGATACAGCCGAACTGAAGAAGCGCCGGAAAAAAGAATTGGGTCCATAGGCTGTCGCGAAAGACGGTCGACGCGGAGCCGCCGACCAAAAGGCCCATAGTGCCGAAAGCGAGCATCTGAGGGCCGATCCTTGTCGCCCCCAAAAGGTCCATAAAAAACCCGGCAAAACAGCCGACGCTGAACCCGAAAACAGGGCCTTCGGACAGCGCATAGAAAATCACGCCGATCAAAAGGAACGGAAAGATCTCCCCGGGAAACAGGAAATGAAATACGTTTTGGCAAAGCGCCAAAAGAGTCAGCCAGACGAAAGCGGCCACGCGCGTGCTATTCCACACAGGACACCTCCTCCAGGCGGTTCAAGTCCGCGAGGGGCTTCACTTCCACCACCTGATAGATCTGGCCGCGTTCCTTCCAAAAGCGCTTCACGACGCCTACCGGGATGCCTTTTAAAAAAAAATGGCCCAGACCCGCGGTTTCCACGAGATCCCCTTCCTTGAGAACTGTCTCGACGGGGATGTACTTGATGCGGCACAGGCCCCCCGATGCGCCGTACAATATTCCCTGGTCCCGTGTGCGCTGGACCAAGACCCCCATCCGGAATCCGGGGTCGGAGATCACAAGCACCTTGGAAACGCCGGGTCCTGTTTCGATGATCTTTCCCACGAGCGCGTCCGCCGATAACACCGGCATATTCACGCGGATGCCCTGACGCGAGCCCTTGTCGATCAAAAAAGTACGGTTCCACGCGAATGAAGACCTCGCGATCACGCGGCCGACCACATGCCGCCGAAAGTTCGTCGGGACCACCGGCCTTAGAGCCAGGAGTTTCACAAGACGTGCGTTTTCAAGCTGGGCTTCTTGGAAATGGATATCCTGAAGGCGGGAATGGGAAAGTTCTTCTTTCAGACGTTTGTTCTCTTCGGCATTTTTTTTAAAATAGAAAAGGTCGACCGTAGTCCGGGCAAGGCGGCTTGAGAGTTCGAACGGGGTTTTTAAAAAAGAATAAGCGGAACTTTTAAAACT
The DNA here is from genome assembly GCA_964373505.1 of uncultured Planctomycetia bacterium. Taxonomy (GTDB): domain Bacteria; phylum Omnitrophota; class Gorgyraeia; order 2-02-FULL-51-18; family 2-02-FULL-51-18; genus CAYJVC01. The sequence continues at coordinate 11,394 of CAYJVC010000018.1, forward strand.
ATGCGCTAAAGAGACGGGAACAACGGCCAGAAGTAATACAAAAATCCCTATAAAAAAGTAAGCCCGTGTCGACTTCAATGCGTTCCAATGGGGTGGTGCTGTTACTGAGTATCAACTCTCAATCGTGCGGTTCGCGGAGACCGTGACTCTTTTCAAGTAATGGAGTTCGCTCAAGATCTTGCCGGTGCCGGTCGCCACGGCGATCAGGGGATTTTCCGCCACATGCACCGGTAGTCCCGTTTCCTCGGAGATCAACTTGTCTAAGCCTCTGAGCAAGGAGCTCCCCCCGGCCATCACAATGCCCCGGTCGATGAGATCCGCGCAAAGCTCAGGCGGCGTTCTTTCCAAAGTCACGCGCACGGCCTCGATGATGTATTGAATGGGCTCGGCCAACGCTTCGCGCACTTCTTCGGAACTGATCTTCACCATCTTGGGCAGGCCGGATACCAGGTCGCGGCCGCGGATCTCCATCGAAAGTTCCTCGTCCAGCGGATAGGCCGAGCCGATCTTGATCTTGATCTCCTCGGACGTGCGCTCTCCGATCATCAAATTATAGGTTTTTTTCACGTGCTCAACGATCGCTTCGTCGAACTCGTCGCCGCCGATACGGATGCTCCTGGAAAAGACGATGCCGGCCAAAGAGATCACGGCCATTTCGCTCGTGCCGCCGCCGATGTCGATCACCATGCTGCCGGCCGGTTCCTGGATCGGCAGGCCCACCCCGATCGCGGCGGCCATCGGTTCCTCGACCAGATACACTTCCCGGGCTCCCGCGTGAAGCGCGGAATCCCTCACCGCTCTCTTTTCGACCTCGGTGATGCCGGAAGGGATCGCGATCACCATGCGTGGGCGGACAAAGCGCTTGCGGTTATGGACCTTGTTGATGAAATAGCGGAGCATGCTTTCGGTGATCTCGAAGTCGGCGATGACGCCGTCCTTCATGGGGCGGATCGCGACGATCGAGCCGGGAGTGCGCCCGAGCATCCGCTTGGCTTCGTCTCCGACCGCCAGCACTTCGGAGGTGCCTTTGCGGATCGCGACCACGGAAGGCTCACAGAGGACGATGCCCTGCCCCTTCACATTCACAAGGGTGCTGGCCGTGCCCAGGTCGATTCCCATGTCATTGGAAAAAAACCCGAGCACCCAATTGGTGAACTTTTGGACTAACTCGAAAAGTCGTTTCAAATTAAATTTTAGGGTGTGCCCATCGCTAACACTAAGCAGGACGGCTGATTATAACAACCGACCTTTAGAGTGTCAATGACTGAAAAGAAGCGCCGCTCTGTTGCAAAAGATCGAAGAAACCGGGGAATGACGTGTTGATACAGTCCGTGTCGCGAAGCTCAGTTTCGCCTTCGGCGACGAGGCCTGCCACGACGAGCGACATCGCGGTCCGGTGGTCTTTGAAGGAATCGAGGACCGCGCCCTTGAGTGGCGTAGGCCCCTCAATAAAGAGGGAATCCCCCTCGGCACGGATCTTTGCGCCCATCCGGGATAGATTGGAAACCATCGAATGAATACGGTCGGTCTCTTTCACGCGAAGCTCATGCGCGCCGTGGACCACGCTTGTTCCCCGCGCCTGTGTCGCCAGCACCGCAAGGATCGGGATCTCGTCGATGAGCGCCGGAAGCTCTTCCTCCTTGATCTCAAACGCGCCCAGCGGCTGGGACTGGAGTGAAAAATCGGCGACAGGTTCCGGCCCTAAGAGCTTCCCTCCCCTATAATTCCCAAAATGTACACCCATCCGTTTCAGGACTTCGAGGATCCCCGCCCGCGTGGGGTTGTCAAGCAGCGACTTGAATTCGAACCGCGATTTCGGCACTAAAAGAGCGGCGGCCATAAAAAAAGCAGCGCTGGAAATATCGCCCGCGATCGGGAACTCACGGGCCTTTAGCATCTGTCCGCCTTCAACCGACACCTCCAGACCATTTTCCAGGATATTTGCGCCAAAATATTTTAGAAAGCGCTCGGTGTGGTCTCTTGATTTCACGGGCTCAGAGACCGCCGTTTTTCCGGCCGCGGTGAGTCCTGCCAAGAGTAGCGCGGACTTCACTTGAGCGCTGGGGACCGGCAGAGCGGCTTCGATCCCCTTTAACTTTCCGCCCCGTATCTTAAGAGGCGCATAATTGGCGTTGTCCCTGCCTTGGATCTCGGCCCCCATCACTTTTAAATAATCGGTCACGCGCCGCATGGGCCTGGAGGAAAGCGAGGCGTCCCCCGTCAAAGTCGTTTCAAAGGGTTGGCCGGCAAGGACCCCAAGCAAGAGCCGCATCGACGTGCCGGAATTTCCAAGGTAGATCTCATGCTTCGGTGTCCTAAGCGCCCCAAGGCCCTCTCCATGAATCGTGAGCTCCGTCGGGGAATGCGTCTGGATCCGGACGCCGAGCGCCTCAAACGCCGCTTTTGTGCGCACGCAGTCTTCGCCATCCAGCACATTCGTGAAATGGGACACCCCTTCCGCAAGCGACCCAAAAATGATCGCGCGGTGCGATAAAGACTTGTCGCCGGGAAATGAAAGATTTCCCGACAACCCCTTCACCTCTTTTCTAATTTTGACCGTTTTCATGACCTCTGCATTTCTCCAAGATCGCCTCAAAATCCGCGGGAGGCGGGCTTTCAAATTTCATCAGTTTACCACTTTTAGGATGAACAAACTGTATCCGGCACGCGTGAAGCGCGTGCCTGCTAAAAATACCTCTCGTCCCGTAGAGTTCATCGCCGATCACGGGATTCCCCAAGTGCGCCATGTGCACGCGGATCTGGTGCGTGCGTCCGGTCAGAAGTTTTACCTCCAAAAGCGTCGCATGCCTGAATCGCTTAAGGACTCGGTAGCGCGTTTGGGCGTCTTTGGCCCGGACCGAACGCAAGACAGCCATCTTTCGCTGCGCTTTCGGGTGCCTGCCGATCGGCTCGCTCACATGGCCTTCCTCAAATTCGACGTGCCCGCTGACGACCGCCAGATACGTCTTTGAAATGCTCCTGTCCGCGAACTGTGCCTGAAGGAAGCGGTGCACGGAATTGGTTTTGGCTATCACCATAAGCCCCGAGGTTTCCTTGTCCAGGCGATGCACGATCCCAGGACGCGCCCGGCCGCTTAAGGTTGAAAGCCTTGAGCCTCTGCCTAAAAGCGCGTTCACGAGCGTGCCGTGTCCGTGGCCCGCGCCCGGGTGGACCACCAGGCCCGCGGGTTTATCGATCACAAGCAAATCCTCGTCCTCGTAAACGACCTCGAGCGGCATTTCTTCGGGGGCGAGGCACGACGGGCCTGGAACCGAAAGTTCGGCCTCAATGCGGTCGCCCGGCTTGAGCAGGAGCCTGGGCTTGGCGCTTTGGCCGTTCACCTTGATCCCGCCGCTCAGGATCGAGCGCTTGATCTCCTCGCGCGAATACCGGCCCTTCAAGTGCCTTGCCAGGTATGCGTCGATCCTTTCGGACTGCCAAAGAGCGGTGACTTCCAGATTGACTTTTGTCAAGGTCTACGCTCGCTTTCTTCTTAATATAATAAATGACGCGGCCGCCGCTCCAAAAAGAAAAACACTCGACCACTGAGGAATGGTGAGGGAGAAGACCAAAAGCTGGTCTCCCCGCCAAAACTCCAATATAAAACGGCCCGCGCTGTAGAGCGCAACGTAGCAGATGAATAGTTCCCCCTCGCGGCGCTTTTTATAGGACAGAGCAAAAAGAAACCCGGACAAAAGAAACAAAAATATGGCTTCGATGATTTGCACCGGCAGACGTTTGACTGCTTCACCCGGCAGGAGAACTCCGAAGGGCGATTCCGTGAATCTCCCGAAACAACATCCGTTTAAAAAACACCCCAGACGCCCGATCGCATGCGCAAGGGGTGTGAAAGGCGCGAAAAAATCAAACAATCGGAGTGCCGGAAGACGCCTCACGCCGGCGTAAACGAAACCGGCGCCCATCGCGAAAATGAAGCCACCGTACCAGACGAGCCCCCCCTCCTGGATCGAAAACACCTTCATCGGATGAGAGCTGTATTCCTCAACATGCTGCAACACATAAAAAAAACGCGCGCCCACAACCCCCGAGACGAAGAGCGCCAACACAAGATCGGAAACCGCATTTTTTGAAAAACCCAAGCGGGGAGCCCTCAAAACGGCCAGACAAAAGACGACGAGCATCCCGGTCGCCACCAAAAGACCGTAGGAATAAACCGTAAGCGAATGGAATGTGAAAAGAACCGGGTGCATTTACGAACCCTTTCTGTCTTCTCTGGAGAAAAAGTGTGCAAGCACGAGAAACACCCCGATGCAAATGCCCATGTCCGCCACGTTGAACACGGGCCACACCCTTAAATCCAAAAAATCGATCACATAGCCGTAGCGTAGCCTGTCGTAGAGATTGCCGGCGGCGCCTGCCATGACAACCGCCCACCCATAGGAAGCAAGGCCGCTCCGACGACGGCCGCTCCTCACGAGTCCGTACATGATCAAGAGGATCAATAAGGTAGAAACCGCAACAAGCACGGCCGGTGAATTTTGCAGCAAGCCGAACGCCGCGCCCGTGTTATGGGCGCGCGTGATATGGAATACCCCCGCGAGAACCGGGAAACCTTCCCCTTCGGAAACCCGATGAATGATGAGGATTTTGGTGAGGCGATCCAGCAGAACAACGAACAAGATCGCAAGACCTAGAAAGGCTCTGGAGGTCATGGAACCTCGGAAGAGGCTATTTTTTCTTCTTTTCCTGTTTTTCCTGGCAGGGCATGCACAATTCCGCGTACGGAACCGCTTTCAAACGAACTTTGGATATCTTCTTTTCGCAGGCCTCGCAAAGACCGAACGTGTTGTTTTCGATCTTTTCAAACGCCGAGTCGATCCGGTGAAGCACCGACTGCTCTTTGTCGGCGAGCCCGAGAGAAAATTCGCGGTCGTAATTGTCGGTGGCCATGTCCGCCATGTGGAGGCTATAAGCCGAAAGGTCCCCGGCCGCCTCGCGCTGGGAGGTTTTCAGAGCGTCATTGGCAATATGCTGTATGCCTTTGGCAAGCTCTGCTTTCTTCTTCAACAGAAGTTCTTTAAAAACTTTAAGCTCTTTTTTCGTCATCGTCATGGCTCAAACTCCTTTCAACACCCTTACGCATCGGTCGCAAAGCGTCGGATGCTGCGTTTCTTTGCCCACCGTCTCGCGAAAATTCCAGCAGCGCTCGCATTTTTGACCCCGGGCTTTCTTCACCGTCACGGACAAACCGTTTACGGAGCTTGAGCCGCTGGACTTCAGCTCCACATGCGAAACCAGGAAAAGCGCCGCGAGTTCCGCCTTAAAACTCTTCAAAAAATCAAGCTCGCCGGATTTAGAAAGAGTTAATTCTACCTCAGCCTCGAGAGAATTGCCAATCTCTTTTTTCTCGCGCCGTTCTTCGAGCGCCTTGAGGACCTTGTCACGGATATCCAGCATGCGCCCCCACTTTTCCTCAAGCGCAGCGTTCCGGCGCTTCGGCGATGCCTTCGGCCACTCCTCCAAATGGACGCTTTCTTTGAAGCTAAGGCTCCGCCACACTTCTTCCGAGGTGAACGAAAGAACGGGTGCCAGAAGCCGCACGAGGCTGGTCAGGATCTCATAAAGCGCGGTCCTTGAGGAGCGGCCCGAAACTGAGTTTCTCGAATCGGTGTAAAGCCTGTCTTTCAGAACATCCAGATAAAACGAGGAAAGCTCATTGACGCAGAAGTTATACACGGCGTGGTAGACACGGTGGAGCGCGTAGTTTTCAAAAGCGGCCGTTACCTCCTCTTTCAGCGCCTCCAGTTTGGACAACGCCCAGGCATCCACCTCGCACAGTTCCTCCGCGCGCAGGCCGTCCTTTTTCAGGTCAAACCCGTGCAGATTTCCGAGCAGGAATTTAAACGTATTCCGGATCTTGCGGTACCCCTCGGCGGACTGCGCGAGGCTATCCCGGGAGATGCGGACATCGTCCGACGTGTCGCTTGAGAGCACCCAAAGCCTTAGGATGTCCGCGCCGTACTCTTTCATCACGTCGAGCGGCGATATCACGTTGCCGGAGGACTTCGACATTTTCTTCCCCTCGCCATCGACGATAAACCCGTGCGTCAACACTTCCCTGTAAGGCGCCGTTCCCGTCACGCCCAAGGCCACCAGAAGCGAGCTTTGGAACCAGCCGCGGTGCTGGTCGCTGCCTTCCAGATATAACTCGGCCGGGAATTGGAGCTTTTCGCCTTCAAGAAGCACAAGGCAGTGGCTGGCGCCCGATTCAAACCAGACGTCCAAAATGTCTCCGCCCTTTTTCAAGTCTTTCCGTCCGCACTGGGGGCAGGCGAATTTTCCGCCGGTAAGCTCAAGCGTGGATTGGCTGAACCACGCATCGGAGCCGTGCGTCTTGAATTTGTCCCGGATAAGGCGAATGAGCGCCGGCTCTAGAACCGCCTTGTCGCAGGCCTCGCAGTAAAATACCGGCACAGGGATCCCCCAGTACCGCTGCCTCGAGAGGCACCAATCGGGGCGGGACTCCATCATCCCCGAGATGCGGTTCCGGCCTGCCTCGGGCACCCAACGCACCTTCCGGATCGCTTCCAGTGCTTTTTTGCGAAGCTCATGGCGGTCAATTCCCATAAACCACTGCTGAGTGGCGCGCGTGATGACCGGGCTTTTGCAGCGCCAACAGGTCGGGTAAGAATGCCTTATCTTTCCGGAATGAAGCAGGTTACCGGCGCGCGAAAGGAGGTCAATGATCTTGTCATTGGCTTTCAGGATGTTTTCACCTTTCAATTCGCCGGCTTCTTGGGTGAATCTCCCTTTCGGATCCACGGGCATGAGGACGGGCAGGTTCCGCTCCTGACCGGTCCTATAGTCGTCCGCGCCATGGCCGGGTGCTGTGTGAACGCAGCCGGTGCCATCCGTGGACGAGACACTGTCCGCGAGCACTATTTCAGACATTCGCTCGATGAAGGGGTGGCGGGCCCGAAGGCCGTCGAGTTCGCTGCCCTTCTTTCGCAATAAAATTTCGTAATCGGCGGGTGTTTCCGGTGAAAGAACCTTAAAGGTCGCTTCCAAAAGCGGTTCGACGACGATCAGGATCCCAAAGCGCTTCGTGTGCACGAACGCGTAATCGAAATCGGGATTTAAAGCCACCGCTACGTTCGCGACGAGCGTCCATGGCGTCGTGGTCCACACGGCGAAAGAGATCTTTTCATCCGTGTTCAGCCGTATCCCCTTTCCGGCAAGCTCCTCTTTATCCACCGGGAATGAAAGTGTGATCGAAGGTGAAATATGGTTTTCATCGTATTCGAGCTCCGCGTCGGCCAACGCCGTCTCGCAGGACATGCACCAGTGCACGGGCTTGAGACTTTGGAATATGTAACCTTTGTCAACTAGTTTTGCGAACGTGTCGATCACGGCGGCCTCAAAATTAGGGTCAAGCGTGAGGTAGGGATTCCGCCAATCTCCGAAAACGCCGAGTCGTATGAACTGCTGCCGTTGCGTGTCCACGAATTTAAGCGCATACTCGGCCGCTTTTTTTCGAAAACTCAAAGCGTCGATGTCGTGCTGGGTGATCTTAAGCTCTTTGAAAAGCTGATGCTCGACCGGAAGGCCGTGGCAGTCCCAACCCGGCACGTAAGGCGAGTCGAAACCGCGCATCGTCTTGAATTTTACGACAATGTCCTTTAAAATTTTATTGAGCGCATGGCCGATGTGAATATCGCCGTTCGCGTAGGGCGGACCGTCGTGCAGGATGAATTTCTTTTTGCCGCGCCTGGCGGCGCGTATCTTTTCATAAAGTCCTTCCGTCTCCCACGATTTAAGGAGCAACCCTTCGCGATTCGGCAGGTCCGCCTTCATCGGGAAATCCGTCACCGGAAGATTCAATGTCTTTTTGTAATCCGGTTTTTCCATTCTTGTCTTGATCTGTTTTATTTGAGCCTGAACGCAAACCCCAGCAGGGTCTTGACCAGAAAGATCTTGAGAAAATAAAGGAAGAGAATCGCGAGTATCGGCGATACGTCAATGCCCAGCTTGTACGTCGGCACGAGCTCCCGGAAGGGCCTCAAGACGGGCTCCGTCGTTCTTTCGATAAACTGGACAAGCACGTTGTGCGGGTCCGGGTTCACCCAGCTCAGCACGGCCCGGATAATGACAAGCCACCACAAGACCTCGATCGCGTAGCCCAAAACCACCGCGGTCGCCTCGAGAAAATTTCCCACAACAAACATCGCTCACCTCCCCTGGCTGATTTCGCGCGACCGCTTAAAAGCGGCCTTCACCGCGTCGTGGATGATCTTTCCAAAACCTTCTTTTTGATAAATTTTGAGCGCCGCGGCGGTCGTCCCCCCGGGCGATGCGACACGCTCGATCAGCACTTCCGGGTCTTCCTGACCCCCCAGCATCACCTTGCCGCTGCCAAACGCGGTCTGATAAACGAGCTTCTTCGCCACGTCGACTTTCATGCCTGATTCGTAAGCCGCCTCGATCAGCTTTTCGGCCAAGAGAAAAAAATAAGCGGGGCCCGAACCGCTGATCGCCGTTACCAGGTCCAGCATCTTTTCCGGCACCGGCTCAATCGCGCCCAGGGCGCTCAAGATCGCCTCTGCGATCCTCCGGTGCTTTTGATTTGCGTGCTTTCCGAGACTGAACGCCGACATCCCCGCGCCCACCAGCGCCGGCATATTCGGCATAACGCGGATCACGGACACGGGCTTTTTGAAAAACTGCTCAAGTTTCACGATGGGTACCCCCGCCGCGATGGAGATCACGAGGCCTCCCGGATCGAGACTGCTGGAGATCTCCTCAATAACTTCCTGGATCGTCTGGGGCTTCACCGCAAGGATTACGACGTCGGAAAGCGACACGCATTGGCGACTCGACTTAGCGATCCGGACAGGCGCTTCTTTTCTAAGTGCCTTCAACTTCTTGCCATCCACATCAAAGACCGAGATGTTCTGAGGATAAACGGACTTTTCGACGAGGCCCCGCACGAGCGCCTGGCCCATGTTGCCGGCTCCGATGACCCCGATCTTAAGTCCTGTCAGGACCGATTTTTCTTTCACCCCATCCCCTCCTTTTGAGATGGCTTCGCCATCTCGGCGCTAAGCGCTAAAATTAAAAATTTTAAAGGAGGGGATGGGGTCATCGGCGCTCCTCAAACAAGACACGTCCCAGTCGCACCATGGTCGAGCCTTCTTCCACGGCCATCTCGAAATCATCGCTCATTCCCATCGAAAGAATTTGCATCTGGAGGTTCTCCCGCTTCAGCGCCTTGCACACACTGAAGATATTCCTCAGCTTTTTAAACGACCCCCGGATCGTTTCAGGCGGCGCGTCCAGAGGACCGATGCCCATAAACCCCATGGGCCTGACGCCGGGAAGTTTCAGGATCTCTTCGAGCGCCGAATAAATCTCGTCGGGCGTAAATCCGAATTTCTTCACCGAGCCCGAAATGTTGACCTCGAGCAGGATCGGCATCTGTTTGAGGACCGCCTGGGATTCCAGGCTGAGCTCCCTGGCGACACGCACCGAATCCACGGATTGGATCATCTGAAAAAGCGAAACCGCGGTCCTGACCTTGTTCGACTGCAAGTGCCCGATCATATGCCACTCGGCCGGCGGCTGAATGCCCGCAACCTTCAGCTCGGCCTCCTGAACTTTATTTTCACCAAAGATCGATAGGCCGGCCTCGCGGGCCTCGGCAATTTTCTCGGCGCTTACGCCTTTGGTCACGGCAACAATCGCGATATCTTTCAAGGAACGCCCCGATTTCTGGGCGGCTGACTCTATTTTGCTCCGAACAAGGTCCAGACGTTCTTTTAGACTCATCATGGCAAAGGGCGAGTGATGGGCTAATCTAGCACACGGGTGCCAAAAGTTCAAGGCGGCCCGGCAAGTGCCCTCTCTACGCGGAGGACTTGGACGCTGATATTGTCCGTCCCGCCGCCTTGGTTCGCCAAAGCAACCAATCGGTCGCAACTTTCCTGCGGCGTAAATCCCACAGCCGTCTGCCAAAGGTCTCTTTCATGCACAACGGCATAAAGCCCGTCACTGCATTGGATATAAATATCGTCTTCTTCGAGCCCAAACTCATAGACATCAACGAGAAGCTCCGGGTCCGTGCCCACGGCCCGCGTCAGCGTATGCCGGTCGACCGAATGGTCTTGAGTGAGACACAAAAGTTCACGGTCTCTGACTCGGTAGATCCGGGAGTCGCCCACATGCCCCACGGTCAACTCGGTCCCTTTGAAATGGGAACAGGTCAGCGTCGTAGCCATCCAGTGTTCACGCGCCTCTTTCTGATTGAGCGCGTAGATCCTCCTATTGACGGCCCGGATCGATCGAAGAAGCCATGAGGCCGCGGACATTTGACTGACGTCGGCGAAGAGCCGCTCCATCTCCTCCACGGCCAGGCGGCTTGCCTCTTCCCCGCGCGCCATGCCGCCCAAGCCATCGGCCATGACGAACAAGGCGCCCTTTTTCTTAAAAGCGCCCGGATCGTCCGGCACTGTCGCAGACAGAGAATCCTCATTTGTTTCACGGACTCTGCCTTTGTCGGTCTTTTGGGAATAAAGAAAGCGGAAAGACAAAGAGGGTCTTCTGGGAGGCTACTTTTTAAGGCGCTTGCCGAGGATGTCTTCGACGGATTTTACTTTTTCTTCGATGCGCCGGCGTTTATCTTTTTTGTCATCGAGGCTCACCGTCATGTAAACCCTGTCCGAGATCTTGAGGACCCGGTCGCGCACTTTCTTGAGTGTGCGCATGACCGGTTCCCAGTCACCCTCGATCACGGTGCCCATGGCGGTTAAGCGGTAATCGAGGCCGCTTTTATCGATCTCGTCCAGCGCTTCGGCCACGTACTTGCTCAAGCTCGCGCCCTTGCCGATCGGGAAAATACTCATATTAACCAGCATAGCTTTATTTTACCATAATTTGAGAAAAAATTATCGGTTTTGCAAACGCTTGGCGCGGCGAGCCCAGGAAAACGCGATCCCCCCAATAGACGACAACACCAAAACCACGGTCACCAGGAGAAACAACGCGCCGGCAATGGCGCCCTTGGTCTGGGCGGAGCCGGGATCGCCGAAACAAACCGCACAGGCGACGAAAAAGCCGTTCATGAACTCATACCCTTTGATCTTTTAATAAAACCCACAAGATAAAAAACCAGAAATACGGAAACGGCCATCGAGCCTATTCCCAAAAGCAGGGTCTCTCGGTCCTGGGAGTCCCAATACCTTCGGATCCCCCACACCCCGAAAAACGTGCACAAGAGGTCCGCCGCGAGGATAAAGAAAATGTGGACGAAACGAAGCGACATGGCCGTTGTTTCCCCCTTATTTTAATAATGAGAAACCGAGGGTAAAACCAGAAGTACCAGAAAAAATAAAGCCGCGAACAAGAGGATAGCAAAAATGATCCTTTTTTCACCGGAGAGGTGCATAAAAAAGGCGGCCACCAAAGAACCCTTGAAGGATGCAATGAGAAGTGCTGTCACGAGGGCCCACAGGATCGGCAGACGAAAGTAAGACACCGCCACCGTGAGTGCCGTGAGGACGGCGAGCGCCGCAAAAACGCGGATATAAACCTTGATGTGATGTTTGACTTCTTCCTCGGAAATATGGCTCACGAGCAAGGACTCCTAAAGGAGGTACAGAGCTGGAAAAAGAAATATCCAGACTAGGTCCACGAAGTGCCAGTAAAGGCCCGCCGCTTCGACGCGCCCAGTGAATTGGTCCGGGTCCCTATCCCACAACGCGCTTCCGGGCAACAAAAGATAGGCATTCACGAGGATCCCGCCGATCACGTGCAGCCCGTGCAATCCCGTCAGCGTAAAATAGACCGCGTAAAAAGTGTCCGTCTTCGGGAAGTGGTGGTGCTCAAACTTGTGGCTGTATTCGAAATATTTCACGATGAGAAACACAAATGCCAAGAGGATGGTGAGCGCCATGTAAATTCTGAATTTAGGCAGGCTCTTCATCGCAAGCGACGCCCACGCCATCACCATCGTGACCGAGGAAGTTATCAGGACCATCGTATTGAGGGTCGCCAGCGGCACGTTCAAGATCTCCCAACCGTGCGGCCACTCGGCGGAACCGGTCCTCAAAAGGGTATACGCCGAAAAAAGACCGCCGAACAGCATCACTTCCGACGCCAGAAAGCACCAGACCCCGAGCTTGGAGTTCGTGACTCCCGTGACCGGATGCGGATGCGAAATGTATCGTATACCGGTGCCTAACATCGATCGTTTTCCTTTAAATGCTGCGGCCAAAAATCTTTTTTCCGGCCGGGCACGCTGTATTCATAAGGTCCCCGGTAAACCTGCGGCTCGCTCATAAAATTCCCGTGAGGCGGAGGCGTCGGCGTCGCCCACTCGAGCGTCGTCGCTTTCCAGGGATTGTCGTCGTTCACCTTTTTGCCGAAAAATAAACTCCCGAAAAAATTCAGGATAAAGGGGATCTGCGCCAGGCCCAAAAGCCAGGCGCTGATCGACGCAACCACATTCAGCGGCTGGGTCGTCAACGCGTGCGCATACTGCGTCGGGTCATAGAGGCGTCTCGACACGCCGGCGAGCCCCATGCTGAACATCGGCATGAAAACTGCGTTCATGAAAATGAACGAAAGCCAAAAGTGGAGTTTCCCCAAAAGCTCCGACATCTTTCTTCCGGTCACCTTCGGGTACCAGTGGTAGATGCCGGCAAAAAGCGCGAATATCGTGCCGGGCGCCACGATGTAATGAAAATGCGCGATCACATAATAGGTGTCATGCAGATAAATGTCCGCGACTGAAAGCCCCAGCGGCAGCCCCGTCAGGCCCCCGATCGCGAACATCGGCAAGAATGCGGCCGCAAAAAGCATCGGCGTATTGAAACGGATGGACCCTCCCCATAGGGTGAGAATGAGCGTGGTCAATATGACGACCGAAGGGATCGAAATGATCATCGTCGTCACCTGAAAGAAAGCATTCATCGTCGTTCCCATGTTCGTCAAAAACATGTGATGCGCCCACACGATGAACGACATGAACCCGATGAAGAGCGCCGAATAAACGAGCGGTTTGTAACCGTAGAGTTGCTTTCGGGTATTGCAAACAATGATCTCGCAAATGATCCCCATCGCCGGCAGGATCAGCACGTACACCTCGGGGTGCGCCAGGAACCAGAAAAGATGCTGCCACAGGACCGGGTTGCCGCCGCCGCTCACCTCAAGCGGCACGCCGCTCACGACGAGCCCCGACGGCATGAAAAAACTCGTGCCCGCCAGGCGGTCCATGAGCTGCAGCACTGCGGCCGCCATGAGCGGCGGGAAAGCCAGGAGCAGCAGAAACGCCGTGACGAACTGCGCCCAGACGAAAAAAGGCAGCCGGAAAAAACTCATTCCTTCTGCTCGGAGCTGGACCGTCGTCACGATGAAATTGATGGAACCTAAAAGTGAAGAATTGATGAGAAACGCCATGCCCACGAGCCACAGGGTCTGGCCGACGGGCGCGATATTCGCCAGGGGCGGATAGGAGGTCCACCCGGACTGGGCCGCGCCGCCGGGGACAAAGAAACTTACGATCATGAGGGCGCCGCCCGTGAAGTAAAGCCAGTAGCTCACCATATTGAGCTTTGGGAATGCCATGTCGGGCGCCCCTATCTGAAGCGGCAGCACATAGTTGCCGAAACCCCCGACCGCCAGCGGCACCACACCCAGAAAAACCATGATCGTGCCGTGCATCGCGCCGAGCTGATTGTAAAACTCGGGCAGCATAATGCCGCTGATCATCGCCGTTTCCGGGAACCAGCCGCCGATCCAGGGCAAGGGTTGCCCGGGGTACGCCAGCTGCCAGCGCATCACCATCATGAGGCAGAAACCAAAGAACAGGAACAAAAGGCCCGTGATCGCATACTGCATGCCGATCATTTTGTGGTCCGTGGAAAAAATATACTTTCGCCAGAAGGGAAGCTCGTGAGCTTCGCCGGATGTGGTGTGATGGGTCATGCGAGTACGGGCGCCGGTTTTTGAGGCGCCACGCTTTCCATCCAGGCGCTGAACGCGTCCGCCTCGTCGACGATAAAGTAGCCGCGCATGCGGTAATGGCCGAGCCCGCAAAGCTGGGCGCAGGCGATCTCAAAGTTGCCGGCCCTCTTCGCCTCAAACCAGACGGGGATCGATTGGCCCGGGATCACGTCCTGCTTGACCCTCATGACGGTGAGCGCAAACGAGTGGATCACGTCCTTGGAGGTCAGGTGCGCGATCACCGGCTTGCCCACAGGAACATGCAGCTGATTGATGGTCGTGATGTCATCGCCTCCTGCGGGGTCACCCGGATCAAGCCCCACGGGATTTGCGGCATTCATGAGCTTCGGGTCGGTCTTGCCGAACACGCCGTCCCGGCCCGCGTAGTGGATATTCCAGGCAAACTGCTCGGCCACGACGCGCAGCTCAAGGGAGCCCTCTTTTTTCGGAAAGTCTTTTTTTAGATGGTACCAAAAAGGGATGGAGAAAACAAAAAGCAGGACCACTTCCGTGACGGCCACGCCGATCTCAAGATAAGTGGGGAGTTTGAAGTGGCGGACGTGTTGGGTCACCTCATGGCCCGGCCTTGCGCGAAAACGGAACAGCGTGTAGACAAAGAAAATAAGCCATCCCATAAAAAGGACGGCCATAAAAACATGCACGATATTGATCAGCCGGTCAATTTCATACCCATGAGCCGAGACATCAACCGGAAACCCAAAACCGTAATATTTTTCCATGAATGCGGATCTTCCTTAAAAATAAATTCCGCATCCATTATCCATAGCTTGACGGCAAAGTCAACGATTAGCAGAGTTTTGCAGCTTTTTTGAGTAGTAGCCCCCGGTCAAGGCGTCGATGCCGGCCGTCAATTCTTGAAGCCGAAGTTCTTTTTCGATCTGCACCGGCAGCTCTCGCACTGAACTAAGCGCCATTTCAACCTGCAGGCGCCTTCGCTCATAGTAAAGGTGCGTCACTTCGTTCAAAACGTCATCCCGAAGCTCCACCATGAGCCGGGAACGCGTGTCGATCGAGGTTTGGTCGTTATTCCAAATGATCTCCCCCAGATCCCAATTGAACCCCACCGACCAATCGTAGCTTTTTTCCTGGGGACCGATAATAAACTTATCGGGATCATTGGTGCCGCCGCGGTCAAGGTCGACATTCTCATCGGCCGACAACCCCGTGTCTACCGAAACTCTCGGCATGAACGCCTTGATCGCCGCCGCTTGTCGCCAACCTTCTATTTTACTCGGGTGTACCTCCGCATAGCGGATGGCCGCCTCCTGGACCGCTTGGATGGCGGGCTCGTTTTGAAAAAGCCTCAAAACTTCTTCGGGTGCCGGGGATCCTCGCCGGGGTGCGGCCAGCACGATTTCCGGCTTTAACTCCGGATAAACGTGCTTAAAAATACCCTTCTTGGTCGCAGCCAGGAGATAATCGCCGCCCGGATTGTAAAAAATAAAGTTTACTTCCTTGGACTCCAACCCCTCGTTCAAGGACAGGAACGAATGCGCTTCCGGGTCGGACTTAAACACCCCTTGGTTTGTCGCCACATAAACGGAGGTCGAGGAACAGGTCACCGCATTCACTTTTTTATCAGGCAAATTTTGATTCACCTTTGGAACCCATGAGCCGGCGTCGCCGCCCGCTTCGAGGAGTCCGTCACGTGTGGCGGCGTAGAAGCGGTTCTGAGCCGCCAGAAACCCCATATTCGAGAAAAAAGGCGTCGTAAAGATCTCCTCAATTTCAAACTGCTCCAAGGAAATTTCTCCTTCCTTCGCATTTCCTTCCGGGTTCACAAAGACTCTCTCCCAGAAATCGCTTCCCTCCTTATTTCTATAAATTCCCTTTTCGGTCGCCACGAGTATTCCCGAATTCCTGTCTTCATTCACAAAAATGGAACGGACGGGTGCTGCGGGCAAGCTGTCGATCCTTCTTGCTTCGAGCGTCTTCTTATTTACGGAAAATAGGCCTTCGGCCGTGCCCACATAAATCTCCTCCGGTTCCCTGAGCGAGACCGCAACACACAAACACCTCTTGGAGACCTCCCCAAGCCCGCTGAAAATAAGCTCCCACTTTTTTCCGCCTTCACGGCTTAGGCGTACGCCTTTATCCGTCGCCACGACTATTTCGAGGGGATTCAGCGGATTGACGAGAACAAAATTGATTTTATCCGCCGCTCCCCGCAGGCCCAACACCCTCTTCCAGTTTTTGCCCTCGTCGGCGGACCTATAAAGATGCCTGTCGGCCGCAGCGAAGAGGATATTCGGGTTTCGAACATCCGCCGCCGCAAATTTAATCTCTGTTTCATCCAAGCCGTTCGTAAGTTTTGTCCACTGTGCCTCGGCCGCGCCCGCCCAGGACAGTATCCAAACGATCATTAATAAGAGCTTTCTCATGATTCTTTTGCCCTCCCCTCATGAAGCGAAAGTTACCCTATAGTTGTATAAAAGTCAATACTGACTTGAATTAATTACATATTATAATATGCGTTTTTAAAACCTTGTATGATCTCACCGGAACCAGATATTCCGGTCAAGCGCGCGGTAATGGATCGCCTCCGAAACATGGGAGGGTTGAATTTGCTCACCTCCGTCGAGATCCGCGATCGTGCGCGAGACTTTCAGCACTTTGTGATACGCGCGCGCGGAAAAACCAAGCTCCTGGATCGCCATTTTAAGAAGGCTCTCCCCCTCCTCGGACACCTGGCAATGCCTGGGTATCTGGCTTGGCTCAAGCTCCGAGTTGCTGGCTATCCTTTCCCCGGCATAACGCCTTCTTTGATGTTCCCGCGCCTTCTCGACACGCGCGCAGATTTGACTTGAGCTCTCGGCGCTTTGCTTGTCCGTGATCTCCGATACCTTAAGCCGCGGCACTTCCAATTGAATGTCTATCCTGTCCAATAAGGGCCCGGATATTTTTGACATATAGTTTTTGATCTGAACCGAAGTGCAGTTGCATTCCCGCTTGGGGTCCGTAAAATAGCCGCATGGGCAGGGGTTCATCGCGGCGACGAGCATAAACCGCGCGGGAAGTGTCAAAGAGGAATTGGAGCGAGTAATTGTGATGCGGCCCTCCTCGAGCGGCTGCCGGAGCACCTCAAGCACGTTGCGGCGAAATTCCGCGAGCTCATCCAGAAATAGGACTCCGTTGTGGGCCAGGCTGATCTCTCCGGGCTTCGGGTGCGTGCCGCCGCCGACAAGCGCCGCATCGGAGATCGTGTGATGCGGGTCCCTGAAGGGGCGCGTTTCCAGAAGCGAAGATTTTCCCGAAAGGAGGCCCGCGACGCTGTGGATCTTGGTCGTTTCGATCGCCTCCTCGAACGTGATCGGGGAAAGAATGGTCGGGATACGCTTGGCCAGCATTGTCTTACCCGAGCCGGGCGGCCCTATCATCAGGACGTTGTGGCCGCCGGCCGCCGCGATCTCGAGGCCGCGCTTAGCCTGGGGTTGCCCTTTCACGTCCGAAAAATCGGCCAACCGGCTAACCTTAGCTTCTTTCTTTGCTTTAACGGGATCCGCCGCTTGGGGGCAGGAAAGCGTTACCTCTCCCTTCAGAAATCGCACGACCTCAAACAAGCTCTTGGCGGGATGAATGCTCAAGCCCCTCACGCAGGCCGCTTCCCTCGCATTGGCGTAGGGAATGACGAACTGTTTTCTTTTCTCCTCTGCAAAAAGGCTCACGGCGCGCGGCAATATGCCGGGCACCGGCCGGGTTTTTCCGTCGAGCGAAAGCTCCCCGCAAAATACCTTGTTTGTCACCAAGCCTTCCTCGAAGACCTCATGCGCCACGAGGATCCCAACGGCGATCGCCAAGTCGAACCCCGAGCCCTCTTTCTTCAGGCCTGCGGGCGCAAGATTCACGGTGATCTTTCTGGAAGGAAAAGGAAATTCACTATTTTTAATTGCGGCCCTCACACGGTCGGCGCTCTCGCGGCAGGCGGTGTCGGGCAAGCCCACGATATTGAACGCCGGCAGGCCGTTTGAAATATCGACCTCAACCTCCACCGTATAGGCGTCGATCCCCACCACCGCGCTGGACAGAACTGTCGCAAGCATCTTCACTCTCCCGTTTCGAAAGCGCTTTTTATGATCTCTATCTCGGGCCTGGTATTTTCCAAGTGAAATAAAACGGAGACCACATCAAAACGGCAGGGAACGTTCTTGATCCCGTATCTTTTCACATAGTACTCGGCGGTTTTTACGATTTGGCGCCTTTTTTGAAAAGTCACGGATTCGGCCGGCGTGCCCATCGCCAAGGAACGCCGGGTCTTGACCTCTATAAATACGAGATGCCCGCTTTCCTTGGCGATCAGATCGATCTCGCCCAGCCCACACTCGTAATTCTTAAGCAAGATCTTATAACCATGAGCGCTTAAGAACTGGCCAGCAAGTTCCTCGCCGACAATCCCTAACGTTTGTGACCCCATCCCCTGTTCCATCGATCGCGAAGCAATCGGTTCGCCTTGCGAACGGAACAGGGGATGGGGTGATGCGGTCTCCATACTCTTAACCCTTCACGCCGTCGGTTTCACGGTCATAGGCTTCAAGCACTTTGTCCTGGATCTCGGACTTAAGCGCATTGTCCGTCGGGATCAGAATGTCGAACCAGTTCCCGTCCCGGCCCGCCTTTCTCGGCATATTCACGAACACTCCGCGCTTTCCAAGCATCACCGAAAAGCCCTTCACGATGATCGCATTCCCGAACTTGACGTCGGCAAGCGCCCTCGTGTTGCCCTCCCCGTTCAATTTCCTCACATCCACCACCTCGATCTCCAACGCTGTCTTCTCCATGAACCAGCCTCCTTTTGTTCAATGCTAACCACCCGGTTAGCTTTTCTATCCTCACTATACAAGACGACACACCCCCTACTTTCCGGTCAAAAAAATCGAACTATTTTTAAAGGGGTCAGACCCCATTAATCGGTTTTATTTAACTCATTATTTTTCAATAGTTTATGAACATAGAAAGCTGGGAGTTGGGTCCAAAATGGGGTCTGACCCTAATGTTCGTTGACTCAAAACGATCCGTTTGTTAAGCTTTTAACTTATGAAATGTGACACCTGCGGGAAGGAAGTCAAGGACGTGCGCCGCGTCGTCGTAGACACGGGTTATAACCGGACACTTGCAAAACCTCTCTACAACTGCGCGGAGTGCTACGATAAAAAAGAGCGAACCAAAAAAAACCCCTAAAGGCCTCTAGCCCACTCCGGGCGGGAATAGCGTTCTGTTTCTTTCTTTAAGGCCCTTTCTATCTCCTCTTCGGACAAGGGCCTTTCCTCAAAATCGATCTTCCATTTTTTGCTGAAACCTTCGAGTATCTTTCCCGTAAGCGCGGGTTTCCCACCCGGAAGAAATACCGCCGACTGGTGGAGCAGCACCCCACCCGATCGCCGCTGGCTTGAGCCCACTACTTTTTTTCCTTTAAGCAGAAGGTCATAACAAGCCAGCGAGTCAAAGCAGATCCTTGCGCCCTTCGCGCGGCCCGAGGGAATAGTTTTGCAATCCGCAAAGTCGAGCCCCGCGTGCAGTTTCCCAAGCCCGGCCAGAAGCGCTTCGTTTATCTTAAGGTAGGAAGACTTTGTATCGTTCGGGAAAAAGGGATTGGGATACCGAAGTATGAGGGAGAACGTCAGGTCTTCCCCGTGGAACACCAGGCCCCCACCCGTGAGACGCCTCACGATCGTCGCATTGTTTCCGCCGGTTTTCAGAGTTTTGACGACTTCTTCCACGTTTTGAAAATAACCGATGGAATAAGAGGGCGCCTCCCACGAATAGATCCTTAAGGTGGGCGATGCAAGCGGCTGGGAGGCCTGGCTCATCAAAAGCTCATCGATCGCCATGTTGAGGCCCGCAGGGCGCGGTGGATCAAGGATTAGACGAAAGCTATCCGTCATCCTGAGCCCATTCGCTACGCTCAGGGTAAACTCCGCGAAGGATCTCGTT
>CAYJVC010000019.1:0-31194 GCA_964373505.1 uncultured Planctomycetia bacterium
GTGGCATATTGCTCGTATAATAGCCGAAATTACCTCTCTCTTCAATACCTATAATCCAAATATAATTATATAAAATTATATAATTTTAAGTACTATTAACTATAAATGTATTATACATAATAATTGCCACGGCGGTTGCTTTCAGAAAATTGTTGACAAACTATCAATTTTCAACGAAAATTTAGTGTATGAAATACATACCAAGGCTCATCGAGCGGCAAATCCACGCGGCGCTCTCTCGCAACAAAAGTGTGCTTCTTTTAGGGGCCAGGCAAACCGGCAAGACGACGCTCATCCAACGTCTGAAGCATGATTTGTCCATCTCTTTTGTCCGGCCGGATACCCGCCAGCGCTACGAGAAGAACCCGGCGCTTCTCGTTGGGGAGGTAGAAGCGCTTCGAAAGAAACCGGGCTTGGGACGCCCGCTTGTTTTGTTGGATGAGGTGCAAAAGGTGCCTGACATTCTCGACGTTGTACAAGACCTGATAGACCGAAACACGGCAAACTTTGTCTTAACGGGTTCATCGGCGCGAAAAATCAAAAAAAGCCATAGCGCAAACATGTTGCCGGGCCGTGTAGTTTCCTTAAAAATTGACCCATTAACCCACCGAGAAACAGCCGACACTTCATTGTCAGATTTCATGACTTACGGGTCTCTGCCGGGTGTCCTCCAAACCCAGGGGTCCGAGAACCGTCAAACCGATCTAGACTCCTACGTCACGACCTATCTTGAAGAAGAAATCCGCGCGGAGGCACTCGTACGTAACATAGGGTCCTTTGCAAAGTTCCTCGAATGCGCCGCCTCCGAATCCGGAAAGATCGTAAACTTCCGGAAATTGTCTCAGGAAATTGGCGTTTCCCACACGACCATCCAATCCCACTATCATGTCCTCGAAGACTGTCTCATCGCGGAAAGAGTCGAGCCCATCACAAAGAGCCGGACTAGAAAAAAACTGACGCGTTCCGAAAAATACCTCATCTTTGATCTGGGTGTGCGCAGAATAGCTGCCAACGAAGGATCGCGGCCGCCGAAGGAAGTACTGGGGCATCTTTTTGAGCATTGGGTGGGTCTTGAGCTGGTGCGCTATGCTCACCTATCCGGCCAAAAAACCCAAGTCCGATTTTGGCGCGATCCCGACGGCCCTGAGGTCGACTGGGTCCTCGAAAAAGAAGGACTTTACATTCCCATCGAAGTGAAGTGGTCCGCCTCGCCCTCACCCAATGATTTGAAACACCTGAAAAAATTTCTAGCTGAATACCCAAACGCCAAAGAAGCGTACCTGGTCTGCCAAACGCCACGGCGGGTGAAGTTCGATAAAAATATTTTCGCCATTCCTTGGCAAGAATTGACAAGCCTCGCGCTGCAATAGTGACAAAACCACCATGCGCCCCAGGGGTGCATTAATGCACAACTGTTTGGGTTCCGGCGCTGTAAATACAGGTCCTATTCCTCCCCTGTGCTTTCGCCTGATAAAGCGCCTGGTCCGCGCACTTGATGAGGTCTTGCGCCGATTTCACATCGGAATTCTTGTTCGAGCAGATACCCGCGCTGATCGTCACATGAAATAGGCCCTTTTCCGATGAGAATTTGTGCGCTTCGACGGCCGACCGGATCCTTTCGACGGTCTGAAAAACGCCCTTCTCGTCGACGTCAAAAAGGATCAGACTGAATTCCTCCCCTCCGTAGCGCGCCACCACATCCGAACCCCGGATGCCGCTTTTCAAGATCTTGGCAACGGCCACAAGCACCGTGTTTCCCTCCTCATGACCGAATTTGTCGTTCACTTTCTTGAAGAGATCGATATCAATCATCACGAAAAAAAACTCGCCCTTCGTGTTCTGACGCCAGTCGAATTCCATTTTGACTTTCAAAGAAAGATAGCGGTGGTCGTAGATCCCGGTCAGAAAATCCGTGATCACGAGCTTCTGGAGCGCCCTGTTTTCCAAAAAAGTGACGAGGCCCTTGTAAAACAGGTTGCATAGATACGTTGCGGCCAGCAAGATCATCCCCGGAAGAGGCTCGAGCAAAACGCCACGGGCCGCGAATAGGAACGCGCACACTCCATAAAACAATGCCTCAGAAATAATAAAAATGAACAGCTTTGTGATATATCCGAAACGCGCGTAGAAAATGAACGTGAACGCGATCATCCAAAGGCCGAGAAAAGCGCCATGCCAGAACGGCGGAACTTCCCGGATAAAATCATTGTCCAAGATCATGAGAAGCTCATTGGCGATCGAGTAGGAGCCCTGCATCACCCCGAGCGGCGTAGGGTGATGGTCATGAAAAATAAGGCTGATCGGCGCCACGATGACAATGCGGCCCTCGATCGCCTCCTTGGGGACCTCATCCACGATCACCTGCCAAAACGAAAAATGAGGAAATGCATCGGGTTTATAACGGTAGGAAAGCCAGACCGGTCGATCGGACGCGGTTTTCCTGTCCAGGCGACTCAACTCATCGGGACCCAAATACAGGGAGGCCATTTGCATAGCAAAAGAGGAGGCTCTGCCCCCATTTCCTCGGAACTCGGCCGTAAGCTGGGACCTCCGAGTCACGGCGTCCCTGTCTATGGGTTTGCTGGCAAACCCTACGGCCGCGGCGCTGTCTGTTAAAATATCCAGCGGCAGTGTGTAGGCGCCGTCCTTGCTGAAATAGCTCACGAGAACCGCTTTTTTGGTTTTTGTTAGGGACTCGGCCAACCATTCATCGGTGGAAGGATCGGGGCTCTTGCCAATGAAACTGAAATCGACCCCCACGACTGCGGGCTCCAATGGCCTCAAATGATCCAAGAATACCGCAAATACTTCGCGGCCCCACGGCCACTGACGGTTCAATTTATGATACGAGGCGTCGTCCACGCCGATGATCACCACGCGCCGCGCACGATCGGGCGCCGACGCCAGCCGGTGGCGCAATTCAAAAAGCGTGTCAATTGCCTTGAGCCGGCCGCTTGCAAAAAAATCCGCTTTGGAAACAAAACCCAGATAGGAAGCCAGTAAAACGAAGTTGATCAGAAGAAGCGCCAGCCATGAGGGGATATTTTTGTTAAAATGCGTCACTGGTATAATATAATATGAAATAATAGAATAGGGTGAAAATTCTGCGTAAAGATCATAAAATTCTATGCCTGCTCTCCCTTGTGTGCGGACGGCTTTATGCGGCCGACAGCGATACGCTTTCGACCAGCGAACGGGAAAATAGTTATATCCAAGAGGAATTGCGCAACCAGGCCATCGATCAGGCGAAAGAGGTCAGCATCACGATCGAGGAAAAGAAATCGGCTGAAAAGGAGCTGGTCCTCCAGCCGGGCGGCTGGCTCAGTTCCTCGTACCGTTACTACAAAAACATCGACAATCAAAAGGCCAATGAGGATTTTTTGAAATGGAGCTGGCGCCAAGAGGCCTATTTTTGGTTGTACCTGAATTACCAGTCCACGCATACGGTGTTCGCGCAGATCGGGAACGCTTACACCGACCGTGGTGTCGGTGCCGTCTACACCGGGGTCGGAGCCGATTACGAAGGCCCGACACTTTCCGTGGCCTACACACAGATCGATCTGGCTAAGCGGTTCAATACGCCGCTGACCATCACCGCCGGCAGGCAGCACCTTTTTGTCGGTCGGGGCATCGCCTACTCGGCGATACACGACGGGCTTCGCTTGGAAGCCTCTCCACACCCGGACATCCACGTCAAGGGCCTCCTCTCAAAAACCAAGCCAAGGGAAGACAACTTGGACTACAGTGTTCCGGGATTTGACAAGGAAGGCGACCGCGTCTTCATGGGCGGCGAGATCGCCTACACGGGGATCCGAGGTATGTCGCTTTATTCGTTCGGGCTCCTCCAGAATGACCTTTCATCCGAGAACCCGGACAAGTCGCGCCAGGATTACCGCTACGATTCTTATTACGTCGGCGCGGGCGCATCTTCGAAGGGACTCCTAAGCGGAGTCGAATTATGGACTGAAGGGATCTTTGAAGGTGGTTCCGGCTTTACGGACGCAGCACGAACAAGCCTGCGCGAAACGGACATCCGGGCGTGGGCGTATGCTTTGGGCGCAAAATACCGGATGGATCTACCCGCTCATCCGGTGCTGGAAACCTCGTTCGCCTATGGTTCAGGCGACGACGACCGCACGCGAGTCACGAATACCGAGGGGGGCGATACCGACGGAAACGATAAGAATTTCAACTATTTCGGCTATTACCAGGCCGGCTACGCGTTCCAACCCCGGCTTTCCAACATCAAGATCTTACAGCTGGGGGGATCTCTCAAACCTTTGGAGCATTGGAAACCGACGGAGACGCTGGCGCTCGGCGCGCGGTATTATTTTTACTGGAAAGACGAAAGTGCAGGCGGGACTTCGGACATGGAATCAACCGAAAAGGACGGCGGATTGGGCCAGGAATTGGATGTTTTCCTTCATTGGAAGATCATGGACAATCTCAGCTTCAGCGTTCGCTACGGAATTTTATTCCCCGGCGAAGCGTTCCCGGAAAATGTACGCGACACCACTCAATATTTCTTCAACAGTCTGACTGCTTCTTTTTAGCCACACCCTCTCAGCATTCACCCTCAAGATTCCCCGCCCACTTCTTCAACAAGGATCCCCCCGCCTCCGGCATTTGGTCGGATAACCTGAATTTGGTTGGCGGCCTGCAGGGCGATCTCCTTTTGCAACTCCGAATTTATTGCGTCACGGCTCAAAATTGCCTGAGAAAACACGCCGGAAACGGCTTTATCCTGAGAGGCCACGCCTACAGGATCCACGGATTTGGCCGCATTCTGATAGGATGCATAGTCCAGCGTGGATGACTCCATACTTTCATACCAGTCGTTTGCACAGGCATTCTCAATGCCTATGAAAAAAGCTGCCGTCATAACCGCCGTTATTAAGAGAAATGAGTATCTATCCAACTGGCCCCTCCTTCTCCAGGTGCCTGCTCGACAGCCTGACCGTTTCTTTTTAGCCGCGCCATCACTTATCTATTACCCTTATCTGGGTGTCCCTCAAACCGGGGGTAGCTCTCCCCGCCTCCGGCATTTGGTCGGATAACCTGAATTTGGTTGGCGGCCTGCAGGGCGATCTCCTTTTGCAACTCCGAATTTATTGCGTCACGGCTCAAAATTGCCTGAGAAAACACGCCGGAAACGGCTTTATCCTGAGAGGCCACGCCTACAGGATCCACGGATTTGGCCGCATTCTGATAGGATGCATAGTCCAGCGTGGATGACTCCATACTTTCATACCAGTCGTTTGCACAGGCATTCTCAATGCCTATGAAAAAAGCTGCCGTCATAACCGCCGTTATTAAGAGAAATGAGTATCTATCCAACTGGCCCCTCCTTCTCCAGGTGCCCGATCGACCCATAACCAAAGTATGCCCTATAAATACCATAAAATCTACATATTTAGTCTATTTACAACCCCATAAATGACGAGCGCTGAGGACATAAGCTTGGCACGAAACAGGATATGAATTGACAATACGAAATAAGCCCTCTAAAATGGACCGATCCGATGTTGGAAACCACGCTTTTTTACCTTATTTCTATCGCCACGATCGGTTTTGCCCTCGGCGTGATCCTATCCCGCTCGGCGATCTACGGCCTTTTAAACCTTGTAGCTTGCCTGTGTATGATCGCGGGGCTTTTTATTCTGCTCAAAGCATTCCTGGTGGCCACGATCCTCGTGCTCGTCTACGCGGGGGCGATCCTCGTGCTTTTCCTGTTTGTCGTGATGATGGTGGATCTCCAAAGTATTAGGGAAAAATCTCATGGGCTCAGGTTTTCCCCTATTCTGGCGGCAATCGCCGGCTCTCTTTTTTTCGTTCAAGCGCTCGCGGTCATTAGATCCATGGTCGTACCGCCGGCTCAAAGTGTTCATGGGACCGCAAAGGAAATAGGGCTCCTACTTTTCAGCAACTACGTCCTCCCGTTTGAGTTGACTTCTTTTCTGATCCTCGCCGCGATCGTGAGCGTCGTCGTGCTGGCCAAGAAGAGCGTATAAATGATAACGCTTCATCACTACCTGATCGTTTCGGCGGCGCTCTTCTCCATCGGGTTCGTAGGCATCCTCACGCGACGGAATATCCTGATGATCCTTCTTGCGATCGAGCTCATGTTGAACGCGGCCAATCTTTCGTTCGTTGCTTTCTCCTCTTTCCTTGGGAACCTCTCGGGACAGGTGGTGGTGTTCTTCACGATGATCGTCGCGGCGGTCGAGGTCACGGTGGGGCTTGCGATCGTGGTAATGATCTTTCGCAAAAAAAGCACAATCCAGGTGAATGAGTTAAAAACATTGAAATGGTAGACCGGCTTCTCGAATCCGTCCCGCCCGCTCCCTGGATCATTCTTTTCTCGCCGTTAGCTGCTACGCTTTTAATCATGCTCTTCGCGATGAAACGTCCGAAAATGGCAGGCGTGATCGCTCTCGCAGGCATTCTTGTTTCTCTGGTCCTTAGCGTGTTCATGTTCAATTTTCACGTACACGCGACTTTTCTCCCGGCTGAGTCGGGTTTCGCCTGGATCGAACTCGCCGGCCTTCGCGTGGAGTTCGGTTATCTCATCGACCGATTGTCTCTCATAATGCTTTTGGTGGTCACGGGCGTCGGAAGCTGCATTTTCTTTTATTCGGTCGGTTATATGAAAGGCGATGAAAGCATCCCCAGATATTTCGCCTCCCTTTCGTTTTTTGCCTTTTCCATGATAGGAATCGTCCTTGCCAACAATCTCCTCATGCTTTTCATGTTTTGGGAACTGGTGGCGGTGAGTTCTTACCTATTGATCGGGTTTTGGTTCCAAAAGCCTTCTGCGGCGGACGCGGGAAATAAGGCATTTATCGTGAACCGGGCCGCGGATTTCGGATTCGTCGTCGGGATCCTTTATATCTGGATGCTCTCGGGCGCCGGCGGAAATCCGAGGACCTTCACGTTCACGGAGCTTTCGGCGCTTCTTCCGAATCTCGTTTCGAATGGCCTCCTGACGCAAAACGCGCTCCTTGCCGCGTCGCTCTTGGTGTTTTGCGGGGTCATCGGTAAATCCGCCCAATTCCCGCTGTACATTTGGCTGCCGGACGCGATGGAAGGACCCACGCCCGTGAGCGCCCTGATCCACGCAGCGACAATGGTCGCAGCGGGCGTGTACCTCATGGCGCGCACATTTTTCCTGATAGGCGGCTCTCCCGAAGCGCTGGGGGTGATCGCCGTAGTCGGTTGTTTGACGGCATTTCTTGCCGCGCTTCTGGCCGTCGTCCAGAACGACATTAAAAAAATTCTCGCTTATTCCACTATCAGCCAGTTGGGCTACATGGTCATGGCGCTGGGCCTCGGCGGGCCGACCCCGGCGATGTTTCATCTTACGACCCATGCGTTCTTTAAAGCGCTTTTGTTCCTGGGCGCAGGCGCCATGATCCATGCGCTCCACACGCAGGATATCTGGGAAATGGGCGGACTCCTCAAAAAAATGCCCGTCACGGCCGTGACCTTCCTCATAGGAACCGCGGCTCTTTGCGGGATCCCGCCGTTTTCTGGATTTTTCTCAAAAGACGAGATCCTGACACTCGCCTACAATCAGGCGCCCGCGCTTTTCGGAGCGTCTCTTTTCACGGCAGGCCTCACCGCATTTTACATGACACGTGTTGCCTGGATCGCGGTGCTCGGGCCCTCAAGGGCCCACAAGCACGGCCACGAGCATTCCTATGAGGCACCCAACATCATGAAATTCCCGCTTATCATTCTCGCCTTTTTCTCGAGCGTAGCCGGTTTGATGGGAATACCCGAGTTCCTCATGGAGAGCCCCGCGCACGCGATGCATTTGGACCTGGCGGTCGCAGGCGGCTCGGTGCTGGCGGCGGCCCTTGGGATCGCGGCGGGGACGTTCGCCTATGCGAAAGTTAAGACCAAAGAAGATCCGCTTGTCGGGATACTCGGAAAAATCTACACGCTGATCGTCCGAAAATATTACCTCGATGATCTTTTTTCCGGGATCGCGGCCCTTTTCAAAGATTTTGCCGCAAAAACTTTTTTCTGGTTTGACCGAAATATCATTATCCAAAAAGGCGTGAATGGAACGGCGGCAGTGACCTCGGCGTTCGGTTCTCTCTTAAGACGGGCACAAACCGGTTACGTCCAGACCTACGCATTCGTGTTCGGCTTTGGCGTCATAGCGCTTATTTTTATTTTCATGAAGGGGGGCCGCTGACTTGCCTGATCTCGGGCCTATCTCCTGGATCCTTCTGTCTCCCATCGCAGGGGCCTGTTTGCTTTTATTTATCCCGAAGGAAAGAAAGAAAGCTCTAAAGGCCGTTTCCGTCGCTTCCGTGGCCGTTTCGCTGGGCTTCGTGGTTTTCGCGTTCCTGAAATATGACCGCAGCGCGGCCGGGTACCAATTCGTCGACAAGATCGACTGGGTGCCCGCGCTTGGGATCGCCTATCACGTGGGCGTCGACGGCATCAATCTCATTTTACTTTTAATGACCGCGGTGCTCGCGTTCACGGGCGTCCTCGTGTCCTGCTCGGTGAAGGAGCGGCTCAAGGAATACCTGATATTTTATTTGTTCCTGATCGCCGGGTGCTTCGGGGTTTTGACGAGCCTCGACATATTCTTCATGTACTTCTTCTATGAAGCCGCCGTGATCCCGGTGTTTCCGCTCATCGGCGTGTGGGGATCCGGCAACAAAGAATACGCGACCATGAAGCTGACGCTTTATTTGACGCTTGGCGCGGTGCTCGCGCTTCTGGCGCTTTTGGCGCTTTATTTTGTGACCGGTCTCAACACATTCGATCTTACCGTGATCGAACGCCACGTCGCCAATAACCCCCTTCCGCTTCATTTCCAGCGCTGGGCATTTCCTCTCATCATGGTCGGTTTCGGCGTGATACTTACGCTATGGCCGTTCCATACGTGGTCGCCGATGGGTTATGCGGCCGCGCCCACGTCGGTCAGCATGCTTCACGCGGGCGTGCTGAAAAAATTGGGCGCTTATCTCATCCTGCGCCTGGGCATTTCACTCATGCCGGAGGGCGCGCAGATCTGGATGCCCGTCGTCGCGTGGATCGCGGTTATCAATATCATCTACTGCGGGCTTGTCGCTTTCGCCCAAAAGGATCTGAAATTCATCCTGGGCTACTCCAGCTGCAGCCACATGGGCTATATTCTGCTGGGCCTGTCGTGCCTGACGCCGATCGCTTTAAACGGCACCGTGTTCTTTATGTTCGCGCATGGGATCATGGCGGCTCTCGGATTCGCGCTTGTCGGATTCATCTATGAAAAGACGCACACGCGCATGCTCGAGGACTGGGGGGGCTTCGGCAAGAAGATCCCTTTCATTTCGACGCTCTTTATCATGATGGCCATGGCATCGGCGGGCCTGCCGGGCTTCGCGAACTTTGTCGGGGAGATCATGATCCTCTTGGGAGCCTGGGACACACGCCGCTGGCCCGCGGTCTTCGCGGTGGCGGGACTCGTGATCACGGCCGGCTACATGCTGAAAATGGTGCGCGCCACGATGCAGGGACCTCTAAACACCCGCTGGAATGATCTAACCGACGCCAAAGGCCTTGAAAAGGCGCCGTACCTTCTTTTGATCCTGATCCTGCTGGCCGTGGGGTTTCTGCCTTCACTGCTTCTGCCCACCATTGCGACAGGCACCGCCCCGATCCTCGAACGCGTGGGCCACTCCCCCGAGGGGTTTTCGAACAAGCCCTTGGAATTTGCCGTCTATCCGATCCATCAGCCGTCCAATCTGACCATTGTTTCGGGATCCACTCATGACCTTTGACATGAACTGGTCGTTATTCAAAACAGAGGTCGGACTCGTCGCACTGGCGCTCGGCGTACTTCTGGCTGATATTTTCCTGAAGGACAATGAAAAAAGGGGCCGCACACTTTGCCTGATCGCGATGGCGGGTGTAGCTGTGCTTTTCGCGGACTTGTGCTTTCAGTGGGGCCATTTTGGCTCGAGCCTTGGGGACACGCTCGTGCAGGACGGCGTGTCGTTCATTTTTAAGCTTATGTTCCTTTTGGCCGCTTTTTTCACGCTGTTCATGGCCCGCGAATACCAAACCCAGCTCAAAAGAGGCCATGAGGAATTTACGTTGCTCATTCTTTTCGCGCTTGTCGGAATGGTGTTCATGGTTTCTGCGGCCGATTTTCTGTTATTCTTTATTGCGCTCGAGACGCTCACGATCTCAATGGTGATCATGACGGCCTACCTGCGTGACAAGGAATCTTCGATAGAGGCGGGCGTCAAATATCTGATACTCGGCGCGCTTTCCACGGCCGTATTTCTCTACGGCTTGAGCTTCATCTACGGGTCGGCCGGCGGCACTTCTTACGCGGGCATTCAATCGAGTTTGTCTTCGATGGACGAGATCCCCGGCTCATTTATTCTTGGGATGATCCTCGTCGTGTCGGCGCTCGGTTTTAAGATCGCGGCGGTGCCTTTTCAGCTTTGGACACCCGATATCTATGAAGGTGCGCCTACGCCGGTGACCGCGTATCTGGCGATCGGATCTAAGATCGCGGGCTTTGCGGCGCTCGTGCGCCTCATGTCCACCGTGTTTTTGCCGGTCCGAGCGGAGCTTGCGGCGCTTTTGGGGATCCTCGCGGGACTCACGATCATTTACGGAAACCTGGGCGCCATCCCTCAGACGAATATCAAGCGTCTTTTGGGTTATTCGAGCATCGGCCATGCCGGGTATCTTCTGATCGCGCTGGCTACGTTCCACGCTTCCGGAAAAGAAGCGCTGCTATATTATTTATTGAGCTACCTTCTCAGCACCGGCGGGGCGTTCCTCGTGATCGTGGCGCTGGCGAATCATTTAAAGACGGACGCGATAAAGGAACTGGCCGGGCTGTCCCAAAGGTCGCCGATTTTGGCGGCGGGAATGCTCATCGCGCTCCTATCACTGGCGGGCATTCCGCCGCTTGGGGGCTTTTTCGCGAAGTTTTATATTCTCTGGGCCGCGGTCCAATCAAAGCTATTCTGGCTTGCGGCCATCGGCGTTTTGAACATCATTACGTCGCTTTATTACTATCTGAAAGTAGTCAAAGTGATGTACTTGGACAACCCCGCGGATGCGGCGCCGTTTCACGTCGCCTTAAACCAGAAAGTCATGCAGTACGCGGTCATGGCGGCGATCCTTGCGCTCGGCATTTGGCAGGGACCTTTCGTTAAACTGGCTCAAGAAGCGTACCTGCACTAACCCGATAGGATCCAGCTTGAGACGCTAAAGTACACTAAAAGCGTCTGGATATCACAGATCGCCAAAACGATGGGCCCGGATGCGATCGCGGGATCGAACCTGATCTGTCTGAATAAGATCGGAAGTGAAAGTCCTATCACCCCCGAAATAAAGATGGCGGCCGTCATCGAGGTTGCCAGCGCCATGCCTAAGAGATCGTCTGATTTCCAGAAATAAGCGATGGAGCCCACGAGGGCCCCGCAGATCAATCCTATAAAGACTCCGGCCGCGACTTCCCTGAAAAAGATCCCGGACAGGTCCCTGAAGTCGCTGATGCCCAGAGCGATATTCCTCACAATGATCGTGGCGCCCTGAACACCGATACTCTCCGAGAGCCCCAGCACCACGGGCACAAACAGAAAAAGCACCGTGATCTGAGTCAGTGTGTTCTGAAACAGCCCCGATAAAAATGCGCAGAAGAGCCCACTGACGATGCTGAAAGAAAGCCAGGGCAAGCGCAGCCGCAGGATATCACTAACGGAGCTGGACCTTATTTCCTTGGCGCTGGTTCCGACGAGCTTTGCGATGTCATCGCTTGCCTCATCCTGAGCCGCCTGCAACGCGCTGTCCGCGCTGATGACGCCCGCAAGCCTCTGGTTTTCATCGACCACGGGCAGGCCCAGGTAACGATGGCGCTCCAGGAGCTTTGCTACATCCGCTTGGGACATCCGGGTCTCTACCTGCACGACCGGGCCCTTCAGAATTTCGGACACTTTCTTGTCTGGCGGATGAAAGATCAGGTCTCGGATCTGGATCACGCCAAGAAGTCTCCGCTCCGCGTCAACGACGTAAATATAGGAAACTTTTCCTATTCTGTTCTGGGAAACGGCCGACTGCAGGTACTCAGTGGCTTGCATCAATGTTGTATCCGAGGGAACCGCCAGGTATTCTTTGGACATCAGGGCGCCCGCGGTACCTTCAGGGTACGACATGACTTCGCGAAT
Organism: uncultured Planctomycetia bacterium; assembly: GCA_964373505.1. Classification (GTDB taxonomy): domain Bacteria; phylum Omnitrophota; class Gorgyraeia; order 2-02-FULL-51-18; family 2-02-FULL-51-18; genus CAYJVC01. The sequence goes on from CAYJVC010000019.1 coordinate 12,192, forward strand.
GCTCTCGGCGCGATCTTGCTTCACTTCCGAAAGCACTTTCAGTCCGAAATCCTGCGGCAGATTTCTCAAAAGCTCGGCGGCCGTTTCGGAGCCGAGCTGCGAGACCACCTCAGCCATGTAACCGACCCCCAGCTCCTCGGCGATCTCCTCGGCCTTTTCGGACGTTTTTTCTCCCAAAAGCGAAGCGGCCTGATTAAGGTCGGCCTTCGCGAGGATCTTCCATCGTTCAGCGTCTGTTAGTTTTTTCATGGCTTGTTCATTCGGGATTCGCGGCGATGGGCTTTTTACATCCCAACGGGCTATTTAAATAACGCGTACCGGATGATAAACCCCGCGAAAACGACCGAAACCATCGACATGAGCTTGATCAGGATATTAATGCTCGGGCCCGAAGTGTCTTTCAGCGGATCACCAACCGTGTCTCCCACCACCGTTGCCTTATGCGCGTCGGAACCCTTGCCGCCAAAATTCCCGGCCTCAATGTGCTTTTTGGCGTTGTCCCAAGCGCCGCCTGCGTTGGCCATGAACACCGCCAACACAAATCCGGACACCAAAGCGCCCATCAGAAGCCCGATCACGCCTTCGACGTTGAACAAAAGCCCCACGGCTATCGGTGACAAGATGGCCACGATTGCCGGAAGCACCATTTCTTTCTGCGCAGCTGTGGCGCAAATGGAAACGCACTTGCCGTACTCCGCCTTTGCCGTGCCCTCCATGAGTCCTTTGATCTCCCGAAATTGGCGGCGCACCTCGAAAACGATCGACTGCGCGGCGTTGCCGACCGCACGGATCGTAAGCGCGCAAAATAAAAATGGCAGCATACCGCCGATAAATAGGCCCACCACAAGTCTGGGGTTCATGATATTGAGATCAATGATGCGGCCCAGGTACTCCACGTCCGTTCGATACGCCGCGATGAGCGCCAGAGCCGTCAGCGCCGCTGACCCGATCGCAAAACCCTTTCCGGTCGCCGCGGTGGTATTGCCGAGCGAGTCGAGCGCATCGGTCCTTTCACGCACCACAGGATCCTGGCCCGACATTTGCGCGACACCGCCTGCGTTGTCCGCGATCGGTCCGTAGGAATCCGTCGCAAGCGTTATGCCGAGCGTGCTCAGCATGCCCACTGCGGCGATCCCGATGCCGTACAATCCCATAGAAAAATTCTGCAAGCCTCCCGAGGCCCAAAATGCGACCCAGATGCCCGCAGCGACCGCAAGCACCGCCGGAACGGTGGACAACATGCCTACGCCGAAACCGCTGATAATAACGGTTGCGGGCCCCGTGAGAGCGCTTTTGGCGATCGCTTTCGTCGGGGGATAACAGTCGGATGTGAAATATTCCGTCGAGATACCGATAAAAACGCCGCTGATGAGCCCGGCGAGCACTGCGATATAGACCCCTAAATGTTCTTTCCCCAGCACCAGGGTGATTACGAAATAGGATATGACCGCGATCAATAAGGCGCTGACAATAATGCCCCGCCTTATCGCGGACAAAAGCGTTTTTTGGTCCGCCTTTTCGTGCGTCCTGACAAAAAAGGTGCCTACGATCGAAGCGATGATGCCTAAGGAGGCCATGATCATCGGGACGGTGACGCCGTTGATGCCCAAACCCGCCGCAACCGCAAGAACTACGGTACCGACGATCGAACCCACGTAGGATTCGTAAAGATCCGCGCCCATTCCCGCCACATCGCCGACATTGTCGCCGACATTGTCCGCGATCGTCGCCGGATTTCTCGCGTCGTCCTCGGGGATCCCCGCTTCGACCTTGCCGACGAGGTCCGCGCCCACATCCGCCGCTTTCGTGAAGATGCCGCCACCCACGCGCGCGAAGAGCGCCTGGCTCGAGGCGCCCATACCAAAGGACAGCATGGTCGAGGTGATGTGCTGGATCCGGATCGAAGTTTCAAGATCGCGATAGAAATAATTTAATAGGTAGTACCAGATCGACAGGTCCAAAAGCCCCAGACCCACGACCACGAAGCCCATCACCGCGCCGCCGGAGAACGCGATCCGAAGACCCTTATTCAGGCTTTCCGTCGCGCCAAAAGCAGTGCGCCCGTTGGAGCGGATCGCGACCTGCATGCCGATGAACCCAGAAAGCCCCGAGAAAAAACCACCCGTCAAAAAGGCGAACGGCACAAAAATAGACATCAAGTTCATCTGCGCCATGACCAGAAAGATCACGAACGCCAGCGCGAAAAAGATGGAAACAACCAGATACTGGCGTTTTAAATAGGCGTTGGCGCCTTCGGCGATCGCTTCTTGTATCAGGATGATCGCGGGAGTGCCTTTCGGAGACCTCATGATCTTGACTATCAATAGAGCTGCGAAAACCAGCGCGATGGACGAACCCACCGGTGCTATCCAAAACAGATCTTGCATGCTATCTCCCTTTGGTTAGTGATCAAAAACAGGGTCTTCTTACTATTGGCTAGAGATTATATTGATTCTTTAGACGATAATCCACCAGAAAAACACGGCCAACGCCACGCGGTATGCTCCGAACCAGGCAAAATCGTGGTTCTTGATGAAATGCAGAAAAAAGCGGATGCTCAAAACGGCCACGATGAACGAGGTCGTAAACCCCACCACTATCAGGTCGAGCTGACCGGAAGAGAACTGAAACCCGCTCCGGAACAAGTCGAGCGCCGCGGCGGACATAAGGGTCGGCACCGCCAGTAAAAATGAAAATTCAACGGCAGACCTGCGGTCGGCGCCAAGCAGGAGACCGCCGACGATGGTGGCCGCCGACCTTGAAACACCCGGGATGACGGCTAACGCCTGAAAAAGGCCGATCACAAAACACTGTCGGTAAGAGATCACGGCGATCCCGCCCGTTTTCCCGCCCCCCTTTAAATGGAACCGCTCGAACAGGATCAAAAAAATTCCCCCCAAGAACAAAGACCAGAGGACCAGAGGGGTATTATTCAGTAATTCGTGTTTGATCAACCTGAACAAAAAAACCCCCGTCAGGGCCGCCGGCAGGAACGCGACCAAGAGACGCTTAAGAACTCCGGGATTTAGCAGCACGTACTTTCCGTACAGCACAAGTACCGCGAGAATGGCGCCTCCTTGTATCGCGATCTCAAAACTTGAAAGGAAATCACTGGAGGGAATATTCAGCAGTTTGGAAGCTAAAATGAGATGTCCGGTCGAGGAAATCGGCAGAAACTCCGTGACGCCTTCTATGATGCCGAGAATAATCGCGTGGAACAGGCCCATGATGGGAGCGATTTTGGCCGGTTTTATTCAAAGGGTCAAGTAATTTTATTCAGACGGGAGCAAGCTGTTTTTCAACCGCCTGCAGAAGCTCTTCGGAATCAAAGGGTTTGGTAAGGTACGCGGACGCGCCGACCTGGTAGGCTTTTTTGACGTCATTTTCCTCGGACAATCCTGAGATCATGATGACCGGCACTTGGCGCGTTTCGGGACGTTTTTTAAACGCATCACAGAACCAATAGCCCGAAAAGTTCGGCATGCAAATGTCGAGGATGATCACATCCACTTTTTCATCTTTTGATTTTTTGATCGCATCCAGGCCGTTGAATGCGGTGATGACCTGGTAGTGATTTTGCTTGAGGGTGTCCCGTATGATCATCCGCATCTCGGGATCGTCGTCCACCACCAATATCCTCTTTTCCGCCGAGTGCGCCATCTTAAGCCGGCCTCCCCAGGAAATAGCCCTGTCCGTATTCGACGCCGAGAGATTTCAGCACCCCCAGGTCCGCCGCCGTTTCAATGCCTTCCGCGATCACTTCCACACCCAACGCGTCAGTTACTTTCAACACCCGTTTCAAGGACCTAAGGCTCCAGTCGTTTTTGGAAATGCCGTTCACCCATTTTTTATCGATCTTGACCACATCCGGCTCCAACAGGATCAGGCTCTCGAGACAGCTCCGGCCGAAACCTACGTCGTCGATCGCTACGAGGATCCCCGCGTCCCTGAAACATTTCACGGCCTCCGTGAGATACGAGGGGTCACCGATGATCTGCTGCTCGCTGATCTCAATGCAACAGTGTTCCACCTCATGGGACTTCTCGAAAGGCGCCATCAGATTGCGCATCGGAATATCGATCAGAGTGGAAGGGAACAGATTGAAATGCCTCCTCAAGCCCCTGGGCAAGGACACGCCGGCGCGGATGCTGTTCGCCAGGCACTGGCGGTCGGCGAGCGTCAGCATGTTGTTCTCTAGGCACACGCGGAAGAAATCATCGGGCATTTCCATGCCCGGGAACGAAAAACGGCTCAGGAATTCGTAGCCCACCCTCTCCCGGCCCTCAAGGCGGAAAATGGGCTGCTTCAGAACGCGATAGCTCTCCTCACGGCCAAGCGCAGTTAAAATGTCTTCGAACAGCGTGTCTTCGTCAAGCGCCCCCGATTTTTCCCCGTATTCGTAAGAGAGACGATTTTTGCCGCCGCCTTTGCTTTTATATAAAACCGAGTGCGTCTTCGCCAACAATTCGTCGATCGAAACAATGTCCGGAGATACGGCCACAAGACCCAGGCTTGCGGTGATCTTAAAATTCATGCTGAGTGACAAAGAAACGGAAGTGGAGGAGACAGCCCTCCGGACCTTTCCGGCGACGCGGACCCCCTCGGCGAGCCTCGTCTGGGGCATCAGGATCAAGAATTCATCGCCTCCGATCCTCGCCACATAGTCCGTGATCCGGACCGAAGATCTCAGTTTTTGGCTGATCTCTTTTAAAACTACATCGCCGACCGCATGACCCAGCGTGTCGTTCACCTGCTTGAAGTCATCCAGGTCCAGGATCAGCGCCAAAAGGTCCGACTCCTCGCGGTGGGTTCTCTGGATCTCGCGCGATAAGGCGTCCTGAAGTCCCCGGCGATTCAAAAGCTCCGTGAGCGGGTCAAGCTGTATAAGTTTTTCAAGGCGCCCATTGGCCGTTCGCAGCTCCTGCGTAACCCGCTGAAGCTCTTCGCGCACCTTGCTGCGCTCGATCGCGTGAAGCATCGAACGGAAGAACATATAACGGTTGAACTGCCCCTTCACCAGATAGTCCTGGGCGCCGTGGCGCATGGCTTGAAGCGCATGTTCCTCATCGTTCATGGCCGTCAAGACAACAACGGGAACGTGGTCGACATGGGACTGCAATTTTTCAAGCGTTTCCATGCCGCGGCAATCCGGCAGAGTCAGGTCCAGAACAATAAGATCCATGCCGCGTTTTTTCAAATATTCGAGCCCCTCGTCCAGGCGGTGAACGTAATGAAATTTAATTTTCGGAGAGGCGCCGTTCGTCTGAACCAGAAGATTCTGCAAGATCAGAATATCCTCCGGGTTGTCCTCGATCAATAGAATGTTCAGAAGTTTATTTTTCATCGTGAACCGCCATTTCTGGGCGCGCGGCGAGATTTCCCGCACTCGGCAGCGTGAGGGTGAACGTGGTGCCCTGACCAGGCGTGCTGGTGGCCGTGATCTGGCCATGGTGCCTTAAGACGATCTTTTGGCAAATGGCCAGACCTATGCCGCTGCCTTCGTATTCGGCCCAGCTGTGCAGCCGCTCAAAGGGCTTGAAGATCCTGCCGAGGTCCTTTTCCTCAAAACCGATGCCGTTGTCCTGAAACCGGATCTCCACCGAGGCGCCGTCAGGGAACCGGCTCGTCACGCGAACCACGGTTGGCTCGCCTTTTTTTCGGAACTTGATCGCATTCGAAACCAAATTCTGAAAAAGCTGGTACATCTGCCCGCGGTCCGCCAAGATCACCGCGAGCGTGTCGCATTCTACCCTGGCGCCGGTCTTTTTCAGGCGCACCTCCAGGTCCGACAGCACCTCCTGCAGGACTTTTTTGAGGTCCACGGTCTCAAAATGCGGTTTCATTGTCATGATGCGCGACAAATTCAGAAGCTCCTGCACCAGATGCGTCATGCGCCGGGCCGAGTTCTGCATTCTCTCCAGATAATCCGCGGCCTTCGCGTCCAAATTGCCGTCCACCCGGGTCCTCAAGAGCTCGCTGAAACTGATGATCTTCTGAAGCGGCTCCTGCAAATCATGGGAGGCAAGGTACGTAAAGACCTCCATCTGTTCTTTCTCGGCGTTGGAGAGCGCCAGTTTCTCCTGATTCCGGGTCAGTTCCTCCCGGGTCACGCGGGCGTCGGTGATGTCCTCCGAAATGCCCAGCAAGTACCGCGGGTTCCCTTTTTCATCCATGAGCGGAATTTTCTTGGTGTGAAGAATGCGCCGGCCTTTAAAACGCGTGTGGATCGGCTCCTCGGGGATATCGACCGATCGTTGCCCCTCGAGCACCTTGCGGTCGTTCGTCGTGAAAAAATCGGCTTCTTCCTTCGGGAAAAAATCATAATCGTTCCTGCCGATCAATTCTTTTCGGGAATATCCCAAAAGATCCTCGCCGGCCTTATTGAAGCGCACAAAACGCAGGTCTTTTGCGTCTTTGATAAAGATCATATGGGGGATGTTTTCGATGATGGAATCGAGAAATTTCAGACTTTCAAGCTCGTCGGCGGGCATGAGGCTGCTCCGGACTTACCCATCAAGTATACACTACGTATTTTAACTCTGCTTAAGTTTTTTTAAAACAAATATATTACTCTATAACTAATTATACTTAAATGAGTTATGAAAAAGGCAGGCTAAACACCGATTTGCTGCTGGACTTTGGCCAATAGCTCGGCCAAGTTGACCGGCTTGGCAAACACGGGGTTGTGGGTGGCGCCGGCGATGTCGACCTTGTCGTCGGGAGCGATGAGGGCTGTGATGAAGAAAATGGGGATATTTTTGGTTATTCCGTCTTCTCTTAAAGTATAGGCGACTTCCGTGCCGTCCACTTTGGGCATCAAGATGTCGAGGATAATGAGGTCGGGTTTTTCTTTACGGGCCGTTTGGATCGCCTGCTCGCCGTCGCCGGCGATCAAAACCGTATAGCCTCGCTTCTTCAAAACGGATTCGAACAAAAGCACGCTGGCGGGTTCGTCATCCACCACTAAAATTTTTTTGGCCATAGGCTCCCCATTCGGACCGACTCACCCCTATTTAACCCCAAAGGGAGGGAGTCTGCAACAAAAATACTGTTTTAACCTAATCTGCCCGTTATATAATCTTCCGTTCGTTTGTCATGTGGCGTCGTAAAAATCGTCTGCGTGGGTCCGAATTCGATAAGTTCTCCCAGAAGCATATAGCCTGTCTCATCGGACACGCGCCCGGCCTGCTGCATGTTGTGCGTCACAACAACGATGGTGTAATTCTTCTTTAATTCCTGCATCAGATCTTCGATCTTGGCCGTTGAGATCGGGTCAAGCGCCGAGCAGGGCTCATCCATCAAGAGCACCTCGGGCTTCACAACGAGAAGCCTTGCGATACAAAGCTTCTGTTGTTGTTCAAGCGAGAGATTCGTAGCCAGGTGATGCAGCTTGTCCTTCAAATCTTCCCACAAGAGAACGGATTTAAGACTTTCTTCGGCAATGTTGTTAAGAACCTCTTTACTTTCGCGGTACAGTCTATGGATCTTAAGCCCGAAAACGATATTCTCGAAGATCGATATAGGGAATGGATTCGGCTGCTGAAAAACCATTCCGATTTTCTTCCGAAGTTTTAAGAGATCCGTGTCCGGAGCGTAAATATTGTGATCCTCAAAATTCACCTCGCCCGTGATCCGCACCCCTTCCACAAGATCGTTCATGCGGTTAAATACGCGCAGAAGCGTCGATTTCCCGCAACCGGACGGCCCGATGATCGCCGTAATTTTTTTCTCCGTGATGGAAAGACGTATGTCTTTGAGCGCCTGGAAACGTCCGTAATATAAATTCAGATCCTTTGTCGTGATCACAGATCGAGCCATATTTAACCAAACCGCCCCGAAATGTAGCCTTCAGTCCTCGAGTCTCCGGGAGCCGTGAAGAGTTTGCTTGTTTGGCCCACCTCGATCAACTTGCCCATCAAAAAAAATGCGGTCTTATCTCCCACGCGCGCGGCCTGTTTCGTGTTGTTCGTAACAAGCACGATCGTGTATTGGCTCTTAAGCTTCATCATCGCTTCTTCGATCTTAGACGTCGAGATTGGATCCAACGCCGAGCAGGGCTCATCAAAAAGGATCACCTCGGGATTCAGCGCAAGCGCCCTGGCGATGCAAAGCCGCTGCTGCTGCCCTCCGGATAGTTTCATGGCTTGTTCGTCCAGACGGTCTTTGATTTCATCCCATAAATAAGCGTCTTTAAGCGCCTTTTCGGCAATCTCATAAAGTTTCCTCCGGTCTTTTATGCCTTGCCTTCTTACACCATAAACCACATTTTCAAACACCGTCATCGGAAGCGGTATCGGAAGCGCAAAGATAATTCCCACTTTTCTGCGCAAAAACACCGGGTCGATCTCTTTATAAATGTCCTTGCCGTCTAAGAGCACGCTGCCCGTGATCCGGAAGTTCTCCTCAAGATCATTTAGGCGATTCAGCGACCTCAAAAGTGTGGTCTTTCCGGAATTCGCGGGGCCGATCACGCTTAAAATTTCATTGGACTCGATCGAAAGACTCACGCCGTCGAGCGCCGCGTGATCCGAGAACATCACGGACAAATTTTTAATATTTATTTTTACCCCATCCCCTATTTGGTCGCCTTTGGCGACCGATCCGCAAAGTGGATCGTTGCAAATAGGGGATGGGGTTACCATTTTTTCTTGCTTCTAAAGTGTGAGCGGATCATGACCGCCACGAGGTTCATCAAGAGCACGATCACAAGGAGCACGAACGCCGTGCCATAACGGATCTTCGCGTCCACGTTGGGCACCTGCGTGGAGAGAACGTAAAGGTGATAAGGCAACGCCATCGCCTGGTCAAAAATACTGTGAGGCAAGCGTGGAAGGTAAAATGCGGCGACCGTAAAAAGGATCGGCGCCGTTTCACCCGCCGCGCGGCCTACGCCCAAGATGGTGCCCGTGAGAATGCCCGGCAGCGCGTGCGGCAAGACCGCATATTTGATGGTCTGGAGCTTTGTGGCGCCGAGCGAAAGGCTGACTTCGCGGAAAGACTTGGGCACCGCATCCAACGCCTCACGCGAAGAAGTGATGATGACAGGCAGGATCATGATCCCCAGCGTCAAGGAGCCTGAAAGGATCGAAGCGCCAAACTTGAAGAAGCTCACGAAAAGCGCGAAACCAAAGAGCCCGAATACCACCGAAGGAACTCCGGCGAGATTGACGATCGCAAGTCTGATCACGCGATTAAGCCACGTGTCCTTCGAATATTCACTCAAATAAATTGCGGCGAAAAGTCCGAGCGGCAGCGCCAACAATATGGCGCCCACCACTAGATAAAAAGTGCCCACGATCGCCGGCAGGATCCCACCCGCCCGCATCCCGTGTCTGGGCATTTGAGTTAAAAACTCCCAAGAAACCGCGCCAATTCCATTTTTCACAATAATAAAGATCACGGCCAATACGGGCAGGATCACAAAAAGTGCCGTGAGGAATAAAATAAAAAATGCAATTTTTTGGGTGATGGAAGGCGGGATTCTCATTTTCTTTTCCGGTGAATGAAAATATCCGCAGTTATGTTGATCGCGAACGTGAGGGTGAAAAGAACGATCCCTATCGCGAACAACGCGAAATAGTGTTCGCTTCCCTGGACCGTCTCCCCCATTTCGGCTGCGACCGTGGCCGTGAGTGTGCGTACGGGGCGAAAGATGCTGCTCGAAATCGAAGCGGAGTTCCCTGTCACCATCATCACTGCCATCGTCTCCCCTACGACGCGGCCGATTCCCAGCATCACCGCCGCTAAAATACCTGAAGTGCAAGACGGGAGTATCACACGATAAATCGTTTGCCATTTAGTAGCGCCAAGCGCGTAAGCGCCTTCTTTGTAACTTTTCGGCACCGAATGAAGCGCATCCTCAGCGATCGAAACGATCGTCGGCATCGCCATAAAAGCCAGGATCACCGAACCAGAAAAAGCCGTGAGCCCCGTAGGGATGTTAAAAGCTTTCTTGACCCAGGGAACGATCGTGACTATCCCAATAAATCCCAGCACCACGCTCGGGATAGCGGCCAGAAGCTCGATCCCGGATTTTAATATTTCCTTTAATTTAGGGGGAGCGACTTCGGAAATGTAGATCGCGGAGCCAATGCCGAACGGCACTGCCAGCACCGCGGCGCCCGCCGTCACGATCAGCGTGCCATAAATGAGCGGCAGAATACCGAACTCCGCCGGCTCCGAGATCGGGTACCAGCTTTTCCCGAATAAAAAATCGGCGAGTCTGATCGTATGGAATAAATAAATGCCTTCTTTTAGGAGAAAGAGGAATATAAGCACCACGATAAAAATACAGGCCAAACCGCTTAATTTTATCGTGGACTCGACTAGGAGTTCTGTTAGTCTTCTGGAACCCTGCATTTGGGGAAGATTATTTTTTAATGGGAACAAAATCCATCCGAGAAACGATCGCCTGGCCCTCGTCCGAGAGCATAAAATCAAGGAACGTCTTGACCTGACCCTGGGGCTCGCCTTTCGTGTAGATGAAAAGCGGCCGCGAGATCGGATAATTGCCGCTTATCACGTCTTCAACGGTGGGGTTGATATACACGGAGCCCGGATCTTTGGCGATGGCTATCGCTTTATGGTCAGTCCCGATGTACCCCATGCCATAATAGCCGATCGCGGAAGGGTTTTGCTTGATCTCATCGGCAATTGCCTGGCTCGAGGGCAAAAGAAGCGCGTCGGCGGAAAATTCCTCTTTGGACTTGGTATCACCTTTTCTTAACACATGTTCTTTGAAATACACATGAGTACCGGAATTAACCTCGCGCGAGAGAACGACGATTTTCAAATCTTCTCCACCCACCTCTTTCCAGTCACTAACTCTTCCGGTGAAAATATCGGCCAATTGGCCCATCGTGAGCTTTGAAACGGGATTATTGGGGTGAACGACCACAGCCAAACCGTCGAGCGCCACCGTGTATTCCTTAGGCGCCGCTCCCTTTTTTGCGGCCAGATCCATTTCCTTGGGCGTGATATTCCTTGAGCTCATCGCGATATCGCAGGTGCCATTGATGATCGCCGCAATTCCGGTGCCTGACCCGCCGCCGGTAACCGCCACAAACGCGCTCGGGTTTTTTTCCATGAACGCTTCGGCCCAGCCTTGGACGAGGTTAACCATCGTATCAGAGCCCCTCACCTGCAAGGAATCATTATTTTTGGCGAAAGCAGCCCCCCTAAAGAATAAAGATGCTGTGAAAATAACTAGAAGTAAACCTATCCTTATCTTCATTAAAATAGCTCCTTTTAATCAAAATTTATAAGCCGCATCGAGCTGTGACCTGAACACAGTCTCGTTGATGCTGCTGGCGACCACCGGGCCGGGATTAAGCGGAGTCACCACGTAGCCGGTCCAGTTCACCATGATCGCGTCGGTCAATTGGTACCCAAGACCGAATTTGTGGCCTTGACGATTCGTAGCTCCTACTCCGCCGGGACCTCCGAAATCGCTGTCGTTGAACGCCGCCACGACGGCATTGGCGCCGATCTCATAGTATCCGTAGAAAAGCTCCCAGTCGCCTTTCTTCTTGGCTTTACCGACCTTGACTCCTACACCCCAGGCGGTATCCATGTCATGGATGTCATTACCGCTTGAAAGCGCGTTGTCCGTTCCCTCAATCCCGATATTTTGGACGTAATCAGCCCAGAGCGTCACAGGCTGGCGGTTCACATAGAACGCAAGCTCCGGATAAATGTCGATCACACGGAACTGTCCGGCGGCCAATGTGTTTGTCCTCAAGAAGGACACGCCGGTCGTGTTGCCGGCCACGGTTTGAACCCAATTCGTGTAATCGTAAAACGAAACCGCGCCTGTGAAGTCCACCGGCCGGCCGGTATTGAAATTATAGGTCGACCAATTGAGCGCACCTTGGTAAGCGTAAATATTGGCGTCGGTCTCCCACCCTGAATTTTCATTGGCGATGAACTGACCCATCGTCAAATAAGCGTTCAACTTATTTTCTTCCGTGCTGACAAGCTGGAAGTTTGCTTTTTCATACGCGCCTTCCGGCGTTACATCGCTATCCCAAACGATCGAGGTGGCATAACGCGCAAACGGGTTGTCAAATTTCCCGGCGCCGATCAAGACTCCTCGGATGGGCCCGTATTCCTTAAACCCATTCGGAGAATATTGCGCGTAAGCGCGGTCGACATAAATATTCTTAAAAACGGAATAGCCGGGATTGCCCAGTGTCACGTTCGTCGAAGTATTGTCAGTCGCAATACCACTCGAGGTGCTGGGAGTGCCGGTAGCCAAACGGAAACCCACTTTCCAATCGTCGCCATAGTCCTTTTCAAAACCCCAGCGAAGACGGATACGGAATCGGTTTCTTGACCGGTCGGAAGAAGTGTTTTCCTCCTCGTTATTGTCATAGAAATCAAACGCCTCATAGCGCAAACGAAAATCCCCGCCGTACTTGGCGCCTTTAAGCCACGGGACCGCTTCTCCGATGTTGTCTTTGATGCCTTTCTGCCAATCATTTTCCGTAAGGTAGGCTTGAGCGCCCTCGGGCCCGATCTTTGCAGCGGCTTGAGGCGTTTCAAGGACCGTCTTTGACTCCAGTTGTTGGATCCTCAAGTTTTGTTGATCGATGGTTTGCTGCATTTTGACCATTTGCTGTTTCATGCTCTCGAGCATGGACATGACATCGCCGTTCACATCGGCGAAGGCAAGATTCGCCTGGAGAAGGACCGTCGTGAAGATCCCGAAAGAAAGCATCCTTTTTTTCATGTTAATCCTTTCCATCGTTCGTATTTGGCCTCACTCAATTCCTATGAACCAAAGTTTACACAAAGAGAGTGAAATGGGTGTAAAGCGGGTATGAAATTTCTGTGAAGAAGTGGAGGTTATTCGAAGGAGGTATTCTGGGGGTCTTGGGCCGATGGTGCCAGTAGTAGCCTAGGGTAAACCACTTCTCGGTGGCTTAGGTTTTGGTACTGAAGATCACGGGCCATGGCCTGGAAGGCGGGCCGGGACTCGGGTTCGAGCGCGTACACGGTGGACGCAAAAATGTTGGCGATATCCTCATTCTCGATATAGGGATTATAAACCAGGATCCTGTCTATATCCAAAATGTACGCATTCGGCTCTTTTCTGAACGGGATGCCGTAACGGTGGTAGAGGATATAAGGCGCAAAGACGGCCAGGAACTTTTCCCGTTTGGACATGCGATAGCTCCAGTCCTTACCGGTGGTAAATGTCTCCGTGTAGTCTCCATGAGACACCCCCGAGAAACTTAAAAGCAGAATAAAACTTGTTAATAAACACAGATACTTATATTTCATTTTTGCCCCTTCCTATGGCTATATTTTAATACGAAAGCGGCGGGAATACAAAATTTTCCTGGACAATCAGGATTCACTCGTCCCAACGGCGCACCAGGAGGGCGGAATTTTTGGAGCCAAACGCGATCGTGTTGCACAGCACATGCTCCACGTCTTTCGCGCGGCCCTTATTCGGCGTATAGTCGAGATCACACTCGGGGTCCTGGTTCTCGTAATTGATGGTCGGCGGGATAAATTGCTCGGCGAGTGAAAAAATGGCCGCCATGACACCGGCCGCACCGCAGGCGCCCTGCGGGTGGCCGATCATCGATTTGAGCGCCGTGGTAGAAATACGCAGCGCCAATTTATTAAATAAGAGTTTGACCGCTTTTGTCTCGACCGCATCGTTCATTTTCGTAGCAGTGCCGTGAAGCTGGATCGACTGGATCGAATCCGCTTCAACGCCCGAGCGCTCCATCGCAAGCTGCATCGCGCGCGCGGGCTCAACGCCGTCCTGTTTCATGGCCACACGATGATACGCATCGCAGGTCGACCCGTAGCCCGTGATCTCGGCGTAGATCTTCGCTCCGCGTTCGCGGGCCCGCTCATAGGGCTCCAGCACGAACATCCATGAACCTTCCCCTAAAACGAATCCGTCGCGGTCACGGTCAAACGGCCTTGATGCTCTCTCGGGCATCTGGTTGTAACGCGTGGCCATGACCCCCATGCGCGCGAAACCAGCCATGAGACCGTTCGTGATGCACGCTTCGGCTCCGCCGCTTAAAAGCAGCTCCTCTTGTCCCGAACGGATCATCTGATAGGCATACCCGATCGCATCGGTCGAGGAAGTGCAGCCGGTGGATATCACGTGACTGATGCCGTGAAGGCCCAGTGTGATCGAGATCTCGCTTGAAAGCATGCCGACAAACGAAGACGACACGCAGTAAGGCGTGACCTTTCTTGAGCGGTTACCGAAAAATTCTTCATACTGCTTTTCCGCAAATTCGATTCCGCCGCCGCCCGTGCCGATCACGATTCCGATCTTGCGGCGCTCGTCCGCATGGAGATCTTCTATATTTATTCGGGCATCCGTCAGCGCTTCTCGGGCGGCGGCGATCGCCATCGGCACCACGCGCGGCACTCGCTTGGAATCCACCGACGTCACATGGTCAAGCGGATCGAAATCGGGTACTTCGGCCGCCACCTGGCTTTCCAAAAGCGGGTCCTCGAAAAGGCTGATGCGCCTTATGCCCGATCGCCCTTCCCTCAAACCGTTGAAAAAATCCGAAACGCTCCGTCCCAGCGGCGTGATGGCGCCCATCCCTGTCACGACTACCCGTCGTTCCTGGAGACTCATGCCAAGTCCCTCTTACTAAAATACTCGTCCATGCTGAACCGTGTCGCGTGCCGTGAAAATAAAAAAAGTACTGCGAACGCGGTCCATAACACGAGGTCGAGCGCAAGCACTCTCTCAAGCGGCAACGAGGCCTGGCCGCCGAAACACCCACACTCCGTGATGGGGAGCTTCCTCCAAAGCGCCGAGCCCACCGCGATGATAAAGAGGCTGTTCAGACTCCAAAGCGCCGCGACCGAAAACCGCGTCCATAAACCTTTCAGTAAAAAGACGCCGAAGATAAACTCAAACCACGGCATCGAGTCGGCAAACAGCCTCGCGGTCGGGCCCGAGAGGATCTTATACTCGTAAACCACGGCCAGGAAATTCTGGGCCGGCTCCATGAGCTTCATGAAGCCCGAAACGATGAACACCGAGGCCAGCGCCACACGCAGTACGAAAAGTATTTTCCGCTTCATGACTTCGCCGGCTCCTTAAGATCGAGTGCCGTTGCGATCTCCTCCTTAAAAACATTCACGCCCGCCACCATTTTTCCGTTCATAAAAAATGTGGGCGTGATATTTATCCCCAAAGACCTGCCTTTTTCATTTTCTTCGAAGACTGCTTCTTTGCTCTTGGGATCTTCCGCGGCCGCTGCGAGCTTTTTCACATCCAGACCGGCTTCCTTGGCATAACCCTCAAATAATCCGTCTATTTTTTCAACGGGCGCCTGGCTCCATTCCGGCTGTTTCTCGAAAAGGATCGCATGAAATGGCCAGAACTTATCCTGCTTGGCCGCCGCGTACGCGTAGATTGCCGATTTTAAGCCGTATTTATGATGGCTGAGAGGGTAAAAGCGCGCCTGCAAATATATTTTCGACGGGGTTGTCTTCATGGCGTCTTCCAAGAGATAGTAAGCGGTCCGGCACGAAGGGCATTGGTAGTCCGAGTATTCGACGATCCAAAGGAGGGCGTTGGGGTTGCCTTTGGAGCGCACAAGGTCCAGGGCATCCTGGGTAAACTCCGCCTTGGTAAAGAAAAAAGTCCGTCCGGCCCACACGGATCCGCCGCAGACGGCAACGAGTAAAATAGCGGATAAACCCTTTAAAACCTGATTTCGAGTCAGTTAAGCGGCCTTTTTCTTTCCTAACAGAAAATAGAGCACCAGGCCAATGATCGGCAGGATCCAGACCAGGATGATCCATAGCGCCTTCTTGCCGACGTCATCCTGGCCCTGTACGATCTGAACGGTCACGATGATGTTCACGATCAGTACTATCAGCCCTATGATCCCCTGCATGGTGACCTCCTCTTTTGTTAGATGGTTTTGAGTTTCAATGCCACCGTATTGATACAATACCGCTTTCCGGTGGGCGGCGGGCCGTCGTCGAACACGTGTCCCAGATGTGCGCCGCAGCGCGCGCAAAGCGCTTCCACGCGATGCATGCCAAGGCTCGTGTCTTCCTCAAGGAACACGTTAAGGCCCGAAACAGGGTCAAAAAAACTCGGCCAGCCGGTGCCGGACTCGAATTTGTTGCCGTAGGCGAATAAGTCCGTCCCGCAACCGACGCACTGGTAGATCCCCTTCCCCGACGAGGGGATCGCGCACTGCTTGCTAAAAGGACGCTCCGTGCCTTTTTGGCGGGTGACTTCATATTCTTCCTTCGTCAGGAGCTTTTTCCATTCCTCTTCGGATCTGGCCACGCGGGCTACTTTTTCCACCTTGCCGGTCGAGGCGTTATAAATGTCGACCTGGCTGGACGTTTGTTTCATTTCGGCTCCCAGGATAAAAGGCAATGCCGCCGCGGCGAAAAATACTTTCCTGACGGGATACATGACTGCGAAATAACTTAACTCGGGATCTCGGGGTTGTCAACCGGCGGAGGAACTTCGATCTTTCGCTCCAGGCGCTTGAGGCGCTTCTCTTCCTTCTTCTTTCTTTTCTGCTCTTCTCTTTTTTTCTTGTCACTTTTAAAGTACTCTCTCATGCGGCTCCTTTCTTATTTTAATGAAAAATCCCCCGCCCATATTCATGAGCGGGGGATCTTTTTGATCAAACGTTGATTAGATCTTTACGACGTTTGCGGCTTGCTCACCTTTGGGGCCCGTGGTGATATCGAATGATACCAACTGGCCTTCGGCTAATGTCTTAAAACCCTCACCTTGGAGCGCTGAGAAATGGACGAACACGTCCTTCTTCCCGCCCTCGGGGGTAATGAATCCATAGCCTTTTTGGTCGCTAAACCACTTGATTGTTCCTTGTACCATTGTGTTTTGCTTCTTTCTCTATTTCACTTATTGGTTAATAAAATGTCTTTGGCCCACTCCGCCAAAGGCGGATCCGCCTAAGGCGGACAAAATAAAAAAACCGCGAATTTAGTAGAGTTCGCGGTTTTAAATCTTATTCTTCGTAAGCTTCAAAAACAACCCTATCTAACTACGGGAGGATTGTACCACGCCCACCCGGGATGTCAAGGCTTATTACGGAGGGCCGGGCCGCCCGCGATCAAAGCAGGCACACACAGGATGCTGCCTTTCGACGCGCCCGCTACTCAGCCTAAGAGGCTGCCGGCAATGGCTTGGAAGTGGTTTTGCTAGCGGCTGCCGCTGTCCTTCCGCTTTGAGAAGCATTCCTTGCAATAGACCGGCCGGTCTTCACGGGGTTTAAAAGGGACCTCGCACTCTTTCTGACAGTCCGCGCAAGTCGCCTTGAACATCTCCCTTGGTTGCCCGCCGCCGAATCCACCACCACCTTGATACGCCATTTCGCCTCCTATGTTTGGTACGACTGGACTTTATTATGCACTATCAGCTCTTTTCTGGCAAGCACTCCTAGACTCGGTGTGGTCAATTGACTGGATGAGGGGTCAGGCGAAGGTATGGCTTGAGCGCTCGGTAACCCTTGGGGAACCGTCTCTTGATCTCTTCCTCGTCCTTCAGGGCCGGGACGATCACTACATCCTCTCCGCGTTTCCAATCTACGGGAGTGGCCACCTTATGGTTATCGGTCAACTGCAGTGAATCGATGACGCGCAGAATTTCATCAAAATTCCTGCCCGTGGAAGCCGGATAGGTGATGACCGCGCGGATCTTCTTATTAGGATCGATGATAAACACCGACCGCACCGTCATCTTATCGAGAGACTGAGGGTGGATCATATCGTATAGCCGGGCGACCTTCTGGTTCTCATCCGCGAGGATCGGAAAATTGACCTGACAGTTTTGCGTTTCGTTGATGTCCTTGATCCAACCGTTGTGCGACTGCACGGAATCAACCGACAGCGCGATCACCTTGACGCCGCGTTTGGTAAATTCGCCCTTTAACTTTGCGACACGTCCCAGCTCCGTCGTGCATACAGGCGTATAGTCGGCCGGGTGCGAAAATAGCACGGCCCAACTGCCTTCAATAAACTTATGAAATTGAATGTCGCCTTCGCTGGATTTCTGGGTGAAGTCCGGGACAATAGTTCCAAGCTGCAAGCTCATGGGAATCTCCTCATTTTTATTTAAAGCCCATTGCTACAATACACCTCTGCTCGGAAATCGTCAACGCAGACGGCGTCCGGTGTACCTGATCAAACGGTTCTTCACGGAAAGCCGCAGCTCACGCGGAAACAAGCCCTTTAAGAAGTCCCAAACGATATGCACCGTTGAAGAAAAAATCTCGTGCCAATAAGCGGCCTTTCGAATCCCGAAACAGACCGTGAACCGTGACTTTCCCGCTGATTGAGACCGGGCCAAGAGACTTTGAAATGCGCCCGTCATTTCACCGCCAAAGAAATCGCGGCGGACAGCCCGCGGTGGTAGGTACTGCCCCGGCGCAAAAAGCTCAGGGTTCGTGTTGATCTCCCAGACTTGGGGACGCCCGTTCAATAGGCTGAAATCGATGCGCCCGTACTGAATGCCGGCGGTGCAGAAAATTTCTCTAACAAAGGATCCATGCGGATTCTGCCGGACATGCTGATCCTCCTCGCGCTCCATGGATTCCGTCCATTCGCTCAAGTGATATTTGAAACGAACATCCCAATGCCGGCTGAAGTAAAGGTACCAGGGGATGATCCGATCGCCGACGATGAACGTCGCATATTTTCGAAAGATACCACCTGCATCCGAAGTATCGCAGAACTCCACGATGATCGAATTTTCAAATCGGACGCGGTCCGGCCGGATCTGTGTTATCGCCGCCGCCAATTCTTCGGGGGTTTTCAAAACCGTCGAATAAAAATACCCGTGTTTGGTCTCATCGCGCAAGAATACCGGAAAGCGCTTCGGCATCACGCCATCCTTCAACCAATAAATATTGAACTGATTGATGCCCGAATCATGCAGCGAGCGAAGCAGTTCGTAACGACCGGCGGGTGCAGTGCTGTCTTTTTTTGCATTCACCTATTGCTTCCCTTTGCAGGG